>NZ_CALXFV010000069.1 GCF_944387675.1 uncultured Flavonifractor sp. | reverse complement strand
GCCGACGGCACCCTGGACGCCCTGGCGGACAAGTGGCTGGGGGCGGATGAGGCCGCCAAGACCATCGACGTGGGGGACTACGACGCCCCCAACGGTACCCTGCGCTACGTCCACGACCCCTCCATGGAGCCCATGAGTTATGTGGGCGAGGGAGGGGAATCCCTGGGCTACGAGGTAGAGCTGGTAACCCTCATCGCCAGGGAGCTGGGCATGGAGCTGGAGATTACCCAGGCCAACTTCAACGCCCTGATGCCCATGCTGGTCAGCGGCCGGGCTGACATCGTCTCCGGCTCCATCAGCATCACCGAGGAGCGGAAGGAGAGCATCGACTTCGCCACCGCCCACTACACCGGCGGCGTGGTGCTGGTGGTCCGGGCAGAGGACCTGGGGCTCAGCACCCAGGGGGCGGCGCCGGGCTTCTGGGCCGGACTGGCCGACAGCTTCCGCAAGACCTTTGTGGAGGAAAACCGCTGGCAGATGGTGCTGGGCGGCCTGGGGGTGACGGTGGTCATCTCCCTGTGCGCCGCCCTCATCGGCTCGGTGCTGGGCTTCGGCCTGTGCCTGGTGCGCCGCAGCCGCAACAGGGCGGCCTCCCTCCTGGCCGCCGCCTTCATCCGGCTGGTCCAGGGCATCCCCACCCTGGTGCTGCTGATGGTGCTCTACTACATCGTCTTTGCCAGCACCATCCTCAGCGGGGTGGTCATTGCAATCCTGGCCTTCTCCATCAACTTCGGCGTCTATGTGTCCGAAATGATCCGCACCGGCATCGACGCGGTGGACCTGGGCCAGTGGGAGGCCGCCGCCGCCTTGGGCTTCGGGCGGGCCAAGACCTTCACCAAGGTCATCGCTCCCCAGGCCGCCCGGCACATCCTGCCGGTATACAAGGGAGAGCTGATCTCCATGGTCAAGATGACCTCGGTGGTGGGCTACATCGCCGTGGAGGATCTGACCAAGGCCACCGACCTCATTCGCAGCCGCACCTTTGAGGCATTCTTCCCCCTGATTGTCACGGCGGCCATCTACTTCCTGCTGGCCTGGGTTCTCACCTCCCTGCTGCATTTGGTGGAGCTGCGCATTGACCCCAAGCGGCGGCCCAGAACCCTCGGAACTGTGGAGGGAGCGTTCCCGTCTACCCCCGCCCCCGCCCCCGCGTCCCTGCCGGAGGGGGAGGCGGTCATCTCCGTGGCCCACCTGAAGAAGGTCTATCCCAACGCCACGCCGCTGCAAGATGTCAATGCGGAAATCTGCCAGGGGGACGTCATTTCCATCATCGGCCCCTCGGGTACGGGCAAGAGCACCCTGCTGCGCTGCCTCAACCGGCTGGAGGAGCCTACCGCAGGCGAGATCCGGGTGTTGGGTCAGGCCATGACCGGCGCCGCCCCCCGGGAGCTGGGCGCCGTGCGCCGCCGGATGGGCATGGTGTTCCAGTCCTTCCACCTCTTCCCCCACCTGACGGTGATGGAAAACATCATGCTGGCGCCGGTGGAGCTGCTGGGCCTCACCCGGCAGGAGGCATACCGGCGGGGGATGGAGCTGCTGCAGCAGGTGGGGCTGGCGGAAAAGGCGCTGAATTATCCCGATGAGCTCTCCGGCGGACAAAAGCAGCGGGTGGCCATCGCCCGCACCCTGGCCATGGGACCGGACATCGTCCTGTTTGATGAGCCCACCTCCGCCCTGGACCCCACCATGGTGGGCGAGGTGCTGTCGGTTATCCGCAGCCTGGCCGGCCAGGGGCTGACCATGCTCATTGTCACCCATGAGATGAAATTTGCCCGGGACGTGTCCACCAGGGTGTTTTATATGGACCAGGGCGTGATCTATGAGGAGGGGACGCCGGAGCAAGTCTTTGAGCACCCCGTCACCGACCGCTGCCGGGCCTTCGTCCACCGGCTGAAAACCTTCCACACGGAGATCTGCTCCAGGAACTTTGACTTCCTGAGCACGGCCTCCCAGATCGACGCCTTTGCCCGCAGGCATCTGCTGGGAGCCAACCAGTCCCTGAAGTTCCAGCAGATTTTTGAGGAACTGTGTGTGGCCGTCATCCTGCCCACCCTGCCCCGGGAGGGGGGGTGGAAGCTGTCCTTTGACGCGGCCTGCCGGGAGGACGCCAGCCAGTGCGAGGCGGTGATCCGCTGGGAGGGCGCGGCCTTTGACCCCCTCACCCAGGGGGAGGCGCTGAGCGTCAAGCTGGCCCTGGCAAAGACCAAGGACAGCCGCTGGAGCTGTGCCGGCGGGGTCAACACCGTCACAATTCTGTTCTGAACGGCTTGACAAAAACGGAGGTCTTGGTATGAACATCGTAAAAACAAGTGAGGGGACCAAGCTGACCCTTGCCCTGGAGGGGCGGCTGGATACCACCACCGCCCCCCAGCTGGAGGCGGAAGTGAGAGGCGGACTGTCCGGTGTAACCCATCTGGTGCTGGACTTTTCCCAGCTGGAGTATCTCTCCTCCGCCGGCCTGCGGGTGCTTCTGGCCGCCCAAAAGCTGATGAACAAGCAGGGGGACATGGTGATCCGCCGGGCAAATGCCACCATTGTGGAGATATTTGAGGTCACGGGCTTTCTCGACATCCTGACCATGGAATGAGAAGAGCGCACAAAACGCAGGAAGGTGATTGACACGGACGGGCAAACTACAAATCCCATTTTCCTGGAAAACGAGCGGGAGGCCAACCGGTATTCCTGCCGCTGCCTGCAAGTAATGGCACTGATCGCGGCTCTGGCCTGGCTGCTGAACCTGCTGGATATCTTTACCGTTCCTCAGGTGGCGATGAATCTGGGCATGCCCGTCTGCATTTTCTCCTTCCTGCTGCCCACCATCCTCAGCTCCAGGATGCTCCGGCTGGGCGGGCAGTTCAAATATCTCATTATGGGCTGCTGCATTCTGGGCATTACCGTGCTGTCCGCCGCCATTCCCAAGCACACCGTGCTGGCCTGGATTGCTCCGGTGCTCCTCAGCTGTCACTACTACTCGCGCAGGCTGACGGTCAGCACCCTGGCGGCCTCGGTGGTTTGCCTTTATGCCGCCGGCATCGCCAGCCTGTTCGTGGGGGAGGGCGACCCCAATCTGCTCAAGGTTTTCGACGCCGCCGATGCGGTGGTCACCCGGGAGCTGTTCTGGAACGCGGTGCTGTTCTTCCTCTTCCCCCGTTCCGCAATTCTGGTGGGCATGGCCTTCGTGTGCGTCACCGTAGCCAAGCGTACCCGCGTCCTGCTGGAAAAGCAGGCCGCGGATTCCTCCGCCCGGCAGCGCATAGAGACCGAGCTGAATGTGGCCACCCAGATCCAGGCGGATATGCTGCCCAGCATTTTCCCCGCCTTCCCCGAGCGCCCGGAGTTTGACATATACGCCGCCATGATCCCCGCCCGGGAGGTGGGCGGCGACTTTTACGACTTCTTCCTGGTGGATGAGGACCATTTGGCCCTGGTCATCGCCGATGTGTCCGGAAAGGGCGTGCCGGCGGCCCTGTTCATGGTGATTGCCAAGACCCTTTTGAAAAACGCGGTCCAGATGGGGCTGTCCCCCAAAACGGCGCTGGAGAAGGTCAACAATCAGCTGTGCGAGAACAATGAGGCGGAGATGTTTGTCACGGTTTGGCTGGGGATCTACCAGATCTCCACCGGCCGGCTCACCGCCGCCAACGCGGGTCACGAGTATCCGGCCGTTCGGAGAGCAGGGGGTGCCTTTGAAGTGGTAAAGGACCCCCACGGCTTCGTCCTGGCGGGGATGAAAAACGCCCGGTACCGGGAGTACGAGCTGGAGCTGGGGGTGGGCGACACGCTGTTTGTGTACACCGACGGAGTGGCCGAGGCCACCGATGGGGCCGATGCCCCCTACGGCACCGACCGCATGCTGGCGGCGCTGAACCAAAACGGCGCGCCGGGGCTGGAGGCGCTTTTACATCATCTCAAGGCGGATATCGACCGCTTTGCCGGCACGGCCCCTCAGTTTGACGACATCACCATGCTCTCCCTTCAGAGGAAGAATCCCGGACCGTCCTGTCCCTGACCACCGGTGGAGGCGGGAGCGGATGCTCCCGGCCACATAGAATTTCTGGTAAAACCAAGCCAATGGAGGAATGATCTTTGATTACCCTGATTTGCGCCGTGCTGCTGCTGGCAGCGGGCTATACCCTGTATGGAAAACTGGTGGAACGGGTGTTTTGCCCCGATGACCGGCCCACTCCGGCCATCGCCCATCCCGACGGGGTGGACTACATCCCCCTGAAAAACTGGCGGGTGTTTCTCATTCAGCTGCTGAACATCGCAGGCACCGGTCCCATTTTCGGCGCACTGCTGGGGGCTGTATTCGGCCCGGTGGTCTTTTTGTGGATCGTCTTCGGCTCCATTCTGGGGGGCGCCGTCCACGACTATATGAGCGGCATGATCTCCCTGCGGATGGACGGGGCCTCCATTTCGGAAATTGTGGGCGCCTATCTGGGTCCCGCCGCCAAGCAGGTGATGCGGGTGTTCTCCCTCATCCTGCTGGTGCTGCTGGGCGCGGTGTTCACCACCAGCCCCGCCGCCCTCATCGCCCGGCTGACGCCGGAGTGGATGAACACCGGCTTCTGGGTGGTGGTAATCCTGATCTACTATCTGCTGGCCACTCTGCTGCCCATCGACAAGCTCATTGGGAAGCTCTACCCTGTCTTTGGGGCGGTGCTGCTGATGATGGCGGTGGGGATCATCGCGGGTCTCATCGCCGGCGGCTACCACCTGCCTGAGCTGACCCTGGCCAACCTCCATCCGGAGGGCCGCCCGGTATGGCCCTACATGTTTATTACCGTGGCCTGCGGGGCCATTTCCGGCTTTCACGGCACCCAGTCTCCCATGATGGCCCGCTGCCTCACCTCGGAAAAGGAGGGCCGGAAAATCTTCTACGGCGCCATGATTTCCGAGAGTATCATCGCCCTGGTGTGGGCGGCGGCGGGGGTGGCCTTTTACGGCGCCACCGGCGGGCTGGAGGCCGCCCTGTCCGAGCTGGGCCAGTCCGGCGTGGTCTATGACATCTCGGTGTCCCTGCTGGGGGCCTTCGGCGGCGCCCTGGCCATCATCGGCGTAGTGGTCTGCCCGGTGTCCTCCGGGGACACCGCCTTCCGCAGCGCCCGGCTCACCATTGCCGACTGGTTCCACATCGACCAGGCCAACCTGCCCAAGCGGCTGGCGGTGACCCTTCCCCTGCTGGCGGCGGGGGCGGTGCTGACCCAGGTGGATTTTGACGTGATTTGGCGCTACTTCTCCTGGAGCAACCAGACCTTGGCCATGATTACCCTGTGGGCGGCGGCCATGTACCTGGTGCGCAACGGGGCCAAGCCCTGGCACTCCCTGCTGTGCGCCCTGCCCGCCGCCTTCATGTCCGCCGTGTCCTGCACCTACATCCTCATGGCGGAGGAGGGCTTCCGTCTGTCCCAGTCCATCGCCTACCCGGTGGGAATCGCCTTCGCGGCGGCCTGCGCGGCGCTCTACGGTTACGGCTTGAAAAAAAGAGGAGGGCAGCCGCTGTGAAACGTGCCGTTGCGCTGCTGTGCGCATTGGCCTGCCTGTGGATGCTGCCGGGCTGCACCGCCGGGCGGAAGGACGAAAATCCGGTGGCAGGCAAACAGGTGGCCTATATCATGCAGATGGCCCCGTCGGATATCTTTGAGATGTGGTCCCAGTCCGCCAGGGAGACGGCGGAGGGGCTGGGCATGGAGTACGACGTCTTTTTCTGCGGCGGCTCGGACGAGCAGTGGCGGGACACCATCTCCCAATGTGCCGCCGCAGGCTATGACGGGCTGCTGCTCAGCCACGGCGGGCAGGATTACGCCTACCCCTTCCTGAAGGACCTGCTGGAGCAGTATCCCGACTTGAAGCTGGTCACCTTTGACACCCAGTTTCTCGACAGCGGCGGCCAGGTCCGGACCCTGGAGGGCGTGACCCAGTTCTTCCAGCAGGACGAGCAGCTGGCCGGGCTGCTGCTGGAGTATCTCTGCCAGCAGCTCTATCCGGAGAAAGCGGCGGCGGGTGAGCCGGTAAACCTGCTGAAGGTGTGGGTGGGTCCCGGCTACCTCTCCGCCTTTGACCGGCGGCAGGAGGGATACACCGCCTATGAGCAGGCGGGGCTGATCCATACGGTGGCCACCATCGGTCCCTCCGACTTTGGCAATGCCGAGGCCTCCGTGGCCGAAGCGGCGGCCGCCGCCCTGGCGGAATATGGGCCGGGAGAAATTGACGCCGTCTGGTGCTGCTACGACCTGTACGCCAACGGGGTGTATGCCGCCCTGACGGAAGGGGGATACCAGATCCCCATGGTCAGCGTGGACATCTGCAATGGCGACCTTGAGAAAATGTCCGGCGAAGACTCCCCCTGGGTGGCCTGCGCCGCCACCAACTGGAACCACAACGGGGAATTCGGCATGCGGGTGCTGGCCCTGGAGCTGGCGGGAGATTACGACGCCATTCTTGACCCCATGACGGGGGAGGCATCCAGCTGGCTGGAGCTGCCCGCCGGGCTGATTACCCAGGATATGGTGGCCGGGGGCGGAATTGCCGTCTCCGACCTGGACGGGGTGGCGGGGGAGTCCTATACCGACCGCTCCTGGATGCCAACCGCGGACTGGATGACAAAGATACTGGGGGAGTGATGGAATGACAGAAAAGCTGTTCCACGTAACCGAAAAGGGCTCCACCGTCCGAACCGAGCTTCTGGCAGGGCTGACCACCTTCATGACCATGGCTTACATCCTTATGGTAAACGCCGGGATGTTCGCCGAGCTGCCCGGTGTGTCCTATTCCGCCATCTACATCGCCACGGCCCTTTCGGCGGCCATCGGCACCATTCTCATCGGGCTTTTGTCCAACCTACCCCTGGCACAGGCGTCCGCCATGGGCTCCAACGCGTTTTTCGTCTATACCGTGTGTCTCGGCTTCGGCCTAAGCTACGCCAACGCGCTGGTCCTGATCCTTCTGGACGGAATTGCCTTTGTCGTCCTGACCGTCACCGGCCTGCGGAAAAAGATCTTTGCCGCCATTCCCGCATCCGTACGGTTGTCCATCCCTGCGGGAGTGGGCCTGTTCATCGCCTTTATCGGCCTGCAAAACGCCGGAATTGTGGTGGCGGACCCGGAAACTTATGTAAACTTAGCTTCCTTCAATCTGCTGTTCGGCTCCGCCACCTGGCCGGACGTTATGCCCATACTGGTGACGCTGGCGGTGTTGGCCGCCATTGCGGTCTTGACCTGTAAGGGCGTAAAAGGCGCTGTTTTGTGGGGAATTCTGGGCGGCACCGGGCTATATTACCTGTTGGGCATCACGGTTCCCGGATTTTATACGGGCTTTGGTGCCGCCCTGGATCTGAATCCCTTTACGGCCTTTGGCTCGTTCGGCGCCTCGGCCTTCGGCCGGGTCTTTACGGAGGGGTTTGACTTTTCCCCCTACCTGGCCGACCACAGCCCCGCGGAGCTGGCCCTTCTCATCGGCACCACCGCCCTGGCCTTCTGCCTGGTGGACATGTTCGACACTCTGGGTACCTTATACGGGGCCTGCGCCCGGGGCAATCTGCTTACCCCGGAGGGGGAGGTCCCCAATATGGAGCGGGCCATGCTGGCCGACGCCGTGGCCACCGTCTGCGGGGCGGTGTGCGGCACCTCCACCGTCAGCTCCTATGTGGAGGCGTCCGCCGGCATTGCGGAGGGGGGCAAAACCGGACTGGCCGCCCTGGCCACCGGCGGGCTGTTCCTCCTGGCCCTGTTTTTCAGTCCGGTGGCGGCCCTGGTTCCCAACTGCGCCACGGCGGCGGCTCTGGTCTATGTGGGGATTCTGATGATGGACTGCACCAAGAAGGTGGACTGGCGGAACACCGCCGAAGCGGTACCCGCGTTTCTCACCATGGCCATTATGCCCATGACCTACAACATCTCCTACGGCATCGCCTTCGGCGTCCTCTCCTATCTGGTGATCGCGGTATTTACCGGCAAGGGGAGGTCGCTTCCCGGCGGCACCTGGGTGATCGGGTGCCTGTTCGCGGTGATGTTCCTGGTGACCCATTGAGCGGCAGAAGGCGGATGCGGCGGCGCGTATGGAAAAGTGGAGGAGGATGACACATGAAAACGCTGGAGCGGATTTTTCATCTGACGGAGCGGGGGGCTACCGTCCGCCGGGAGCTGCTGGGTGCGCTGACCTCCTTTTTTCCGTGGCATACATTCTGTTTGTCACCCCCAGCTACCTGTCTCAGACCGGCATGGACTACACCGGCGTGCTGCTGGCCACCTGTCTGTCCTCCGCCCTGGCCTGTTTTCTCTCCGCCGCAATGGATCTGCCCTTTATGCTGGCTCCGGGGGTGGGACTTAACGCCTTTTTTACCTACACCCTCTGCCTGACCATGGGCTACACCTGGGGCCAGGCCCTGGCGGTGGTAAGCCTGTCCGGGCTGGCCTACCTGGTCATCAGCCTGACTCCCCTGCGGGAGCAGATGATCTCCTGCCTCCCGCCCAGCATGAAAAACGCCATCAGCGCCGGTCTGGGGCTGTTTATCGCCCTCATCGGGCTTCTGAACTCCGGCATTGTCCAGGCGGAGGACGGTGCGCTGCTGCTGGGGGAGATCGGCGCTCCGGCCACCTTCCTGGCCATTCTGGGTCTGCTGATTACCGGCGTGCTGATGGCCTGGAAGGTAAAGGGTTCCATTCTGATCGGCATTGTGGTCACCACCCTGCTGGGTTTTCCCATGGGGGTGACCCAGGCGCCGGAATCCATGCGTCTTTCCCTGTCCTCCCTGGGTCCCATGCTGCTCTCCCCGGATTTCGGCGGCGTGCTGTCCCTGGGGGTGCTGCCCCTGATCACCGCCGTGGTCACCTTTACCATGTGCCTGTGCTTTGACACACTGGGGGCATTGATCTGCGTTGCCGGGGCGGGGAATCTGCTGGATGAAACGGGGAAGCTGGGCCGGTACGGCCGGGGTATGACGGCAGTGGCCCTGTCCACCGCCGCCGCCCCCCTGCTGGGCGCACCCCCCATCGGCATCCCGGTGGAGGGCTCCACTGGCGTGGCGGACGGGGCCAGGACCGGGCTGTACACCGCCGCCATCGGAGTGCTCTTCCTGGCCGCCATTCTGCTGGCCCCTATGGCGGGGATGATTCCGGGGGCAGCCACCTCGCCCGCCCTGGTGCTCATCGGGATGCTGATGATCCACAATGCCACCAATATCTACTGGCATCAGGTGGAGATCGCCCTGCCCTGCTTCCTCACCATGATCATGATCCCCTTTACCTATTCGGTGGCGGACGGGATCGGCGTGGGCTTTATCGCCTATACCGCCATCAGCCTGGTCAGCGGAAAAGGGAAAAAGGTCCCTGCCGTCACCTATCTTCTGGCCGGCCTGTTTGTGGCCATGTACATTCTTTCGGCAATCTAGGAGGGAAAGAGAGATGAAACAGCTGGATCGCCTCTTCCGCCTCTCCCAGCAGGGTACCACCTTGGGCCGGGAGCTCCGGGGTGGATGCACCACCTTCTGCTCCATGGTATACCTGGTGCTGGTAATTCCCGGCCTGCTCTCCGGGGCGGGCATGGATTTCAGCCAGGTCATGACGGCCACCTGCCTGATCGCCGCCGCGGGCAGCATCGCGTCCGGGCTGGTGTCCAACCTGCCTTTTACCCTGGCTCCCGGCCTGGGTTTTCCCACCCTGTTTACCTATACCTTCTGCCAGAAGTACGGCTGCACCTGGCAGCAGGCCCTGGCTCTGGTCCTGCTCTCCGGCGCACTGTATCTGGCGCTCGTCCTCAGCCCGCTGCGGGGGCGGCTGAACGACGCCCTGCCCATGCCCTTCAAGTTTGCCCTGTCCGCCGGGGTGGGCCTTTTCCTCACCCTCTCGGGGCTGATCAACGCGGGCCTGATCCTTGCCGACGGAAACCTGGTGGATATGGGGACCCTGGCCGCGCCGGAGCCGCTGCTGGCGCTGCTTGGCATCTTTTTTGCGGCGGTCCTGATATTCGGAAGGTCCCCGGCGCTCTCATGCTGGGTATGGGGCTGACGGTGGCGCTGGGCATTCCCCTGGGGGTGATCCCCCTGCCCCAAACACCGGTGGCCGCACCGGCGCTGTCCCTGACCACGCTGAAGCCGGATTTCACCGTTCTTCTAACCCTGGGTCCCGTTCCCCTGGTCTCCGCGCTACTCTCCCTGATGGTCTCCCAGTATTTTGACGCCCTGGGTACCCTCCTGGGCGTAGCGGGCGACGCCAAGCTGATCGATTCCACCGGCGATCTCGCCGGGCAGCGGGAGGTAATGCTCTGCTGCGGCGCCGCAACCTGCGCCGGGGCGCTGCTGGGGGTGAGCAACGTGACCGCCATGGCGGAATCCGCCACCGGCATCCAGGAGGGCGCCCGTACCGGCCTTTCCGCCGTGGTGGCCGGCCTGCTCTTTCTGTGTCTGCTGCCCTTCGCCCCTCTGGCGGAGGTGGTGACCGGCGCCGTCCTGGCCGCTCCGCTGGTCATGGTGGGCATGTCCATGATGAGCGGCATCACCCAGATCACCTGGAAGCACGTGGAGATTTCCCTGCCCAGCTTCCTGATGATCGTGGGAATGCCCTTTACCTTTTCCATCACCACCGGCGTCATGCTGGGGGTGGTCTCCTATGTGGTGGTGATGGTGTGCCGGAGGCGGGCCTCGCTGGTGGACCCGGCCCTGTACCTCCTGGCCGCCGTATTTGTCCTGAACGCCGGGCTGAGCGCGCTTCCATAGCCCTCCGGCGGAATACAGATTTGACCCGCGGGCCGCAGGTTTCCTTCCGCGGGAAGTTTTTCGACAGATTAACGGGGCTCCCCCAGAACGATTGTCTGGGGGAGCCCCGTTAATCTCGAAAGGCGGCTCCGCGATTTACTTTTTCCAGGCGGACAAATCCCACACTCACAGCCTGAGTGACATTGCCCGGCCGCTCTCGACCGCAGCCGGCGCCCTTCACTGGTCTGCCCCCTCTTCCAGCCAATAGCTGCCCCAGGCCTTTTTAAAGTCCACCGCAGAGGTGCGGGGCAATGTCACCGCCTGGCCGTCGTCCAGCAGGGCCGTCTGCCCGTTCACCCCGGCCACATGCTGGAAGTTCAGCACGAAGCTGGCCCCGCACAGGCAGAAGCGCCGGTCGGTCAGCAGGGGCGCGGCCGCTTTCCGAAAGGAGATCCGGATGCTCTGAGAGTCCACCGTGCCATCGGTGCAGTAGTAGCGCACACAGTGTCCCACCCGCTCCACATACCGAATGTGCTCCATCAGGATGCGCCGGGGGCCGTCCGCCGTGCTCACCACAACGGCGCTGGCCCGGCGCCGGTTCAGCTTCTCCACGGCGCCGTCCAGCACCTGAAAAAACTTGTCCTTCTCCACCGGCTTGAGCAGGTAGAAAAAAGCCCGGACATCATAACTGTCGGCGGCAAAGTCGTTGGAACAGGTCAGATAGACCATCTCGCCGCCGCCGCCCAGGGTCCGCAGGCGGCGGCCGGTCTCAATCCCGCTGAGATCGGGCATGAGAATATCCAGAATATAGAGGTCGAAACCGCCTGCGGCCTTCACCCGCTCCAGCAGTGCGCTGCCGCTCTGAAACAGCTCCATCTGTCCGCTCAGACCGGGCCGGGAGTCGAAGTAGGCCTCCAGCAGCGACGCGCTCTCCCTGCGCTGCTTTTCTTCATCATCACATATGGCAATCCGCAGCATGCCCTTTCTCCGTCCCCCCCAAACCTGTAAATTTTGCGCAGACGCCGGCCGCTCAGCCGGTATTTGCACAATGAACATAACACGGAAGCCGAAACCCGTCAAGAGGCGGATTGGGGCGGGCGTCTGAATCCCGACCCCACGGGGGCATCCGCGCTGCCCGCCCAGAGGGGCCACAAACTGAGCCTGGACGGGGGCATACGCCCCCGTCCAGGCTTTTCCCTATGCGCTGGTCCTCCGCGTGGAACTCAGGAAAGGGACCTCACGGGCCGCCAGGGCGGCGTGTCAGGGGCTGGGCGTCAGCCGGACAGCAGCGCCCCCCTGTCAAAAACCGCTGCAGCATCACCGCGGCCTCCACCCGGGAGGCTCCGGCTCCGGGGGACAGGGTGCTGCCGTCTCCGGTCCCCTGGATGATACCATACATGGTCATCCAGCACAGAGCCTCATAGGCCCAGTCGCTGACCTGGTCCGCATCCGCGTAATCCAGCGGGAAAGCCCACCTCCCGGTAAAGCCGCCGCCGCCGTTCTGCACATAGCGGTAGAGCATCACCGCCATCTGCTCCCGGGTGATGGGGTCGTTCGGGCCAAATGTACCGTCTCCGTA
>NZ_CALXFV010000068.1 GCF_944387675.1 uncultured Flavonifractor sp. | reverse complement strand
TATGAGACCCGGGTGGCCATCATCAAGAACAAGGCCATCCGCCGGGGCATGAACCTGCCCGACCCGGTGCTCCAGTATATCGCGGAGAACATCACCTCCAACGTGCGGCAGATCGAGGGCACCGTAAACAAGATCCTGGCCTTCCAGGAGCTGATGGGGGAGAGCGTGGACGTGGACACCGTCACCCGGGCGGTGCGGGACATGTTCAAGGATAAGGCGGAGTTTCTCCCCTCGCCGGAAGTCATCATCGACGAGGTGGGCAAGTTCTACAACATCGACCCGGATGCCCTCCGGGGGCAGGGCCGCACCAAGGACACCGCCCTGGCCCGGCAGATCGCCATGTATCAGATCCGCCGGATGACCAACCTCTCCCTGAAGGAGATCGGCCGGGAGTTCGAAGGACGGGACCACACCACCGTCATGCACTCCATCGACCGGATTGAAAAGCTCACCAAGCAGTCTCCCGAGATTGCCGAGGTCATCAAGGACATCAACGCCAACATCAACACCCGGTACGAATAGCGCCGGATTTCCACCTTTCCACCGGATTTTGGGGAGATGTGGAAAGCCGGATGTGGAAAACACCGCTCCTCTCCGCCCCCCTGTGGAAACCCCGGCCTGCCATCCACACAGCCTGTGGACGCCCTTTCCCTTGGGCCGGAGGGGATTGGAGGACTTTTCCACATTGTTTTTCCCTACGGCTTACTATTACGACAGAATCCCCCTCCTTTTCCGGAAGAAGCGGAGGGGTCAGGAAACGGAGGCACAACGCTATGAAATTCACCTGCGAAAAGGCCCTTTTGCAGGCAGCCATCTCCACCACCTCCCGGGCGGTATCGCCCAAGAGCTCCATCCCCGCCCTGGAGGGCATTCTGGTGGAAGCGGGAAACGACCTGCGGCTCACCGGCTACAATCTGGAGACCGGCATCCGCACCACAGTACCCGCCGACATCCAGGAGGAGGGGACCCTGGTGCTGGGAGCCAGGCTGTTCGGGGAGATCATCCGCAAACTGCCGGACGACATGGTTTCCGTCCGGTCGGATCACTATATGGTCAACATCAAGTGCGGCATGAGCGAGTTCAATATCCTGGGGACCGACCCGGAGGAATTTCCCGAGCTGCCCACGGTGGAGTACCAGAACTCCCTGTCCCTGCCCCAGGGCAGGCTGAAAGCCATGATCGCCCAGACCCTGTTTGCCGTCAGCGACAACGAGAGCCGGCCCATCCATACCGGCTCCCTGTTCGAAGTGGACGATACCGGCCTTACTGTGGTGTCGGTGGACGGTTACCGGCTGGCCCTGCGGCATGAGGAGGTGGACAAGCGGGAGGGGGCGGACAGCTTCTCCTTCGTGGTGCCGGGCGCGGCCCTGTCGGAGGTGGAGAAAATCTGTGCCGACACCGACGAACCCGCCTCGGTGACCCAGGGCGCCCGGCACGTGATGTTCAAGGTAGGGGATACCATGCTGGTCTCCCGCCGGCTGGAGGGGGAGTTTTTGGCCTACCGCCAGGCTATTCCCCGGAACAACACCATTTTCGTAGAGGGGGAGACCCGGGCGCTGCTCTCCTCCATCGACCGGGTGAGCTTGATCATCAGCGACAAGCTGAAAAGCCCCCTGCGGTGCGTGTTTGACAACGGCGTGTTGAAAATCACCACCAAAACCGCCATTGGGGACGCCTACGACCAGTGTCCCATCGACGGGGACGGGGAGGGGCTGGAGATCGGCTTCAACAACAAGTATCTGATGGACGCCCTGAAGGCCGCCCCCGCCGACCGGGTGCGGCTGGAGCTGACCACCGGGGTGTCCCCCTGCGTCATCCTGCCCACCCAGGGGGAGGAAAAGTTTCTGTATATGGTGCTGCCCGTCCGCCTGCGGGCCGGGGAGTAAGAAAACGGGAGGAAAACCCTTTGGAACTGCATCCTTATCTGCACAAAGTGCAGTTTTATGAGACCGACGGCATGAGCATCGTCCACCATGGAAATCATATCCTTTGGATGGAGGAGGCCCGCACCGACTTTATGGACCAGCTGGGCTGGGGCTATGAAAAGGCGGTGGAGGCGGGCATCGACTTTGCCGTATACAGCGTGTCCTGCGCCTACAAGTCCATGACCCGGTTCGGGGAGACGGTGGCCGTCACCATGCGGGTGAACAAGCTCCAGCAGGCCAAGATGGAGCTGGGCTATACCATGACCGATGCCGCCACCGGTCAGGTGCGGGCGGAGGGGACCAGCGTCCATTTCTTTTATGACCGGGCCAAGGGCAGGCCGGTATCCCTGAAAAGGGCGCTGCCGGAGGTTTACGCCCTGCTGGAGGCCTGCAAGGAGGCGGAGGCGTAATGGAGAGCAGACAGGTGCCGATCACCACGGAGTATATCAAGCTGGAGGCCCTGCTGAAGTTCGAAGGGCTGGCCGGTACCGGCGGGGAGGCCAAGGAGCGGATTCAGGCGGGGGAGGTCACGGTAAATGGAGAGGTCTGCACCATGCGGGGCAGAAAGCTCCGCCCCGGGGACCGGGCCGCCCTGGACGGAGTGGAGCTGGAAGTGCGATGATAGTCCGCTCCCTCACCCTGGACTTTTTCCGCAATTATCCCCACTTCGGGGCGGAGTTCTCCCCCGGCGTCAACGTGATCTGGGGGGAAAACGCCCAGGGCAAGACCAATCTGCTGGAAGCGGTGGCCTACCTGTCCACCGCCTCCTCCCACCGGGCCAGATATGACCGGGAGCTGATCCAGTTCGGAGTGGACCACGCCTTTCTCCAGGGGGAGGTGGAGGCCAGGGGCCGGCGGTTCACTCTGGAGGCCAGGCTGAGCCGGGGCGCCCGGAGGCAGCTCTTTTCCAACGGCGTGCGGCTGAAAACCGCCGGGGAGCTGGCGGGAGTGCTCACCACGGTGCTCTTCTGTCCGGAGGATCTGTGGCTCATCCGGGAGGGAGCGGCGGTGCGCCGCAGATTTTTGGACAGCTGCATCTGCCAGCTGCGGCCCCGGTATGCCGAGGCTCTGGCGGAGTACCGCCGGCTGTACGAGCACAAGACCCGTATCCTCCGGGACTGGGAGGAGCACCCCTCCCTGCTGGACACCCTGGATGAGTTCAGCCTCCGCATGGCTCAGACCGGCGCCCTGCTCATCCACTACCGGGCCCACTTCATCCGGCGTCTGGGGGAGGTGACTCCGGCCATCCACCGGGACTTCTCCGGGGGCCGGGAGAAGCTGGCGCTGACCTATGGGACGGTGAGTACAGTGACGGACCCTCTGGCCCCCGCCAAGACCATCCTGGAGCAGCTGCTGGCCCACCAGGAGAGCCACCGGCGGGCGGAGCTGGAGGCGCGGCAGTGCCTGTCCGGTCCCCATAAGGACGACATGGAGGTGGAGCTGGACGGACTCTCCGCCCGGCAGTTTGCCTCCCAGGGCCAAACCAGGACGGCGGCCCTGTCCCTCAAGCTGGCCGCCCGGGAGATTTTTTACCAGGAGACCGGGGAATGGCCGGTGCTGCTGCTGGACGACGTTTTGTCCGAGCTGGACGGAAAGCGGCAGGAATATGTACTCAAACGTATCACCAGCGGCCAGGTGTTCATCACTTGTTGTGAGGAGATGGAGCTTGCCCGGCTGGGGGGCGCCCGCACCTTCCGCATCCGGGAGGGAACCCTGGTGGGATCATCGTAGGGGGCCGCACCTGTACGGCCCACCCAAAAGGAGAGCATATGCCCATTATCATCGGCGTATTTTGCCTGCTGCCCCTGGTGCTGGGGCTGATTGGTCAATATCTGGCCTGCCGCCTGCCCCGGCGGCGGGTGTGGCGGGCGCTGCCCCCGCTTTTGGTCCTGGTCCTGGCGGCCCTGGTATCCGCCGGGCGGGTCCGGGTGTGGGAGGCGGAACACTCCCCCCTTACCCAGCTGCTGTTTGTCCCCGGCCTGCCCGCCCTGTGCGCCCTGGCGGGGACGGTGCTGGGCTGGCGGCTGTGGAAACGGCTGTGGGGTCCCAGGGTGATCTGGGAGAAGGGGAGGAGGAAGTGAGATGTACCTGCATCTGGGCCAGGGGGCGGTGGTCCCCTACCGGGAGGTGGTGGGCGTGTTCGACCTGGACAACGCCAGCGCCTCCCGCCTGACCCGGGCCTTTCTGGAGCGGGCGGAGCGGGAAGGGCGGATGGTCAGCCTGTGCGACGATCTGCCCCGGTCCTTTGTGCTGCGCGCCCCGGCGGAGGGGGAGAGCACGGTCTATCTGTCCCAGCTCTCCGCCGCCACTCTGCTGCGGCGGGCGGAGAGCAACAGTTTTGAATAAACGCGGAGACGGGCCGCCGGAGGCGGCTCCTACAGCGGCTGTAGGGGCGGCCCCTGGCTGCCCGGAAAATCCCAATGGAGGTTTTCAAATGTCTGAAGAACTGAACGGCACCACCCAGGTGGAGCACGAATACGGCGGCTCTGAGATTCAGGTGCTGGAGGGCCTGGAGGCGGTGCGCAAGCGCCCGGGCATGTATATCGGCTCCACCAGCGAGTCCGGTCTCCACCACCTGGTCTATGAGATTGTGGACAACTCCATCGACGAGGCTTTGGCCGGCTACTGCGACGAGATCACCGTGCGCATTGAGCCGGGGGACATCATCACCGTCATCGACAACGGCCGGGGTATCCCGGTGGATATTCAGCCCCAGACCGGCCTGCCCGCTCTGGAGGTGGTGTTTACTATCCTTCACGCCGGCGGCAAGTTCGGCGGCGGGGGCTACAAGGTGTCCGGCGGCCTCCACGGCGTGGGCGCCAGCGTGGTCAACGCCCTGAGCGAGTGGCTCACCGTCCGGGTCCACAAGGAGGGCAAGATTTACGAGATGCGCTTCTCCCGGGGGAAGGTGACCCAGCCCATGCAGGTGGTAGGGGACACCGACCGCCACGGCACCGAGGTCAGCTTCAAGCCTGACCGGTCGATGTTTGAGGTCACGGAATACAACTACGACACCCTCCACACCCGCATGCGGGAGGAGGCCTTCCTCAACGCCGGCCTGCGCATTCACACCATCGACGCCCGCCCCGGCCGGGAGCAGGAGGACACCATGCACTACGCCGGGGGTATCCGGGAGTTTGTGTCCTACATCAACCGCTCCAAGGACCCCATCCACTCCGACGTGGTGTATATGTCGGGGAGCAAGGACGACTCCATGGCGGAGGTGGCCTTCCAGTACAACGACGGATATAACGAGACCATCGTCTCCTTCGCCAACAATGTCCACACCCCCGAGGGGGGCATGCACGAGGAAGGGTTCAAGCGGGCGCTCACCACCGTGCTCAACAACTACGGCAAGAAGATGAAGATCCTCAAGGACGAGGACAAGGTGTCCGGCGAGGACTGCCGGGAGGGCATTGCCTGCGTCATCTCGGTAAAGCTCACCGAGGCCCAGTTTGAGGGTCAGACCAAGGCCAAGCTGGGCAACGCCTCCATCCGCACCCTGGTAAGCAACCTGGTCACCGAGAAACTCACCGAGTATCTGGAGGAGAACCCGGCGGTGGGCAAGGCCATTCTGGACAAGGCCCTCATGGCCAACCGGGCCAGAGAGGCCGCCCGGAAGGCCCGGGAGTCCATCCGGAGAAAAACCGCCCTGGGGGGCGCCGCCATGCCAGACAAGCTGCGGGACTGCAACGAGGTCAACCCCGAGCTCACCGAGCTCTACATCGTGGAGGGCGACTCCGCAGGAGGCTCCGCCACCCAGGGCCGGGACAGCCGCTTCCAGGCCATCCTCCCCCTGTGGGGCAAGATGCTCAACGTGGAGAAGGCCCGGGCGGACAAGGTGTACGGCAACGACAAGCTCACCCCCGTCATCACCGCCCTGGGGGCCGGCATCGGGGACGACTTTGATCTGGACAAGCTGCGCTACCACAAGATCATTATCATGGCCGATGCGGACGTGGACGGCTCCCACATCCGCACCCTGCTTTTGACCTTCTTCTTCCGGTTTATGCGGCCCCTCATTGAGCACGGCTACGTCTACGCCGCCGTGCCTCCCCTGTACAAGCTGACCCGGGGCAAGACCACCCGGGTAGCCTTTGACGATGTTGAGCGGGAACAGATTGCCGCCGAGCTGCGGGGGGACAACCCCAACGCCAAGGTGGACATCTCCCGGTATAAGGGCCTGGGCGAGATGAACCCCCACGAGCTGTGGGAGACCACCATGGACCCGGAAAAGCGCACCCTCAAGCGCATTGAGCTGGACGACGCAGTGGCCGCCGACCAGACCTTCACCGTCCTGATGGGGGAGAAGGTGGAGCCCCGGAAGGAGTTTATCGAGCGCAACGCCAAGTACGCGGTGAATCTGGACTATTAAGGGAGGCCGGGCGGTCACAAGGGCAGCCCGGCGGGACCACCCTATCCTGAAGATTGAGAGGCAACAGCATGAGCAAAAAGCCGCAATACGACCCGGAGGAGATCCGGTATCCGGACCAGACCATCGTCACCGCGCCTCTGGTGCATGAGATGGAGCAGTCCTATATTGAATACGCCATGAGCGTCATCAAGGGCCGGGCGCTGCCCGACGTGCGGGACGGCCTGAAGCCGGTACACCGGCGCATCCTGTACGCCCTGTATGAGGACAATCTGACGGCGGACAAGCCCTTCAAGAAGTCGGCCACCTGCGTGGGCGACGTGCTGGGCCGCTATCACCCCCACGGGGACCAGAGCGTGTACGACGCCCTGGTGCGTCTGGCCCAGGATTTCTCCATGCGCTACCCCCTGGTGGACGGCCACGGCAACTTCGGCTCCATCGACGGGGACCCGCCCGCCGCCTACCGGTACACCGAGGCCCGGATGTCCCGCATCTCCGACGAGATGCTCCGGGACATTGAGAAGGACACGGTGAACTGGGACCCCAACTTTGACGAGACCCGGAAGGAGCCCCGGGTGCTACCCAGCCGCTTCCCCAACCTGCTGGTGAACGGCTCGGCGGGCATCGCCGTAGGCATGGCCACCAACATTCCCCCCCATAACCTGGGGGAGGTCATCAACGCCGCCGTCTGTGTTCTGGACGACCCCAACGCCACCCTGGGGGACCTGATGGAGTATGTGAAAGGTCCCGACTTCCCCACCAAGGGCATCATCATGGGCCGCTCCGGCATTCGGGCGGCCTACGCCACCGGCCGGGGCCGGGTGTGCGTCCGGGCGCGGACGGAGTTTGAGGAGTTCGGCCAGAACCGCACCCGGATCATTGTCACCGAGATCCCCTACCAGGTCAACAAGCGGATGCTCATCAAGAACATGGCCGACCAGGTAGAGGACAAGCGGCTGGAGGGCATCTCCGACATCCGGGACGAATCCGACCGCAACGGTATGCGGGTGGTCATCGAGCTCAAGCGGGATGCCAACCCCCAGGTGGTGCTCAACCGCCTGTTCGCCCAGACCCAGCTCCAGACCACCTTCGCCATCAATATGCTGGCCCTGGTGGACGACCAGTCCCAGCCCAAAATTCTCTCCCTGCGGCACATTCTGGATGAGTATATCGCTTTCCAGGAGGAGATTATCGTCCGCCGCACCAGGTACGATTTGAAGAAGGCCCAGGAGCGGGCTCACCTGCTGGAAGGACTGCTCATCGCCCAGGACAACATTGACGAGGTCATCCGCATCATCCGCCAGAGCTATGACGACGCCAAGGAGCGCCTGTGCGCCCGCTTCGGTCTGGACGAGATTCAGGCCCAGGCCATTCTGGACATGCGCCTCAAGGCCCTCCAGGGTCTGGACCGGGAGAAGCTGGAAAACGAGTACAAGGAGCTGGAGGAGCGCATTGCCTACTTCCAGCAGCTGCTCTCCTCGGAGGAGATGCTGCGGGGAGTGCTGAAGGAGGAGCTTATCGCCATCCGGGACAAATACGGCGACGAGCGGATGACCGAGATCCAGGATGTGGAGGACGAAATCGACATCGAGGACCTCATTGAGGAGGAGGAGTGCGTCTTCACCCTCACCGACGGGGGCTACATCAAGCGCACCGCCGCCAGCGAGTACGCCGCCCAGGGCAAGGGCGGACAGGGGCGCAAGGGGATGGCCACCAAGGAGGAGGACTATGTGAACACGGTGTTCACCGCCTCCACCCACGACTATATCCTCTTCTTCACCAATCTGGGCCGGGTGTTCCGGAAGAAGGGCTACCAGATTCCCGAGTCGGGCCGCACTGCCAGAGGCACCAACCTGATCAACATCCTTCAGGTGGAGCAGGGGGAGAAGGTGTCGGCCATGATCCATACCCGGGACGTGGAGAGCGAGGACCGGTTTTTGATGATGTTCACCCGCAACGGCACGGTAAAGCGGCTGTCGGTGACGGCGCTGAAAAACCTGCGCAACAGCGGTCTGCGGGTGCTCACTCTGGAGGAGGGGGATGAGCTCATCACCGTCCGGGAGACCGACGGCACCAAAAAGGTGCTCATCGCCACCCACGACGGCCAGGCGGTGTGCTTTGATGAAAACGACGTGCGGCCCATGGGCCGTACCGCCGTGGGCGTCCGGGGCATCCGCCTGCGGGACGGCGACTACGTGGTGGGGGCCGCCCGGGCCACCGCCGGCCGGTGCGTGCTTACCATTACCGAGCACGGCTACGGCAAGCGCACCCCGGTGGAGGACTACCGCATCACCAACCGGGGCGGCCTGGGTATCCGCAACTATATGCTCACCGAAAAAACCGGCAAGGTGGTGGGCATCAAGGTGGTGGACGGCAATGAGGATTTGCTGCTGGTTACCCAGAGCGGCACGCTGATCCGCACCCATGTGGATAATATCCGCATCGCCGGCCGGGCCACCCAGGGCGTCATCGTCATGCGCTTCAAGGAGGAGGGGGACCGGGTAATCTCCATGGCCCTCACCGACCGGGATGACGAGGAGGAAAACGTTCAGACCGAGCAGCAGGAGGAGTAAACCATGGCCAGAAAGCGGGTGACCTACCGGCCCAGTAAAACCGGCGCGGCATTCGGCGGCGTGGTGGGCTGCATCTTTGTGGCCATCGGCGTCTTTGTGGCGGTCCCGGCCTTCGGTCCCTTCGGCATCCTGTGGACCCTTATCGCCGTTGGCATAACCGCGATGAATTTTTATCAGGCCTTTGGCAAGGGCTATGTGGGTCCGGAAATCCACATCGAGGACGAAACCGGGGAAAACTCTGCCCAGTCTGAGGCCGGACCCGAGGAACGGCTGCGCCGGCTTCAGGCTTTGTATGACCAGCGGCTCATCACCGCGGAGGAGTATGAGCAGAAGCGGCGGGAAATTTTAAGGGAGCTGTGACAAGGGGAGAGGCATGAAAACAGTCACCATTTACACCGACGGGGCCTGCTCCGGCAATCCCGGTCCCGGCGGGTGGGGGGCCATTCTGCAATACGGGGCGTTCCGGAAGGAGCTCTCCGGCGGGGCGGCCCACACCACCAACAACCGCATGGAGCTCACCGGGGTCATCACCGCCCTGGAGGCCCTGAAAGAACCCTGCGTGGTGGAGCTTTACTCCGACTCCAAGTACGTTATCGACGCCCTGGAGAAGGGCTGGGCCAAGGGGTGGAAGGCCCGGGGGTGGATCAAGTCCGATAAGAAGCCCGCCCTCAACCCCGACTTGTGGGAGAAGCTGCTGGCGCTGTGCGAGTACCATCAGGTACATCTCCACTGGGTCAAGGGCCACGCGGATAATCCGAACAACAACCGCTGCGACGAGCTGGCGGTGGCGGAGAGCCGGAAGTACAAATAAAGGACGGGGCGTGGCCCTTTTCCGGCGCTTGCGCCGTCAAGCGTTTTGTCCATAAGGACAAAACCTTGGCGCAGGCGGAATTGATTTCCGCCGAGCATATGAAAAGATGGGGGTCCCTGCCCGGCAAAAGCCGGGTGGGGGACCACGCGGATAATCCGAACAACAACCGCTGCGACGAGCTGGCGGTGGCGGAGAGCCGGAAGTACAAATAACCCAGGGGCCGGTGTCCCGCCGGCTGTGGGAAAAGGAGGACATATGAGAATCGCCATTGTTTTTTCCAGCGCCACCGGGAACACCGCCCAGGTGGCCCAGGCCATTCGGGAAGCCTGCGCCGGCCATGAGATTGTGGCCTATGGCCAGCCGCCCCAGAACGTGGACCGGGCGGAGCTGGTGTTTGCCGGGTCCTGGACGGATAAGGGCAGCTGTACGGCGGAGATGAAGGCGTTTTTGCAGGACCTCCACGGCAAGCGGGTGGCCCTGTTCGGCACCGCCGGCTTCGGCATCTCTGAGCTGTACTTCGCCTCCCTGGCGGAGCGGTTCAAGGGGGAGGTCCCCCAGGGCAACCAGGTGGTGAGCACCTTTTTCTGCACGGGCAAGATGCCTGCGGCGGTGCGGGAGCGGTATGAGACCCAGCTGAAGGAGAAGCCGGGGGACGGCAAGCTGGAATCCATGCTGAGGGCCTTTGATTTGGCCCTGAGCCACCCGGATAAGGCCGACCTGGAGGGGGCGGCCCAGTTTGCCCGGGAGGCCATGGAGGCATAAAAAAGAAGCGCCGGCCGGCGCTTCTTTTTTATTGGATTTCCCTGACGGGCCGGCAGGGGTTGCCCACCGCCACCACGCTGCAGGGAATATCCCGGGAGACTACGCTGCCCGCTCCGATGACGGACCCTCTGCCGATGGTCACACCGGGCAGAACGGTTACGTTGCCCCCAATCCACACATCGTCCTCCACGGTGATGGGCCGGGCAAACTCCAGACCGCTGTTCCGGGTGGGGGGGTCCAGAGGGTGTCCAGCGGTGTAGAAGCCGCAGTTTGGGGCGATGAACACGTGGTCCCCAAAGACCACCGGGGCGCAGTCCAGGATGACGCAGTTGTAGTTGGCGTAAAAGCTGCTGCCCACGGTGATGTTGCTGCCGTAATCGCAGCGGAAGCCAGGGTTGACGGTGCAGGTGTCTTTCACCGCGCCCAGCAGCTCCCGCAGCAGGGCGGAGCGGTCCGCTTCCCGGGCGGGGGGGAGCTGCTCCAGCCTCCAGCACAGCTCCGCCGCCCGGCGGCGCATGGCCTGAAGCTCCGGCACCTCCGCGTTGTAAAGCCGGCCGGAAATCATCTTTTCCCATTCCGTCATGGAGAGCGTCCTCCTCTCAAAAACGGGCGGCCGAAAGGCCGCCCGTCTCAGCTTGTCGAAAAACCTCCCCCGTAGGGAGCCTCGCAGAGTTCTGTCGCCTGCAGGCGACAGAATCATACTGAAATTCGTCATTTCCGGGGACATGTGCCTCGGAAATGACACTTCTCATGACGGATCGGGTGACTATTTCGCAAGAAATCGAGGCCGACCCGTCATGCAGCCTTTTGTCGGAAAAGGCCAACGGCCTTTTTCGACAGTCTCACGGGCGGCCGAAAGGCCGTCCGTCTGCTTATGCTTCCGGAGTCTGGGGCTTGTCCCCCCGAGGCTTGCGGTGATACCGCCGCCGGGGCCGCTTCTTCTCCCCGGCGGGTTGGCCGCCCTGCTCCCCCTGGGACCCGGCGGCCGCCGGCCGGGGCTGTTGCTCGGCGGGCTGTTTGGGCTTTTCCACCTTGGGGGGCTTCTGCCTGGGCGGCTGGGAACCGGCCCTGGCCTGGGTAGCCGGCGGTTCCCCCGGGACCTCCCCAGCCGGCTTGCTCCCCCGGCGGGAGCGGCTGCGGCGGCGCTTGGGCGCATTCTCCCCCTCCTCCCGGGAGTCCGGGGTGGACACCCCCAGCCCGGTGAGGGCGGCGTCCAGACTGCCCAGCAGGCTCTTTGGCTCCTCCACCGGGGTCACCTTCCGCAGCTTGGCCAGCTCCTCCAGGGGGGGCGCCACGTACCCCTCCGGCCGCTTGCCCTTGCCGTTGCGCACCACGCAGATCTCACAGTTGTGGAAGCACTTGGGGGACTCCGGCTCCTCCTCCAGCCGCACCTGCACCGTCTCCTTCAGCAGGTTGACCTGGGATACCGTCCCCACCCCCTCCGGGGTCTCCACAAAGGACTCATTCTTGGGCATCCGGCGGGCGGCGTCCTCGTAGGCCTCCTGCTCATATTTCAGACAGCACATCAGCCGCCCGCAGGTGCCGGAGATCTTGGTGGGGTTGAGGGAGAGGTTCTGGGTTTTGGCCATTTTGATGGACACCGGCTGAAACTCCTCCAGAAAACCGGCGCAGCAGAAGGGCCGGCCGCAGATGCCCAGGCCGCCCAGCATCTTGGCCTCGTCCCGGACACCGATCTGCCGCAGCTCGATCCGGGCGTGGAACACCCCCGCCAGATCCTTCACCAGGGCGCGGAAGTCCACCCGGCCCTCGCTGGTGAAGAAGAAGAGGATCTTGCTCCCCTCAAAGTTGTACTCCACCTCCACCAG
>NZ_CALXFV010000067.1 GCF_944387675.1 uncultured Flavonifractor sp. | reverse complement strand
CGGCGGGCCTGGGCGTCCCCCAGGTTGGAGCAGGAGCACACCTCGAAGTATTTCTGCTGCCGGGGGGACCAGGCCTCGATGTCGCAGGACTTCACCTTCAGATCGGCCAAATCGCCGGAGCAGCATTCCAGCTGCCGCACGGGGATGTCCATGGACCGGAACAGCTCCACGGAGTAGCGCCACATCTGCTCGTACCACTTCATGGAGTCCTCCGGCCTGCACACCACCACCATCTCCTGCTTTTCAAACTGGTGGATGCGGTAGACCCCCCGCTCCTCGATGCCGTGAGCGCCCTTCTCCTTGCGGAAGCAGGGGGAGTAGGAGGTGAGGGTCTGGGGCAGCTTGTCCTCGGGGATGATCTGGTCGATGAATTTACCGATCATGGAGTGCTCGCTGGTGCCGATGAGGTAGAGATCCTCTCCCTCGATCTTGTACATCATGGCGTCCATCTCGGTTTGGGACATGACGCCCTCCACCACGTTGCCGTGGATCATAAAGGGGGGAATACAGAAGGTAAAGCCCTTGTCCATCATAAAGTCCCGGGCGTAGGCCAGCACCGCCTCGTGGAGGCGGGCCATGTCCCCCATCAGGTAATAGAAGCCGGAGCCGGACACCCGGCCGGCGGAGTCCATGTCGATGCCGTCAAAGGCCTCCATGATCTGGGTGTGGTAGGGGATCTCAAACGCGGGGACTACCGGTTCCCCAAACCGCTGCACCTCCACGTTGTGGGAGTCGTCGGGACCGATGGGGACCGAGGGATCGATGATGTTGGGAATCTGGAGCATGATGCGGCGGATCTGCTGAGCCAGCTCCACCTCCCGGCCCTCCAGGTAGGCCAGCCGGTCGGCGTCGGCCTTCACCTCAGCCTTCAGGGCTTCCGCCTCCTCCAGTTTGGAGGGGTCCTTTTTGGCCTGGCCCATGAGCATGCCCACCTGCTTGCTCTTGGCGTTGCGGGCGGTGCGAAGGTCCTGGGCCTCCTGGATGGTCCTCCGGTTTTCCCCGTCCAGGGCGATGACCTCGTCTACCAGAGGAAGCTTTTCCTCCTGGAATTTCTTTTTGATGTTTTCTTTGACCAGTTCGGGATTCTCCCGGACAAAGCGAATATCCAACATGGCTGCTTCACCTCAATCAATGTTTGTTTCACGTGAAACACAAAGTTCTATCCCAGCCAGGACACCAGCTGCTGCCAGGCCTCCAGGGGGTTGTAGATCTCCAGCTCCGCCGGGTCGGCGTACTGGGTGCAGTAGAGAGAGAGGGTCTCTTCAATCTGGTAGGTCTGGTTCTGGGTCAGGGGCTGGTTGGCCAGGAAATCCCGGGCGTCACTGTACCGGCCCTGGTTGTACAGGCTCCGAAGGGTGTTCAGATCGGACAGAGCCTGGAGAATGGCGGTGAGCTCCCCCTGGGTCTGTTCGCTCTGGGCGGCCTGCTCCTCCACCTGCTGGGCAAGGGCCTGGTTTTCCTCCTCCAGCTGGGCCACCTGTTCCTTCAGCGTGTCGTTCTCCTTTAGCTTGTTCTCCAGGGATTCCACCGCGGAGTTGGAGGTCTCCTGAAGGTTGTCGATGGCCTCCTGATTGGACCGGTGCTGCATGAAGAAGGAGAGCAGCAGCAGCAGGAAGGCGGCGGCAAACAAAATCATCAGGTAGAAGAGCACCGGGTTGCGCTTGACCGGCCGCTCGTGCTCCGCGGCGTGCTGCAAGCTCTCCCGCTCTCCACGGGGTGTGCGGCTGCTCACAGCGCCTCACCCCCCTTTCCGCGGCTGGGCAGCTGTTCCAGCAGCTCCAGCAGGGCGTTCAAGTCGTCGGGGTTGTAGTACTCCAGCTCGATTTTACCCTTCTTTTTGCCGTTGACGATGTGGACCTTCCGGCCAAACCGGGCGGCCAGGGATTTCTCCGCCTCCCGAAAGTAGATGGACAGGTCGGGACCTGCCGGGGCGGGGGAGGGGGGCGGCTCCTGTGCGCCCCGGGCCAGCCGCTTGGCCAGGGCCTCGGTCTGGCGGACGCTGAGTCCCTCTGCCACCACCTTTCGGGCCAGCTGCATTTGCAGCCCGCCGCTGCTCACCGCCAGGATGGCGCGGGCGTGGCCGGCGGTCAGCTTGCCCTCCTCCAGCAGCTGGCATACCGGGTCGGGCAGGGTCAGCAGTCGCAGGGCGTTGGCCACCGCCGGGCGGGATTTGCCCACCCGCTGAGCCACTTCCTCCTGGGTGAGACCGTACTCCTCGGTGAGCACCTTGTAGCCGTTGGCCTCTTCCATGGGATTCAGGTCCTCCCGCTGGAGGTTTTCAATCAGGCCCAGCTCCATTACCTTCCGGTCATCGGCCTCAATGATGACCGCCGGCACCTCGGTGAGTCCCGCCAGCTTGGCCGCCCGCCACCGGCGCTCCCCGGCGATGATCTGGTAGTAGCCGGAGGCCAGCCGCCGCACCGTCAGGGGCTGGATGATGCCGTGGGTGCGGATGGAGTCGGCCAGGTCCTGGAGGGTCCCCTCCTCAAACCGCTTTCTGGGCTGCTTCACACCCGGCTCCACCTGAGAGATGGGCAGGGAGAGCGATCCGCCCTCCTGGGACTGGAGGGCGGCATCCCCCAGCAGAGCGCCCAGGCCCCGGCCCAGGCCGCGTTCCAATGCCATGTCATTCGCTCCTTTCCATGCGGGTTACGGCGTATTGATTGTGTTCCAGCACTTCGGCGGCCAGGGCGGCATAGGCCTCGGCGCCCCGGGAGAGGGGGTCGTAGGCGGTCACCGGCTTACCGTAGCTGGGGGCCTCGGACAGGCGTACGTTCCGGGGAATCACCGTGGCGTACACCTGGCCGGGGAAGTGGCGCTTGACCTCCTCCGCCACCTGCATGGACAGGTTGGTTCGCCCGTCATACATGGTGAGCACCACTCCTTCCAGGGTGATGGCTGGATTGAGGGAGCGCTTGACAATGCGGATGGTGGACAGCAAGTCGCTCAGCCCCTCCAGGGCGTAGTATTCACACTGCACCGGCACCAGCACCGTGTCCGCGGCGCACAGGGCGTTGAGGGTAAGCAGCTCCAGGGAAGGGGGGCAGTCGATGAGGATGTAGTCGTAGTCGGAGCGCACCAGGGACAGGGCGTCTTTCAGCCGGTATTCCCGCCGCTCCAGACCGATCATCTCCACGGTGGCCCCGGTGAGGGCCTTGTTGGAGGGAATCACGTCGCCGTAGGGGGTGGAGACAATGGCTTTGGCAGTCTCCGAGCCGTTGAGCAGCACATCATATACATTGGGGGCGATGGTCTTGTCCACCCCCAGACCGGAGGTGGTGTTGGCCTGGGGATCAAAGTCGCACACCAGCACCCGCTGTTCCAGCTTTTTCAGGGCGGCGGCCAGGTTTACACAGGTGGTAGTCTTTCCCACGCCGCCCTTCTGATTCACAATCGCAATGGTTTTTGCCATAGGACACCTGCCTTTTTCTTCTGTCACCAGCGTACTTTTCTATTATATCGTCTCCATTCCGCTAATTCAACCGAAAAAGCACAAGAACCTTGTTCCACGTGAAACAAGGTTCTTGTGCTTTTTCTCTATGGCGGGGCATACGGGTGTTTCACGTGAAACACACAGCCGGACCCCAGCCTATCCCTTGGGAATGGTAATGGTGAGGAGAATGGCCTCCTCCGTCTCCTTTCGCTGGCAGTCGGCGTTTACCCCGGCGCTTTTCATCAGGGACAGCCCCCGACTGACGGTGTTGAGAAACAGCCGCACGTCCTTGATAACAAAGGTGGGCTTTTTCCGGGGCTTGTCCCGCTGGCGGAGCAGGTCCTCCACATACTGCTCGGTGCGGGCCACCGTCAGCCCCTGTTGGGTGACGTACCGGGCGGCCTCCAGTTGGGCCTGGGGTCCCTCCAGCCGGAGCAGCGCCCGGGCATGGCGCTCGGTACATCCCCTCTCCCGCAGCAGGGCCAGGGCCTCCGGCGGCAGCTTCAGCAGCCGCAGCTTGTTGGCCACCGCCGACTGGGACTTGCCGATCTGCCGGGCGGTCTCCTCCTGGGACAGGTGGTAGGTCTCCATCAGCCGGGCCAGGGCGGAGGCCTCCTCCACAAAGTCCAGGTCCCGGCGCTGGAGATTCTCCACCAGGGCCAGCAGAGAGGAGCCCTGGCTGTCCACGCTCACCACAATACAGGGGACCTCGGTCAGCCCCGCCATCCGGGCGGCCCGCAGCCGCCGCTCTCCGGAGACCAGCTCGTACCCCAGGCTGCCCCGGCGCACCGACAGGGGTTGGAGCACTCCGTGCTCCCCGATGCTGGCCGCCAGCTCCTCCAGCCCTTCCCGGGAAAAGTGGCGCCGGGGCTGGTCCGGGTTGGGCGCAATGGCGGCCACAGGCAAATAGAGCACCCGATTGCTCTCATACAATCCTTTTCGGCGTAACAACGGCATAAGAAGCCCCTCCTCCGCGGCAAATCACATTCGGTAACCATATATTACCATATTTTGCCGCGAAGGAGAGGGAATGGCGTCGATTGGGAAATATTTTCCAGGGAAATCCCAGCCGAAGTCAGGCCCGCAGAAAGCCCTTGCCGAAAATTTCGCTGGAGTTGGCCACAATGAGGAAGGCTTGGGGGTCCACGGCCTTGAGCTGGCGGCGGAGCATCACCGCCTGACCCCGGGAGAGAACGGTGAGCACCACGTGATGGGTCTCGTGGGTGTAGGCCCCCTGGGCCTGCCACAGGGTGGCCCCACGCTCCAGGGTGTGGGTGACATAGTCGCACACCGCCTCCGGGTGGGAGGTGATGATGAAAAAGGCCTTGCGGCGGTTGAAGGACTCAATGGCAGAGTCCACCAGCGCCGACTTGAGGGCCAGGCCCAGCAGGGAGCACAGGCCGGCCTGAACGTTGAACACCACCAGGGCGGCGGCGGCGATGGCCACGTCGGAGATGAGCAGCGCCCGGCCCACATCCATACCGGAGTACTTTTTCAAAATCATGGCGGCGATGTCGGTGCCGCCGGAGGAGGCGCCCACATTGAACAGAATGGCCGAGCCAATGGCGGGGAGGATGACGGCGAAGAGCAGCTCCAGCATCAGCTGGTCGGTCAGGGGGGCGGTCAGAGGCCAGAGCAGCTCAAACAGCTGCACCAGGGCAGCGTAGAGGATGGAGCAGTACACCGTGCGAAACCCGAAGTTTTTGTCCAGCAGCAAAAAGCCCAGCAGCAGAAACAGCAGGTTGATGATGGTGTTGAAGGTGGACGGGGAGAGCTGGGGAAGCAGCTTGCCCAGCAGCACCGCCAGGCCGGACACGCCGCCCATGGAGAAGTTGTTGGGAAACTTGAAGAAATAGACCCCCAGGGACACCAAGGCGGTACCCAGGGTCATCAGGATAAACTCTTGGACCAGTTCCCTGGAAACAGGTTTCATCGCGTTTTCCTCCTCAACGGGTACTCTGTACCGCGCTCCACACGTCGTAGCCCGGGGATGCGGGGATGCTGCCCATCCGCCACAGAGACACCCCGGTAACGCCGAAGAGCCGGGCCAGCTGGAGCTTGTCCAGTACGCTCTGCTCGTTCTCATACCACACCTTGTACCACTCGCCGTCCTCATTGGTGTAAAGGGCGCAGGGATTGCGGTACCTGTCGGAGTAGGTTACCACCGTGTCCGGCTGGCTCAGCCGGGCGGTGAGGGTGGCAACAGACGGGTGGTAGATGGTGGTCTCCAGTAGCCGGCCCTCCTCATCCACGTGGAAACCGGCGGTACCGAAAGAGATGGCCAGAGCCAGCTTGCCCACGTCCTCCACCCCGGTGTCCGGATCGGTAAGATCCCGCAGAGCCTCGTACACACTGGCAAAGGGGGTGACGGGGGAGTTGGTGTTGGCCGTCCCCACATAGGAGTCGGGGACCGAGGTCCACTGGTAGTCGTGGGCCATGAGGATCACCTTGTCGCACACCGCCCCCAGCCCCCGGTAGTCGTAGCCGGTGTACCAGGTGTCGGACTGGACGCAGACGTACAGGGACTTCTCCGCCGGAAGGGCGGCCCGCAGCTCCCCCATAAAGGCAACATAATTTGATTTTATGGCATCTCCGCTCAGCCCCTCAAAGTCTATGGTCAGGCCGGCGTAGTCCGCCGCCGCCGCCGTCAGGGCGGCGACGGTCTGGGCGCGGGCCTCCGGGGTGGAGACCGCCGCCCCCACGGTGGAGGTGGTGGTGCCGTCGGCCAGAGTGAGGCTGTCGGCGGCGGAGGCGTAGACGTTCAGGTTGTAAGGCAGCTGCTGGCTCTCGAAATAGGAGATGGCGGGGGTGACATCGGTGGGGCGCACCCACTCGTTGCCGTTGGCGGAGGTGGAGTTGAGGACAGGGCCGCTCTCCCCGTACTCCAGCCTGGCCCAGCCCAGGCTGACGGCGTCCATACCGGCGGCCAGATTGATCTGGGCGTAGGAGGAGAAGGCGTAAAAGCCGTGGAGCCAGTCGGTTTTGGAGATGTACCGCTCGTACACCCGCACCAGCATGGCCGCCGCCTCCTCCCGCCTGGCGGAATGGGTGGGCAGGAACTTCAGGGAGCCGTCCGGACCGTCCACTCCCTTGATCATGCCGATATCGTAGGCGATGGCTATGTACCCCACGTCCTGCGTCACATCGTCAAAGGGGAGGGTCAGATCGGTGAGGTCCTGGGCCAGGGTGTCGTATCCCAGGGCGCGCACCAGCATCACCGCCATTTCCCCCCGGCTGATGTAATCCTCCGGCCGGAAGGCGCCGGAGGGGTTCATTACATTGTGAAGCCGGGCGGTCTCCACGGCGGAGTAGTACCAGGCGGAGGGGGCGCAGTCGATGTAGGAAGGGCTTTGGGGGGATACCGTCTCCCAGCCGAACATGCGGCACAGGACGGTGACGAACTGGCTGCGGGTAATCCAGTCCCCCATGCCGAAGGTGCCGTCGGGATAGCCCTGAATCAGCCCGTAGTCTGCCGCCTTGTCCACCACCTCCTGAGCCCAGTGGCCCTGGGCGTCGGCAAAGGCGGCTTGGGCGGAGAGGGGGGCGGCGGAGAGCACCAGCAGGAGGGCCAGCAGCCCGCTGCAAATTCGCTTGCGCATAGAAAAACCTCCTTTATCAAAAAAGGACCGGGAACAATCCAACAGCATTGTACCAAATTCCCCGCCAAAGTACAACGGGAAAGGCGGGGCGGGGGTACAGACCGGCGAAATCTACCAACCCCCCTGCGTTTTCCACAAAATTTCTAAAAACAGGTGACGAACCGTCTGGTTTTTGATAGAATATAGTTGTTGCGGGAGACTTCCCCCTTGGGCTAAAATGAAAATAAGTAAATTGGGTTGGAGGAGTAGGGGCTATGAAGCAGCTGGAGGAGCGCATCCGAACCGATGGTAAGATCCGCGAAGGCGGCGTGCTGAAGGTGGACAGCTTTCTGAACCATCAGATGGATGTCAAACTGTTTCAGGATATGGGCAGGGAGTTTCTGCGTTTGTTTGGAGACTGCGGAGTGACCAAGATTCTGACCATCGAGGCATCGGGGATCGGGATCGCGTGTGTGGCTGCGCAGTTTTTTGATTGTCCGGTGATCTTTGCCAAGAAGAACAAGACCAAGAACATCGCCGGGGACGTGTATACCTCCAAGGTGGAGTCCTTTACCCACGGGAAGGTGTATGATATCATTGTGTCCAAGGAATTTCTCCGGCCGGAGGACCGGGTGCTCATTATTGACGACTTTCTGGCCAACGGCTCCGCCCTCCAGGGCCTGATCAAGCTGGTGCAGGACGCGGGCGCCACCCTGGTGGGGGCCGGTATCGCGGTGGAGAAGGCTTTCCAGCCCGGCGGAGAGCTGATCCGGGGCATGGGTGTCCGGGTGGAATCTCTGGCAAAAATCAAGAACATGAGTGTGGAGGACGGCGTGGCCTTTTGTGACTGAGAGCCGCCCGCACCAGAGTGACAAGGCAAGACCGGCTGCCGCAGGCGGAGGGTGCGTCCCTTCGTGATGAGCGGATGATGTGTGACGCCCGCTGGAAGCGGGGGGAGAGCGCTTTCCCCCTTTGCCGCAGGCAGCCGTTTGGAATAGAGGGACCTTACTGAACCAGTGTGATATAAGGAGGAACTGACATGAAGAAGAGACTGCTTGCAATGCTTCTGGCGGGCGCCATGGTGTTTGGCCTGGCCGCCTGCGGCAACAATGACCAGGGCTCCAGCCAGACTCCCGCCGGCGGGAACACCCCTGCCGGTACCGAGGAGACCGGCGGCGAGACCAAGACCGTGAAGGTGGGTCTGATCTGCATCGGTGACGAGAATGACCAGGGCTACACCTACAACTTCATCCGCGGCAAGGAGGCCGTTACCGAGGCCCTGGCCGAAAAGGGCATCAACGTGGACTGGGTTGTGAAGTGGAACATCGGAGAGGACTCCTCCTGCGAGGAGGCCAACATCGAGCTGGCCGAGGCCGGCTGCCAGCTTATCATCAACAACTCCTTCGGCTTTGAGCCCTTCATGCTGAAGGTGGCCCCTGACTATCCCGAGATTGAGTTCATCTCCTGCACCAACCAGGCCAGCTGGACCGACGATCTGGAGAACACCCACAACGCCTTCGCCAACATCTACGAGGGCCGCTACCTGGCGGGCATCGTGGCCGGCATGAAGATGCAGGAGATGATTGACAACGGGGAGATTACCGCCGACCAGGCCGTGATCGGCTACGTGGGCGCCTACTCCTTCGCCGAGGTGATCTCCGGCTTTACCGCCTACTACCTGGGCGCCAAGAGCGTGTGTCCCTCCGTCACCATGAAGGTGCAGTTCGTAGGCTCCTGGTCCGACGCCACCCTGGAGGGCAACGCCGCCCAGGCCCTGTGCGATGCCGGGTGCATCATGATCTCCCAGCACTCCGACAACACCACTCCCGCCACCGCCGCCCAGAACGCCGGCGTGTTCCACACCGGCTACAACAACGACATGATCCCCGTGGCGGAGGATGCCTCCCTCATCGGCACCCGCATCGACTGGTCCGTGTACTTTGAGTACGCCATCGAGGCTGTGGCCAACGGGGAGAGCTTTGATCAGGACTGGTGCCACGGCATGGACGAGGGCGCCGTGGTTATGACCCCGCTGAACGAGGCCATTGCCGCCGAGGGTACCGCTGAGAAGCTGGCCGAGGTGGAGGAGCAGATCCGCTCCGGCGAGCTGCAGGTGTTCGACACCTCCACCTTCACCGTGGACGGCGCCGAGCTCACCAGCTGCCTGGCCCTGGATACCGACGGCGACTTTGTGGCCGACTCCGAGGAGGCGGTGTTTGACGGCGCCTTCCACGAGTCCTACTTCCAGTCCGCGCCCTACTTCACCGTGGAGATTGACGGCATCGAGTGGCTCAACTCCGCCTTCGGCTAATCCCGCTGTCTCACCAGAAAAGAGGGCTGCCCCGGCAGCCCTCTTTTTCCTCTTTGCTTCATTCAGGAACCTGACCTACGTCATATCACAGGAAGGATGACAGCCTTGGAAACTGTCCATGCCATTGAGCTGCGGCACATCACCAAACGCTTCGGCACCAAGGTGGTGGCCAACGACAACATTGACCTGACCATTGACCGGGGGGAGATTCTCTCCCTGCTGGGGGAGAACGGCAGCGGCAAGACCACCCTGATGAACATGCTCTCCGGCATCTATCTCCCCGACGAGGGGGAGATTCTGGCGGAGGGGAAGCCGGTGTCCATCCGCTCCCCCGGGGACGCCTACGCCCACGGTATCGGCATGATTCACCAGCACTACAAGCTGGTGGAGGTCTTTACCGCCGCGGAGAACATCGCCCTGGGTCTGAAGGGAAAGGGGCATGACCGGCGGACGGTGGCCGCCCAGGTACAGGCCATCAGCGACAAATACGGCTTCGGCATTGATCCCAATAAAAAGGTATACGATATGTCGGTGTCGGAAAAGCAGACGGTGGAGATTGTAAAGGTGCTCTACCGCGGGGCCGAGGTGCTCATTCTGGACGAACCCACCGCTGTGCTCACCCCCCAGGAGACCGAGCGGCTCTTCGGGATTCTCCGCACCATGAAGGCCGACGGCAAGGCCATCGTCATTATCACCCATAAGCTCCACGAGGTGATGGCCATCTCCGACAAGGTGGCGGTGCTCCGCAAGGGCAAGTATGTCGGCACGGTGAATACCGCCGACACCAACCCCCAGAAGCTCACCGAGATGATGGTGGGCCACGCCATTACCCTGAATATTGACCGGCCCCAGGCCAAATACAGGGATTTGCGCCTGGAGGTAAAGGGCCTCAACTGCCGCAGCGGCGAGGGTCTGCCGGTGCTGAAGGACGTGTCCTTCCAGGCTTTCGGCGGGGAGATCCTGGGTATCGCCGGTATTTCCGGCTCCGGTCAGAAGGAGCTGCTGGAGGCCGTTGCCGGCCTGCAAAAGGCGGAGTCCGGCCACATCTTCTATTATCCGCCCCACCCCAAAAGCGACATCGCCGGCCGCCACGTGCCGGTGGACAAGGCGGGGGAGGAGTTGGTGGGCAAGACCCCCGGCCAGATCCGGAAGGTGGGAGTGTCCCTGGCCTTCGTCCCGGAGGACCGGCTGGGCATGGGCCTGGTGGGGAGCATGGGCATGGTGGACAACATGATGCTCAAGACCTACAAGGATGCTCCCGGCCCCTTTGTGGACCGCAAGCCCCCCAGGGAACTGGCCCAGCGGCTGGTTCAGGAGCTGGAGATCGTCACCCCGGGCATCTCCGTACCGGTGCGCCGGATGTCCGGCGGCAATGTGCAGAAGGTGCTGGTGGGCCGGGAGATCGCCTCCACCCCCACGGTGCTCATGACCGCCTACCCGGTTCGGGGTTTGGATATCAACTCCTCCTACACCATTTACCGCCTGCTCAACGAGCAGAAGCTGAAGGGCGTGGCGGTGCTGCTGGTGGGGGAGGACCTGGACGTGCTGCTGGAGCTGTGCGACCGGATTTTGGTGCTGTGCGGCGGCCGGGTCTCCGGTGTGGTGGACGGACCGGCCGCCACCAAGGAGCAGCTGGGCCTGATGATGACCCGCGTAGGCGGAGGAGAGGAGGAGAGCCGGCATGAGTGAGCACCATACCCCGCTGATCCGTCTGGCCAAGCGGGACGCCATGGCCAGGGGCCAGGTGTGGGCCATCCGGGCCAGCTCCTTTTTGGCGGCCATCCTGATCAGCGCCGTCATCTTCCTGGTGATGGGCCACAACCCCCTGGGGGCCTTCGGCACCATGATTACCGGCGCCCTGGGCAAGAATACTGCCATCCGCCAGACGGTGCGCATCGCCATCCCCCTGCTGGGGACCGCTTTGGCCATCGCCCCCTGCTTCAAGATGCGGTTTTGGAACATCGGCGCCGAGGGACAGATCACCGCCGGCGCCGTTGGAGCCAGCTACTTCGCCCTGTTCTGGGCGGACAGGCTGCCCCAGGTTCCCCTGCTGCTGGTAATGGCGGCGGCGGGAGCCGTCTGCGGCGGCCTATGGGCGCTGATCCCCGCCTTTTTCAAGGCCCGCTGGGGGACTAATGAGACCCTGTTTACCCTGATGATGAACTACATCATGATCGGCGTGGTGAAGTGGCTCCAGGGCGGCCCCTGGGAGGGACGGCCCGGATCCCAGATCATTCCCCAGTTTGACTCGGCGGCCGTGCTGCCCAAGGTGCTGGGGGTCCACTGCGGATGGATCATCGTGCTCATCCTCATGGTGGTGATGTTCCTCTACATGAAGTTCACCAAGCAGGGCTATGAGATCGCCGTCATCGGCGGCAGCGAGAACACCGCCCGGTATGCCGGGATGAATGTGGGCTGGATCATCATGCGCACCATGTTCCTCTCCGGCGCCATCGCCGGCCTGGTGGGCTTTATTGTCTCCTCCGGCGCGGACAACACCCTCCATGCCGGGGTGGCCGCCGGGGTAGGCTTTACCGCCATCACCGTGGCCTGGCTGGCCCAGCTCAACCCCTTTGCCATGGTGGCCATCTCCATGCTGCTGGCGGTACTGGAGAAGGGGGCCAGCACCCTGGAGACCCAGCTGTATGTCCCCGCCTCCATCTCCGACATCATCACCGGCATCTTCCTGTTCTGTATGCTGGGCTGCGAATTCTTCATCAATTACCGCCTGATTCTCCGGGGCGGCCACAGGGAGGGAGCTGTGCAATGATCAATCAAAACGCGGTGCTGCTCCTCATTATGGCGGCTGTGCTCAACGGTGTGCCGCTGCTTTTCGGTACCCTGGGTGAGATCCTGTCGGAAAAGGCGGGCAACCTGAACCTGGGCGTGGAGGGCATGATGTTCATGGGCGGAGCCATCGGCCTGGGCGCCGCCTTCTACTACGAAGCTGCCGGCGGCACCGTGGGGGTGCTGGCGGTGTGCCTGTCCCTGCTGTTCTCCTTCCTGGGCGGGGCGCTGGGGGCGCTGATCTACTCCTTCCTCACCGTCACCCTCCGGGCCAACCAGAACGTCACCGGTCTGGCCCTGGCCATTTTCGGCACCGGCGCGGGCCAGTTCATCGGCCAGTATATGCGGGAGACTTCCGGGGGCTATGTGGCCGTCAGCAACAATCTGAAGGCGGTATTTCTCAACTCCCCCTTTCCCGCCGGACTGCAGGAGCTGCCGGTGGTGGGTCCCCTCCTCTTCGGACACAGCATCTTCTTCTACCTGGGGGTGCTGCTGGCGGCGGCCATGTACTGGTTCCTCAGCAAGACCCGCTCCGGCCTGAGCCTGCGGGCGGTGGGAGAGTCCCCCGCCACCGCCGATGCCGCCGGCATCCACGTCACCCGGTACAAATACGTGGCCACTGTGGTGGGCGGGGGAATCTCCGCCATCGGAGGTATGGTGTACATTATGACCATTGCCAGCTGTGTGTGGAATCACGAGGCCCTCTCCGGCGAAGGCTGGCTGGCGGTGGCGCTGGTGATCTTCTGCCTGTGGCGGCCCCTCAACGCCATCTGGGGTTCGGTCCTGTTCGGCGCCCTGATGATCCTCTACCAGCGGCTCCACCTGTCCTTTGTCCCGGATGAGCTCTATAAAATCCTGCCCTATGTGGTCACAGTGGTGGTGCTGATCCT
>NZ_CALXFV010000066.1 GCF_944387675.1 uncultured Flavonifractor sp. | reverse complement strand
GGCCTGCGAAAGGCCAAGGAGTCCTATTATCCCGACTTGATGGTGGAGAAGTACGCGGCTGTGATGCGGACGTGACAGGCCGGCAGAGAGAAAGGAGCGGTACCATGACAGAGGTGCGTCTCTCCCGCCCGGAGGAGCGGGAGGCCCAGGAGCGGCTGTGGCAAAGCGTGTTTGGAGACGATCCGCGGTATATCGACGCATTTTATCGGTGCTGCGGCGGTCCGGAGTGCATGCTGCTGCTGTTGGAGGCGGGAGAACTGGTCTCTATGCTGGCTCTGCTGCCCCACGGTCTGACGCTGCCCGGGGGCGAAAGGGCCAGCGGCTTTTACGTGTACGCCCTGGCCACCGCCCCGGAGGCCCGGGGCCGGGGATACGGCCTGCGTCTGCTGCGTGAGGCGGACGGGCTTCTCCGCGCCCGGGGCGCCGACTGCGCCACGGTGGTGCCGGCCCAGCCCGGCCTGTTTGCCTATTTTGCCGCGGCGGGCTTCACCAACGGCTTTTTCACCCGCACGGCGGAGCGGACCTGCCCCCAAGCTCCTGACACCTCCTCCGGCAGCCGGGTGGAGGCAGTGGAGGCCGAAGCCTACAACGCCATCCGCCACCGGCTGCTGGCGGATACCCCGTCGGTGTGCTATCCGGACGGGCTGATCCGCTACCAGCAGGAGATCGGCCGCCTGACCGGGGGCGGTCTGTTCCGGGTAACCGCAGGCGGCGCCGAGGGCTGTGCCGCGGTAGAGTATGCGGATGAGGCGCGGCTGGTCTTCAAGGAGCTGCTGCTGCCGCCGGAGCAGCTGTCCCGGGGTGTGGAGGCCTTTGGGGCGCTGTATCCCGGCCGCCGCTGTCAGGTGCGAACCCCCGCCGCCTGGGCGGGTTTGCCGGACAGTCGGCTCCGCCCCTTCGGCATGCTCAAGTGGTACCGGCCGGAGCTTGCCGGGCAATGGGGGGAAGCCACTCCCGGCTATCTGGGCCTGGGCTTTGACTGAGCCGCCGGCGGCGGTGGGCGGCACGGCGCCACGTGCCGCCTTTTTGCATGAAAATGACGGGGTTGATGCAGAAAAAATGCTTCGTTGTGAAAACAAGATGAATGAATATATAAAATGTTTTGAATAAGTATATAAAATCATCTGAATTTCTTAAAAATCCCCCGTGAAATTCCGTTCTTTTCTCGAATGGAAATATCAGGGAAATTTAAAAAATGGAAAGACAAAAAAAGAATATATGTCCTCCTTGAGAGGACACATGCAGGAAATGACAGCACAACCATCAAATTAGGGGGATGGAACTCTTGACGGAGGACCAGATTTAGGATAAAATATACAAACCCTTTCAGGTGGGTTTTTCTAAACGCCGGCGGGTGGGACTGTTCTGTATGCGGAGTGATTGGAACGCCCCCTGGCGGCGGACGTTTGTCCGCCTGGGATGCAAGCCGGGGGCCGGTAAAAACCAAAAAATGGGCGTGTCAGCGGCTGAGAATGGGATAGGAAGTGAAGAAATGGCAAAGTACGTGTTGAAAAGAGTGCTGATGGCATTGATCACTCTATTGGTGGTTATCTGTCTCACTTTTTTCCTGATGAACGCAGTCCCGGGCAACCCGTGGCTGTCGGAAAAGACACCGACGGAGGCCACGATTGACGCGCTGAACGCCAAATACGGCCTGGACAAGCCCCTGATTGTGCAGCTGGGCAAGTATTTGGAGAATCTGATCCATTTGGATTTTGGAAACTCCATCAAGATGCAGAAGGACCGGCCGGTACTGGAGATTATTCTGACTATGTTCCCCATTTCGGCCAGCATTGGCGCCATCGCCATTCTGTGGGCCATATTGGTGGGCGTCCCATTGGGCTGCCTGGCGGCCTACCGCCGGGGTACCTGGGTGGACAGTCTGCTGCGGGTGATCTGTACGGTGGGCATCTCCATGCCCGGCTTCGTGATTGCCACGATGCTGCTGCATGTGTTTACCGGCGGCATTGAGGGGATCAAGTTCTTCCCGGCACTGTTTAAAGGTACGCCGGAGAGCTATGTGCTGCCCTGCCTGGCGCTGGGTTTTTATCCCATGTGCTATCTGTCCCGCCAGACCCGGACGGCCATGCTGGATGCCATCAACCAGGAGTATATTAAGACGGCCCGGGCCAAGGGCCTGCGCAACGGGAAGATCATTTTCAAGCATGCCCTACGCAACGCGCTCATCCCGGTCATTACCTATCTGGGTCCTCAGATTGCCTTTACCCTGTGCGGCGGCTTTGTGGTGGAGACGGTCTTTACCATTCCCGGCCTGGGCCGCTACTTTGTCTCGTCCATTTCCAACCGGGACTATCCGCTGATTATGGGAACCACCATATTCCTAGCGGCCTTTATCATCGCCATGAACCTGATTGTGGATCTGCTGTATAAGCTGGTGGATCCCCGCATCAACCTGGGGAAGGGAGGGCACTGATTGTGGCGGAAAAGAAACTGAAGCGGGCCATCGGTTCCCTCCAGCCCGATATCGACGATATTCTGAGCTGGAACGACCTGCCTGAGAACGCCTTTGAGCCGGCCAGCGCCGCGGAGAAGGAGAGCTTTATCCAGGACCGGAAGAGCGTATCCTATTGGAAGGACGCCTGGCGGCGTCTGCGGAAGAACAAGGTGGCCATGGTGGCCATGGTCATCGTCATTCTGCTGGCGCTGTTTGCCTTCGTGGGGCCGTTCATCGTCCCTTACAGCTATGACCAGGTGATTTCCGGGGCCAACAACATCCACCCCTGGCACTATTCCCTGGAGGACCAGGAGAAGATCAACGCCTATATTGAGGAGCACACCGGCTCGGCCAATCTGTCCCCTGAGGAGGCGGTGGCCCAGGCGGAGGCGGAGGCGGCCGCCCGTGGCGAGACCCTCTCCGCAGTGGACGCGGCCAAGATCCGCGCCGCCGCCAAGGCCAACCAGGGCAAGGGCGAGGAGAACGTGACCCAGGACGATGCCATCAAGGCACTGGGCATCAAGGCCAAGCCCTTCGGCTACACCAATGCCGAGCTGGAGCGGATGGCCGCCGGCGAGTCGGTGTTCCCCCACGTCTTCGGCTGCGACACCCAGGGCCGCGACATCATGGTGCGTACCATGATCGGCGCCCGGGTCTCCATGATCGTGGGTATCTGCTGCGCGGTGATCGTGCTGGTGATCGGCGCCCTGTACGGCTCCGTCTCCGGCTACTGCGGCGGCAAGGTGGACGCCGTCATGCAGCGCATTGTGGAGGTCATCTACACCATTCCTGAAGTGCTGATCATCCTGCTCATGGGTTCCACCCTGAAGCCCATCTTTGAGGAATTTCAAAACTCCGGCGACGGGCCGCTGCAAAGGCTGGTGACCCTGCTGGGCGCCAACCTGATCTCCATCTTCCTCACCTTCGGGCTTTTGTACTGGGTGACCATGTCCCGGCTGATCCGCGGCCAGATCCTCCAGCTCAAGCAGCAGGAATACGTCACCGCCGCCCGGGCGTTGGGCGCCCAGGGCGGGCGCATCATCAAGCGCCACCTGCTGCCCAACTGCATCGGCCAGATTGTCACCACCACCTTCCTGCAAATTCCGTCGGCCATCTTTACCGAGTCCTTCCTGTCCTTCCTGGGCATGGGCGTGTCCGCGCCTATGACCAGCCTGGGCTCCATGTGTTCCGACGCCCTGGGCGGTCTGAACAGCTATCCCTACCGCCTGTTTATCCCCGCCGCCATCCTGAGCCTGATGATCCTGTGCCTGAACCTGTTTGGCGACGGCCTGCGGGACGCTCTGGATCCCCGGCTGAAGAAATAAGAAAGGAGGAGACAACATGGCAGAACATGAAAAAACCGGCAAGCTGCTGGAAGTGAAGGATCTCCACGTCTCCTTCTTCACCCCCGCCGGCGAGGTGAAAGCGGTGGGCGGCATCAGCTATGATCTGGACTACGGCGAGGTTATGGGCATCGTGGGCGAGTCCGGTTCCGGCAAGAGTGTGGAGGCCTACTCCATCATCGGCCTTTTGCAGTCTCCCGGCAAAGTGATCGGCGGGTCCATTACCCTGGAGGGGGAGGACGTGCTGGCCAAGAGCAAGGAGGAGATGATCGCCCTCCGCGGCTCCAAGGTGGCCATGATCTTCCAGAACCCCATGACCTGCCTCAATCCGGTTTATACCATCGGCAACCAGCTCATCGAGGCCCTGAAGGCCCACGACAAGAAGGTGAGCAAGCAGGAGGCCGCCAAGCGGGCCATGGAGATGCTGGAGCTGGTGGGCATCAACAATGTGGAAAAGCGGATGCGTCAGTACCCCCATGAGCTCTCCGGCGGCATGCGCCAGCGGGTGATGATCGCCATGGGCCTGATCTGCCACCCCCAGCTGCTCATTGCCGACGAGCCCACCACCGCTCTGGACGTGACCATCCAGGCCCAGATCCTGGAGCTGATGAAGGATTTGCAGAAAAAGACCCACATGGGCATCATTTTCATCACCCACAACCTGGGCGTGGTGGCGGAAATCTGCGACAAGGTCTCCGTCATGTACGCCGGCAAGATGGTGGAGCAGGGTCCGGTGGACGACATTTTCTACAAGCCCGGCCATCCCTACACCATAGGCCTGCTGCGGTCTATGCCCCGGGTGGACGCCGAGAGCTACGAGCGGCTGATCCCCATCGAGGGTACCCCGGTGGATATGCTCAACCCGCCGGAGGGCTGCCCCTTCGCCCCCCGGTGCGAATCCGCCATGAAGATCTGCCTGCAAAAGATGCCGCCGTATGTGGAGCTGGAGGACGGCCACCGCTCCGCCTGCTGGCTGCGGGTGCAGGAGCAGCTCCAGCGGGAAAAGCAGGGCGCCGCTGAGACCAAGGAGGTGCCTGAGCATGAGTGAGAAGAACGACATCCTGGTGCAGGTGGACCATCTGACCAAGTATTTTCCTGTCAAGGGCGTGAAAGGTCCCGGCGTCCAGGCGGTGGAGGATGTGTCCCTGTTTATCAAGCGGGGGGAGACCCTGGGGCTGGTGGGGGAGTCCGGCTGCGGCAAGACCACCCTGGGCCGCACCATTCTCCAGCTTCATGAGCCCACCTCCGGCAAAATTGTCTATGACGGCAAACCCATCTATGAACACCAGTATCCCTTTGAGGCCAAGACCATGTCGGTGAAGGGGGCGGACGGGGCCATGCATTCCGAGGCCGTGCTGGTGAAAAAGCCGGTCCCCAAGCCCAAGTCGGTAGACATGCTGCCCTACCGCCGGAAAATGCAGATCATCTTCCAGGACCCCTCCGCCTCCCTGGATCCCCGAATGACGGTGGGGGAGATCATCGGCGAGGCGCTGGATATCCACAAGCTCTGCTCCGGCAAGGCCGAGCGCACCGAGCGCATCAAGGAGCTTCTGAGCATGGTGGGCCTGAATACCGAGCATGCCAACCGGTATCCCCACGAATTTTCCGGCGGCCAGCAGCAGCGGGTGGGCATTGCCCGCGCCCTGGCTGTAAAGCCGGAATTCATCGTGTGCGACGAGCCGATCTCCGCCCTGGACGTGTCCATCCAGTCCCAGGTGGTGAACATGCTGGAGGACATGCAGCATGACCTGGGTCTGACCTATCTGTTCATTGCCCATGACCTCAGCGTGGTGCGGCACATCTCCAACCGCATCGGGGTCATGTATCTGGGTACCTTGGTGGAGCTGGCAGAGAGCTATGAGCTGAATAAGAACCCCATTCATCCCTATACCAAAACGCTGCTGTCGGCGGTGCCGGTACCCGACCCGGAGGTAAGCCGTTCCCGCCAGCGGATTGTGCTGGAGGGGGACATTCCCTCCCCCATGAACCCGCCCAAGGGCTGCCGGTTCCACACCCGCTGCCCCTACGCCACCGAGCAATGCAAGCAGGCGGTCCCCCAGCTCAAAGAGCATGCGCCCGGCCACTGGGCGGCCTGCCATTTATTGGGATAATATAAGGGGTATAGACGAAAGATTTAACAGTTTTGCAACAAATTCTTTACAGTCTTGTTACAGCTGTGGTATAATGCACCATAGCACAGAAAAGGCCATGGCCTTTTGGCGTCCGCTTTGCGGACGCCAAGGGACCGTACCGATGTTGTGTATCCTGCCGCAAGGCGAGACGATACAAAATTGAAAGATGGAGGTCCAATTATGAAAAAGACGAAGCTTCTGTCTCTGCTTCTGTCTGCGGCTCTGGTAGTCGGTCTGCTGGCCGGCTGCGGCAACGGCACCCAGAGCTCCGGCGAGACTCCTGACGCCCAGAACAGCCAGGCTCAGGAGACCAGCGGCGGCAACGAGACGGTCGCCAACGAGATTACCGTCAACGTCGCTTCCGAGCCCCAGACCATTGACCCCGCTCTGAACAGCGCGGTGGACGGCGCCATCATGCTCAGCCACATGTTTGAGGGCCTGATGCGCTGGGTGGATTCCGGCGTGGAGACGCCCGGTTCCGACGGCACCTGCAACAACGCTGCCCTGGACTACGGCCAGGCCGAGAGCTATGACAAGGTGACCAACGACGACGGCACCGTGACCTATACCTTCCACCTGCGGGACGGCATCAAGTGGTCCGACGGCCAGGATGTGACCGCCGGCGACTTCGTGTTCTCCTGGCAGCGCCTGGTTACCCCCGAGACCGCGGCTGACTACAACTACATGATCGACTGCGTGGTGAACGCCAACGAGATCATGGCCGGTGAGAAGGACCCCAGTGAACTGGGCGTCTCCGCTCCCGACGACAAGACCTTCGTGGTCACCATCACTTCCGATCTGCCCTACTTTACTGAGATTTGCGCCTTCCCCGCCACCTTCCCCGTGCGCGAGGACATCGTGAGCAACGACCAGTGGACTTACAGCCCCGACACTTACATCTCCAACGGCGCCTACAAGATGACCAGCCGTGTGACCAACTCCGAGATCGTCATGGAGCCCAACGAGTACTACTACGGTGTAGACACTCTGGGTCCCTCCAAGATCACCTTCAAGCTGATGGACGACGCCAACGCCATGCTGTCCGGCTTCAACTCCGGCGAGCTGGACTTCATTGAGCAGATGCCCACCGACGAGGTGGCCGGCCTGCTGGCCTCCGGCGATCTGAAGATCGTGGACTACATCGGCACCTACTACGTGTGCTACCAGACCCAGAAGGCCCCCTTCGATGATGCCCGCGTCCGCAAGGCCTTCACTCTGGCCATTGACCGCACCTACATTGTGGAGCAGATCACCCAGACCGGCCAGGTTGAGGCTGGCGGCTTCGTACCCGCCGGCGTTTATGACGCCGAGGGCGCCACCGGTGACGACTTCCGCACCGTGGGCGGCGACTACTACAAGCCCACCGACGCCGATTATGAGGCCAACTGCGAGGAGGCCCGTGCTCTGCTGGCCGAGGCCGGCTATCCCAACGGCGAGGGCTTCCCTGTTGTCACCTACCTGTACAACACCGATGACAGCCACAAGGCTGTTGGCGAGGCCCTGCAGAACATGTGGCAGACCGTGCTGGGCGTGACCGTGCAGCTGGACAACCAGGAGTGGGCCACCTTCCTCCAGACCCGTAAGGACGGCGACTACTCCATCGCCCGCAACGGCTGGATTGCCGACTACAACGATCCCATGTCCTTCCTGGATATGTGGCTCACCGGCGGCGGCAACAACGACGCTCAGTATGCCAACCCCGAGTACGATGCCAAGATCCAGGCTGCCAAGGCCTCTGCCGATCCCGCCGAGCGGATGCAGCTGATGCATGATGCTGAGGACATCATCATGGGTCAGGACTACGCTCTGTGTCCCCTGTACTTCTACACCCAGAAGTATATGCTGGCCGACAACGTGTCCGGCATGTACTACACCCCCCTGGGCTACTTCCTCTTCGACCACTGCACCAAGGGCTGATTTCAGCTTTGAAAAGGGCGGAGCCGGTTGGCTCCGCCCTTTTTACGCGGTCCACTGTCAGAGAACGGCGGAAAACCAATGGGTTTTTTGTGTGCTTTGACGGGTGAATAAATATTGCATTTTATTGAATACCGTGTATAATAAGACGTAACCAAATAAGGAAACCTCAAGAGGATAGCATGAATAGGAGAGAATACAATATGAAGAACTTCAAGAAGCTGGCCCTGCTGGGCCTGACCGCCGCTCTGTCCCTGAGCCTGCTGGCCGGCTGCGGCAGCGGCACCACCGGCAATGCCGAGACCCCCGACAACGAGAATACCGCCCCTGTGACGGAAGAGAGCCAGGCTCCCGCCGAGACCGGCTCCACCGGCGCGTTTACCACCGTGGAGGCGGGCAAACTGCACATGTCCACCAACGCCGCGTTCCCTCCCTATGAGATGACCACCGACGACGGCGGGTTTGAGGGCATCGACGTGGAGGTGGCCGAGGCCATTGCTGAAAAGCTGGGCCTAGAGCTGGTGGTGGACGACATGGCCTTTAACGCCGCCCTCACCGCTGTGCAGAGCGGCCAGAGCGACATTGCCATGGCAGGCATCACCGTCACTCCCGAGCGGGAGGAGGTCATGGACTTCTCCGAGAGCTATGCCACCGGGGTGCAGGTGGTCATTGTGAAGGAGGACTCCCCCATCCAGACCATTGATGATTTGGTCAACGCCGAGATGATCGGCTGCCAGGCGGACACCACCGGTTACATTTACGCCTCCGACACCCCGGAGAACGGCGGCTACGGTGAGGACCACGTCACTGCTTTTGACACCGGCGCCCTGGCGGTGATGTCCTTGCTGAGCGGCCAGATCGACGCGGTGATCATCGACAACGCTCCCGCCGAGTCCTATGTGGCGGCCAACGAGGGTCTGAAGATCCTGGACGGCCAGTGGGTAGTGGAGGACTACGCCATCGCCGTGCAGAAGGGGAACACCGCGCTGCTGGATGCCATCAACGAGGCCATGGCCGAGCTGAAGGCGGAAGGCACCTTCCAGGCTATTGTTGACAAATACATCACCGCGGACTAAGATAGTTTGAGAGAAGGGCGGCCTTCCGGGCCGCCCTTCCTTTTTGAACCGGGAGAAAGGAGAGGACCCCTATGATCCAAGGGCTGATCGAGTGGTTTGACCGGCTGCTCCCCCGCTTTTACACCGCCTTTATCGAGGAGGACCGGTGGAAGCTCTATCTCCAGGGGCTGGAGAACACCCTGATCATGACGGTGGCCGCCCTGGTGATCGGCGTACTGCTGGGACTGGTAGTGGCGGTGGTGCGCACCTCCCACGACCAGCAGCGGCCCGGCCGGCGCAACCCTGTATTGGGCCTGATCAACGCGGTATGCGGCATTTATACCACGGTGATCCGAGGCACCCCCATGATGGTGCAGATCCTGATTTGGAGCTTTGTCATACTGTCCTCCAGCCGGAACAAGGTAATGGTGGGCATTATCGGCCTGGGCATCAACTCGGGGGCCTATGTGGCGGAGATCATTCGGGGCGGACTGATGAGCGTGGATGCGGGACAGAGCGAGGCGGGGCGTTCCCTGGGCCTGAATTACCTGGATACCATGCGCTTTATTGTGGTACCCCAGGCGTTTAAGAACATTCTGCCCTCCCTGGGCAATGAGTTTATTACCCTTTTCAAGGACACCTCTCTGGTAAACGCCATCGGCGCCATGGAGCTGACCTACTACGCCGCCCGCATAGGCGGGCGGAACTTTGACTACATGCCGCCCCTGATCGGCGCCGCCCTGATGTACTTAGCCATCGTCATTATCTTCACCTGGCTCCAGGGGAAGCTGGAAAGGAGGCTGCGTCAAAGTGATCGACGTTAAAAACCTGTCCAAATCCTTTGGAGACCACCTGGTATTGGACAACATCTCCGAGCACATCTATCCCGGGGAGAAAGTGGTGGTCATTGGCCCCTCCGGCTCGGGCAAGTCCACCTTCCTGCGCTGCCTCAATCTGCTGGAAATCCCAAGCAAGGGTACCATTACCTTTGAAGGGACCAACATCACCAACCCAAGGACCGACATTGACAAGGTCCGCCAGCAGATGGGCATGGTGTTCCAGCACTTCAATCTCTTCCCCAATATGACCATTCGGAAGAATATCACCCTGGCCCCCGTGCGCACCAAGCTGATGAGCCAGGCGGAGGCAGACGATACCGCCACCGCCCTTCTGAAGCGGGTGGGTCTGGAGGAGAAGGCGGACGCCTATCCCGCCCAGCTCTCCGGCGGCCAGAAGCAGCGCATCGCCATCGTCCGCGCCCTGGCCATGAAGCCCAAGGTGATGCTCTTTGACGAGCCCACCTCCGCCCTGGACCCAGAGATGGTGGGGGAGGTGCTGGAGGTCATGAAGCAGCTGGCGGAGGAGGGCATGACCATGGTGGTGGTCACCCACGAGATGGGCTTTGCCCGGGAGGTGGGCAGCCGGGTGCTCTTCATGGACGGCGGACATATTTTGGAGCAGAATGAGCCCCACGCCTTCTTTGCCAATCCCAGGGAACCCCGCACCATCGAGTTTCTGTCCAAGGTGCTGTAATACACAAAAAACCGTCCCATCCGGCCGGATGGGACGGTTTTTTATCCTTGGTTATTCGGCGGAAATCATATAGTAATACACCGGCTGCCCCCCGGACAACAGGGTAATCTCCGCGTTGGGGCAGCACTCGGAGAAAATTTTCAGGGCCTTCTGGGCCTCCTTCTCCGATACATCCTCCCCGTAGAAGATGTTGATAAACTCCGCGCTCTGCTGGTTCTGATCCTCCGCCAGCCGGCGCAGCAGTTTGTCCAGCTTCCGGTCGGTGCCGAAGAGCTGATGCTCGGTAAGAGCCAGGTAGTCTCCCCGCTTGATGGCAAAGCCGTCAAAGTCGGAATCCCGGGCGGCGTAGGTGATCTCGGAGGTGTGGACGTTGCCGATGGCCTCGGTCATGGCGGACACGTTGGCCTCCTCCTCCGCCTCCGGGTCCATCATCATCAGGGCGGAGATGCCCTGAGGCACCGTCTTGGTGGGCAGAACCACTACCTGCTTGCCCTCCGCCAGGGGAACGCACTGCTGGGCGGCCATGATGATGTTGCCGTTGTTGGGCAGCACAAACACAATCTCCGCCGGGGTGGCGTCGATAACCTTCATGATGTCGTCGGTAGAGGGATTCATGGTCTGTCCGCCGCTGATGACCCCATCGGCCCCCAGGTCCTTGAACACGGCGGCCAGGCCCTCGCCGGCGGCCACCGCCACCACGCCGTACTTCTTCTCCGGCGGGGCGATCTTCCGGCCGCCCTGCTCCTCATGGTCGTGGCCGTCCTCCTCCAGATCATCGGTGCTCTGGATGTGGCGGCCGGCGGCCAGATCCTCCGCCTGGGTGCGCATGTTCTCAATCTTGGCCAGCTCCAGGGTGCCGTACTTCTGGGCCTCGGTCAGGGCGGCGCCGGGGATGTCGGTGTGGACGTGGACTTTGAAGCAGTCGTCGTCCTCGCCGATAACCAGACTGTCGCCGATGCTGTTCAGATAGGCCTCAAAAGAGGTCAGCTCCCTGTCAGTGGTCTTGCGGACGATGAACACCGTGTCAAAAGTAAAGGTGATTTCCTCGGCGGCAATGGCGGCGTAGTCGGTTTTGCTCTCCGCCTTGGACGCTTCGGCGCCTTCCGGCAAGGGCTCTCCCCGCAGGGAGTCCAGCATACCCTGAAGGATGACCAAAAATCCCTTGCCTCCGGCGTCCACCACCCCCGCCTTTTTCAGCACCGGGTTCATCTCGGTGGTGTGCTCCAGCGCCACCAGACCCTCGTTGATGGCGGCCTCCAGCACAGCCTCCGGATCGTTGGGATTCTTCCGGGCGGCGTCGGCCGCCCGGGCGGCGGCCAGCCGGGAGACGGTGAGGATGGTCCCCTCGGCGGGCTTCATCACCGCCTTGTAGGCGGCGGCCACGCCGAAGTCCAGGGCGATGGCCAGATCCCGGCCGTCAATGGTGTCCTTGTCCTTTACCGCCTTGGAGAATCCCCGGAACAACAGGGACAGAATCACCCCGGAGTTGCCCCGGGCGCCCCGGAGCAGGGCGGAGGCGTTGATGGACGCCACCTCGCCCACGGTACGGGGCTGCTTCTTTTTCAACTCCGCCGCGGCGGTGGAGATGGTCAGGCTCATATTGGTGCCGGTGTCCCCGTCGGGGACGGGGAAGACGTTCAGCTCATTGATCTGCTGCTTTTGCAGATTGATGGAGGCGGCCGCATGGATCAGCGCCTGGGCCAGGGACGCTCCGTCAATACGCTCTCTCATGTCACTGTTCCTTCCTTTCGATGGCGGTGGGTCAGCCGATAACCATGGAGTCGATGCACACGTCCACATTGCGCACCTCGGCGCCGGTGGTGCGGTGCACGATATAGCGGACCTCGCTCATGATGGAGCGGCTTACCGCCATCAGGTTCACGCCATTGTCCACGATGATGTGCAGCTCAATGGAGACGGAGGAATCCTCATTGTAGGAGACCTTGACGCCTTTCCCCATAGACTCCCGCCGCAGCAGGTGAACCAGGCCGTCGGCCTTGGAGCGTACCGCCATGCCCTTTACGCCGTAGCAGTTGGTGGCGGCGGCGCCGGTGATATTGGTGAACACCTCGCTGCTGATGGTGATTTCGCCCTGTTCCGTTTGAAATTTCATGGATGCATCCCTTCCTTTCCTGGGAGTGGACCCGAACAATGGGATCCATGCAGATACCCGAATGATGGGGGAGTGTTGTTCATATTTCGTCATTCTATTGTATTCTATTTTCAGGAAAATTACAAGGGAAAAAGTTTCGGAAAAGTGGGGACGGACACTTGTATTTTGCACGGGAAACGTGTACACTGATAGCATCCGCAATAAGTGGAAAGAAAAGGAGGCTGTTTTTGACATGAAGAAACTGATCTGCATTCTGGCCAGCCTGTTTGCGCTGTTGGCCGTACTGGGTGCGTTGGTCTACGCCGCCGTTCTTTACTGGGATAAGATCATGGAACTGCTGTGCAAGCTCAAGGGTATGCTGGACATCGGGAAGGACAGCTGCTGCTGCTGTGCCGACGAGGCGGAGGATTACGCCGACTGGGAGAACTAAAGGAAACACCGGGTGTGCGGCGCATAAGCGGCACACCCGGTTTTCTGTGAGACAGAAAAAAAGGCGCCTGCCAGCGCAGGCGCCTTTTTTGGTGGACGATACAGGACTTGAACCTGTGACCTCCCGCACGTCAAGCGGATGCTCTACCAGCTGAGCTAATCGTCCA
>NZ_CALXFV010000065.1 GCF_944387675.1 uncultured Flavonifractor sp. | reverse complement strand
AAGGTGTTCGGCCACGGCTGGCTGCTGCTGGACGGCGGCAAGATGAGCAAGTCCAAGGGCAACGTGGTGGACCCCTACCTGCTGGCCGGCCGGTACGGGGTGGACGCCCTGCGGTACTTCCTGCTGCGGGAGTTCCCCTTCGGCACCGACGGCAACTTCTCCAACGAGACCCTCATCAGCCGCATCAACACCGACCTGGCCAACGACCTGGGCAACCTGGTGAGCCGTACCACCGCCATGGTGGGCAAGTATTTCGGCGAGCGTCTGCCTGAGGACTGCGGCCCCACGGAGGATGAGCGGGACCTGGCCGCCATGCTGGCCCAGGCCAAGGGGAGCATCGGCCTCACCGCCAACTTCCCGGAGGACGACCCCCGGAAGTACGACGTGGAGCTTATCGCCCTGGGCGCCGGGCTGCGGGACGCCTATGAGGAGGCCATGGAGCAGTACGCCTTCCAGAACGCCCTGATGGAGGTGTTCAAGCTCATCGGCCGGGCCAACAAGTATATTGACGAAAACAAGCCCTGGCTGCTGGCCAAGGACGAGGGGCAGAAAGGCCGTCTGGCCCACGTGCTGTACAACCTGCTGGAGTGCGTGCGCCTCTCGGCGGTGCTGCTCACCCCCTTCATGCCAGACACCTGCGGAAAAATCTTTGGGCAGATTGGCGCGGAGGAGGCGCTGCGCACCTGGGAGTCCGCCGGGGCCTGGGGCCTGCTGAACGCCGACGCGGCGGTGCGCAAGGGGGAGAACCTCTTCCCCCGGATCGACCTGGAAAAGGAGCTGAAGGAATTGGAGACTCTGGAGAAGAAGCCCGCGGAGACCCCCAAGGCGGAGCCTGTCAAGGAGGAAGAACCCGAGTATATCACCATTGACGATTTTAACAAGGTGAAATTCGTCACCGCTAAAATCCTGGCCTGCGAGGCGGTACCCAAGTCCTCCAAGCTGCTGCGCTTCACCCTGGACTGCGGGGAGGGGATTCCCCGGCAGATTCTCTCCGGCATCCACGAATACTATGAGCCGGAGGAGCTGGTGGGCAAGACGGTGGTGGCCTGCACCAACCTCAAGCCCCGGAAGATGATGGGCATCCTGTCCAACGGCATGCTCATCTCCGCGGTGAAGGAGGAGCCGGACGGCTCGGAAAAGCTCCACCTCATCATGCTGGACGACAAGGTTCCCGCCGGCTACGGCCTGTGCTGAGGAAGCGACGGAACGGAGCGATGGAAGAAGCGGCAAGCCGCTTCTTCCACCGCCCCGTCTTTTTTATTCCTCCGTCCGCTCCAGCAGCCTTTTGTAACTGGCGTCGATGGCCAAGGCCCCCAAAGGGGCGGTGACCAGGATGGCGATGACCGCCACGGTGAGCACCACCTGCCCGCAGGACAGGCCCATGGCCAGCGGCACGCCCCCGATGGCGGCCTGAACGGTGGCCTTGGGCAGGTAGGCCAGCACGGCGAACAGCCGCTCCCGCCTGTTCAGCCGGCTTCCCGCCACGCACAGCAGCACCCCCGCCGCCCGGAAGCACAGCACCCCCAGCACGGTGGCCGCGGCGGCCGCGCCGGCGGCGGCGGCGTAGCCGATCTCCACCTCCGCGCCTACCAGCACAAAGAGCATAACCTCCGCCCATACCCACAGCTTGCCAAACTTGGCGGTGAGCCGCTCCGCCACCGGCAGGCGCCACCGCCGCAGGCCCAGGCCCATGCCCAGCACCGCCAGCAGGCCGGAGAAGGGCAGCGGCAGCGCCTCCTCCAACGCCACCAGCAGGAAGGCCACGGAGAGGAGGAGCACCACCTTTACCGAGTCCCGCATGTGGAGCGCGGTAAAGAGCCTGGACAGCAGATAGCCCGCACCCAGTCCTCCGGCGGCCCCCAGGAGGATGGAAACCGGCACCCCCGCCAGGGCGGCGGGAGAGAAGCTCCCCCCCTGGGCCATGGCGGTGAAGCAGGTAAACAGCACAATGACAAACACATCGTCCACCGAGGCCCCCGCCAGAATCATCTGGGGGATGCCCTTTTTTGTGCCGTAGCCCTCCGCCATAAGCCTGAGCATCCGGGGGACAATGACGGCAGGGGACACCGCCCCCACCACCGCCCCCATGATGGCGGCGTCCAGTACGCTCACCCCCAGCAGCCGGGGCGCCAGCACCACCATGCCCAGCACCTCGAAGCTGGCGGGCAGAAAGCACATCAGCACCGCCGGCCGGCCGGCCCGGCGCAGGTCCTCCCCCTCCAGGCTCAGCCCCGCCCGGGTGAGGATGATGATCAGGGCCAGCTGCCGCAGGTCGGCGGAAATGTCCAGCAGCTGGGGACTGAGCAGATTGAGCACACAGGGTCCCAGCAGAATTCCCGCCCCCAGCATCCCCACCAGGGGAGGCAGACGGACCAGCCGGGCCAGGGCGCCCAGTCCCAGGCCCAGCAGCAGCACATAGGCCACGCTTGTTAACATGCTATCCCTCTCCCTTCCAGAGGGCAGAAAAAAAGCCAATGCCCCCTGCAAATCTTGCAGAAGTCATCAGCCAAACGGCGGTTCGGGCCAACTGCCCCGGGCGGACCTCATCCCCGTATTACGGGGGCAGTATACCACCTTCCCGCCCCCTTGTCAACGGCGGGAAAAGGGAGTATGATGAAAAAAACAAGCGGAGGACGGCTCCTATGATATTTGACACCCATGCCCACTACTACGACAGCGCCTTTGACGCCGACCGGGATGCCCTGCTCTCCGCCCTGCCGGAACAGGGGGTGGCGCTGGTGGTCTGCCCCGGCTGCGACCTGGCGTCCTCCCGCCAGTCCCAGGCCCTGGCGGAGCGGTACGGCTATCTCTACTTCGCCGCCGGTCTCCACCCGGAGAACCTGGAGGGGGCGGACCTCTCCCACCTGGACCAGGTGAAGGCCCTGTGCGCCCACCCCAAGTGCGTGGCGGTGGGAGAGATCGGCCTGGACTACTACTGGGTGAAAACCCCGGAGGACCGGGCCAATTCCCGGGACTTCTTTGACGCTCAGCTCTCCCTGGCGGAGGAGCTGGACCTGCCCGCCATTATCCACGACCGGGATGCCCACAGGGATTGCCTGGACCTTGTAAAGGCCCACCCCAACGCCCGGGGGGTGTTCCACTGCTGCGCCCTGGGGTTGGAGGACGCCAAGCGGGTGGTGGAGTGGGGGTGGATGCTCTCCTTCACCGGAAACATCACCTTCCACAACGCCCGGCGGGCGCCGGAGCTCCTCCGGTGGCTGCCCCTGGACCGGCTGATGCTGGAGACCGATGCCCCCTATATGGCCCCCGAGCCCTACCGGGGGCGGCGGTGCGACTCCACCCTCATCCCTCTCATGGCCCAGACGGTGGCCGGCCTCAGAGGCCTGACCACCCAGGAGGTCCTGGAGCTCACCCTGGAAAACGGCAAGCGGTTTTTTGGCATTTCATGAAGGAGGCGCGCCATGCAGACCATTTCCTATGAATACGAGGGTTCGCTTTATGTCAACCTGACCAACCGGTGCGACTGCCGCTGTGTGTTCTGCCTGCGGCACAACGGACACAAGGGGTCCATTTACGCTGACGATCTGTGGCTGGAGCACGAGCCCAGCCGGGAGGAGGCCCTGGCGGATCTGCTGGCCCGGGATTACGCCAGATACCGGGAGCTGGTGTTCTGCGGCTTTGGGGAGCCCATGTACCGCACGGACGACATTTTGTGGCTGGTGGACCGGCTGAAGGAGCGGGTACCCAACCTGCCCCCGGTGCGCATCAACACCAACGGCCACGCCAACGCCATTCTGGGCCGGGACGTGACGCCGGAGCTGGCCGGGCGGATCGACACCATCTCCATCTCCCTCAACGGCTCCACGGCGGAGGAGTACTGCGCCGTGACCCAGCCCAGGAGCGGAGCCAGGGCATGGGAGGACATGCTGGACTTTACCCGGCGGTGCCGGGCCTATGTCCCCCATGTGGTGATGACCATTGTGGACAAAGACAAGAGCGAGGCGGAAATCGCCCGCTGCCGGGCCATTACGGAGGAGCTGGGGGTGACTCTGCGCATCCGGGCCTATATCCCGGACTGAGCAAACGCAAAGCCGCCGCCTGTCAAAAAGGGTCGTTCCCTTTTTGACAGGCGGCGATTTTTTATGGGTGCTTTTCCGCCAGCTCCCGGCGGCGGTGTTCCAAGATGCGGGGGAACCGCCAGAGGAACATGCTGCCGGTGGTGAGGGCGGCCAGGATGTCGGCCACCGGCTCGGCCAGGAACACGGCAAACACCTGGTCGCTGAGCAGCCGGGGCAGCAGCAGAATCAGGGGGATGAGCAGGATGATCTTCCGCAGCAGGGCCAGAAAGAGGGAGACCTTGGCCTGACCCAGGGCCACAAAAGTCTGCTGGCAGGAGGTCTGGATGCCCAGCATGAACATGCCGGCGGCGTACACCCGCAGAGACCACACCGCCACGCCCACCAGCTCCGGCTTGTCGTTGAACAGGGCCACAAACAGGCCGGGGAAAAATTCCAGAGCGGCGCAGGCGGTACAGCTGAAGGTGAGGGCGCAGGTCAGGAGCAGCCGGTAGGCCTTCTTCACCCGGTCCAGCTGGCCGGAGCCGTAGTTAAAGCCGATGATGGGCTGGGCGCCCTGGGCAATGCCCTGGAGCAGCAGGAAGAAGACCTGCATCACGCTGGAGCAGATGGTCATAGCGCCCACCGCCGGGTTGCCGCCGTAGGCCTTCAGGGAGGAGTTGAAGGCGATATTCACCAGGCTCTCGGTGGAGTTCATGATAAAGGGGGAAATTCCCAGGGCCAGCACCGGGGCCAGCACCCTGGCGTTGATGCGGAAAAACCGCTTTTGCAGCCGCAGCTTGGTGCGTTTGCCGGTGAGAAAGCGAAGCACCCACACCGCCGACACCGCCTGGGCGGTAATGGTGGCCAGGGCGGCGCCCTGTACCCCCATGTGCAGGCCAAAGATCAGAATGGGGTCCAGCACAATGTTGACCCCCGCACCGATGAGCACGGTGGCCATGGATATGGTGGAAAAGCCCTGTGCGGTAATAAAAAAGTTCAGGCCCAGGGAGATCTCCACAAAAATACTGCCCCACAGATAGATGGTGAGATAGTCGCTGGCGTAGCCGATGGTCTCCGGCGTGGCGCCGAAGAGCAGGAGCATGGGTTCCTTCACCAGCTGGAAGAAGACGGTCACAAGCACCGACAGCAGGATGAGCAGAGCCGTGGCGCTGCCCAGAATGGCGTTGGCCTCGTCCTCCTTCCGCTCCCCCATGCGCACCACCGCCCGGGAGCCGCCTCCCATACCCACCAGGGAGGAGATGGCGGAGACGAACATTAGCACCGGGAAGCACACTCCCAGCCCCGTGAGGGCCAGATCGCCCACCCCCTCCATGTGGCCGATATACATCCGGTCCACAATGTTGTACAGGGCGTTGACCAGTTGGGCGGTCACCGACGGCAGCGCCAGACGAAACAGCAGCTTGCCCACCGGGTCCCGGCCCAGGTCATTTTCCCGCTTTGCCACCGCTCATTCCTCCTTCTCCAAAAAGTAGGTGGCCTCCATGTCCGCCAGACTGAGGGCGAAGGCAAGGGGGTATTGCTGCAAGGCCTGGCCCACCAGGCGCTTGTCCTCCTCCCCGGAGAAGCCCATATGCCAGCGGATGGCCATGGCCTCCTCCCGGGTGAGCCGCAGAAAACCGGAGAGGATGTATACGCTCTTCTCCCCGTGACCGTAGGGCAGCTCATCCTTGTAGTAAAACGTAGGCACCGCCTGCCACTTGCCGTCGGCCCCCTTCACATTCCGGGAGCCGGGCTGGTAGCAGCCGATCTTGCACACATCGTGGAGCAGGGCCACCAGCGCCACACTCTCCGCCAGGTACTCCAGGCCGTACAGCTCCTTTACCCGCTCCCGCTCCAGATAGGCCGTCAGGCACTGGTAGACGTTGACGCTGTGCTGGCACAGCCCGCCAGCATAGGCCCCGTGGAACCGGGCCGAGGCGGGGGCGGTGAAAAAGTCGCTCTTGTGCTCCAGGTAGTCCAGCAGCGCGTCGGCCCCCTCCCGGCGGATGTGGGTGCGGTAAAGCTCCAAAAATACTTCCTTGCCGTCCATGAACCTTACTCCTTTGTCCAATCTCAATACAGATCAGTATAGCACACACCGCAGGGAAAAGCCACCCCATGCACCGCCCCTTCCCGTTCCGAATAGGATGGCCGGAACAGGAGGTGCGCCATGGAGTGGCTTTCAGGCTTGGGCGCGGCGGCGGTATTCGCCGCCGCCTGTAATTTGGATACGGTGATTCTGGCCATGGGCTGGGCGGTGCGGGGGGTACGCCCCGGCCGGACCCAGCGGCTGGTCATCGCCGGACTGACCACCTTGATCACCTGGCTCTCTCTGGCCTTGGGCGCCCAGGCCGCCGCCGCGGGAGTGGTGGCCGCCCTGGGCGGGCTGGTGCTGGTGGGCATGGGCCTGTGGTGCGTGCTGGACTGGCTGCGCTCCGCCGGCGGCGCCGGAGCGGTCCCCAACCCCCGGGGTTCCGGCCTGTGGGAGTGGGTGGCGCTGGCCGCCGCCCTGGCCGTCAACAACGCGGGCATGGGGGTGGCCGCCGGCGTGTCCGGGGTGCACCCCGGCTGGGCCGCCGGCGCCAACCTGGTGTGTACCCTGGCTGCCCTCCCCCTGGGCAGAGCCGTGGGGGACAGTCTGGCGGGCCGGCTGCTGGGCCGCTTCGCTCTCCCCCTCTCCGGGGGACTGCTGGTGGTTCTGGGCGCGTGGGAGCTCCTCACCCACAGGTAGGGCCGGTGTTCAGTCCCGGCGGGCCGCCAGGGAGACCCAGCCCTTCTGTTCCCGCCGGCGGAAGACCCGCAGGCCGTTTCCCTCCAGAGCGGCGGCCACCTCGTCGGCCCGGGTATCGATAATCCCCGAACAGAGGAAGACCGCCCCCCGGTCCAGAAAGGCATCCGCCCGGGCGGACAGAGGGATGATCACATCCGCCACGATGTTGGCCAGCACCAGGGCGTACTTCTCCCGGGCCAGATCGGCCACCAGGCCCTGGTCCGACAGCACGTTTCCCGCCAGCACCCGGTAGCGGTCCTTCCCAATGCCGTTGAGCGCTGCGTTCTCATAGGCCACATCCACCGCCTTGGGGTCAATGTCCACCGCTACGGCGTGGGAGGCGCCCAGGGCCAGGGCGGCAATGGACAGTATTCCGCTGCCGCAGCCCAAGTCCAGCACCGGCTTTCCCGGCACGGTGTACTCCTCCAGCCCCATCAGGCACAGCTGGGTGGAGGCGTGGCTGCCGGTGCCGAAGGTCAGACCCGGATTCAGGTACAGCGGCACCTTCCCCGCCGGCACCGGCTCCTCCCGCTCCCACTCCGGCACAATATACAGCCGCTCCCCCACCGCCATGGGCTTGTAGTACTTCTGCCAGGAGTGCGCCCAGTCGTTCTCCCCCAGGGGGGAGAGGGTATAGGGCCGGTCAATGCCCGTCAGCCATTCCGCCAGCTGCCTGCGGCCATGGGCGTCATCGGTGACGTAAAACTTCACCCGGCACACGCCGCGCATCCGCTCCAGCAGGCCGTCGTCCACATAATCCCAGTACTGGCGGTTCTGCTCCAGAAAATTCTGAAAATCCGCCTCATCCTCAATGGCAAAGCCGGTGACTCCGTTGCCGGTGAGCCGGGCGCACAGCCCGTCCAGCTCCTCCCGGGCGGTATCCAGGGTCACCTCCAGCCACTTCACATCCTCCATCACCGCTTGCTCCCCAGGAAGAACAGGGCCACGGTTCCCGGGCCGGAGTGGGCGCCGATCACCGGCCCCACGTAGTTGATCACCACGTCCTTCACGCCAAACCGGGTCTTCACGTCCTCCGCCACCTTCCGGGCGTCGTCCAGGCAGTCGCCGTGGCTGATGAATACCGTCTGGCTGCCCGGGTCCTCCGCGGTCTGGGCCATGTGATCCACCAGGGCCTTCAGGGAGGCCCCCCGGCCCCGGGCCGTCCCCACCTTGATGAGGTGGCCCTCATCGTCCACGTGCATCACCGGCTTGATGGACAGCATGGTACCCAGCACGGCGGTGGCGGGCGAAACCCGGCCCCCCCGCTTGAGGAACATCAGGTCGTCTACGGTAAACCAGTGGCACAGCCGCAGCTTGTTGGCCTCCACCCAGTCCCGCACCTGGTCCATACTGCTGCCCGCCTGCCGCATCCGGGCGGCATACCACACCAGCAGCCCCTGGCCCAGGGAGGCGCACAGGGTATCCACCACGTACACCCGCCGCTGGGGATACTGCTCCGCCAGCTCCCGGGCGGCAATCTGGGCGGAGTTGCAGGTGGCGGACAGGCCGGAGGAGAATGCCAGAATCAGCACGTCCTTCCCCGCCTCCAAAATGGGAGTCAGCGCCTCGGTATAGTCCCCCACATTTACCGCCGAGGTGGTGGCCATGGCCCCCTCCCGCAGGCTGCGGTAAAAAATCCCCGGGTCCATCTCCCGGTTGTCCGGCCAGTTCCGGTAGCTCTTGTCCCCCATGGTGAAGGACAGGGGGAGCACCTGTACGTCCAGCTCCCGCACCAGCTCGTCAGACAGATCCGCTGAGGAATCCGTCACCAAAACGTAATCATTCATACTTTTATAGCCTCCTGTATTCACTCAGCGGGACGTTCCCGGCTGGGTTTTGCCTTTTTCCCCTTTTCCAGCTGGGGCTGCCGCTTCCGGAGCAGCTCCAGCAGGCGCTGGCAGGCCAGCTTGTCTGCATAGCTGCGCAGGGCCAGAGCCAGGGCCAGATCGGCCAGTTCCTCTCCTCCGGCGCTGGCATCCAGGCTGCCCGCCGTCACGTCCAGCGCCCGGTCCAGCTGCTCCAGAAAGCGGGCGTACAGCGCCTGGGGCTCCTGCCCCGCGCTGGCCTCCGCCAGCAGCAGGCCGGCGTCCTTTACGGAGAGCACCTGCTTCAGGGCGCACAGAGCGGTGAGATAGGCCAGGTGGGTGCGGGAATACCGTTTTCCCTCCGCCCGGGGCATGGCACCGTCCTTGATATAGTTGTTCACCATGGCGGAAGTCAGCGCCTCCCCCTCCTCATAGTGGATCAGCTGCCGGGGCATATAGCTGATGAGCTGGTCCATATAAAGGCCAATATCGGGGAAATCCTCCCAGGCCACCGGGCGCTCCCGCTCCAGGCGCTCTTTTAACTCGCGAATCTCCTCCAAGCATAGCCCTCCTTTCTGGTTTTAAAAACCACATCATAAAATATTCGTACAATTATACCACATTGCTTTTTAAGAAGTAAAGACTTTAACCGTCTGAAACCGACCACTTTTCGTCACATAACAAAATTATGTGAGCCCCCGGCCGTTTGGCCGGGGGCTCAGGCTGTCGAAAATCTCCCACCGAAGGAAGTCTCGCAAAGTTCTGTCGCCTATTGGCGGTGCGCCCCTTCCGGGGACATGCCGCTCAGCCGCCGCAGGGCGTTGCTCAGATGGAAGCGCATGAATTTCCCCGCCTCTTCCGCGTTCCCGCTCTCAATTTTGGACAGAATGGCCTCGTGGTCCATCAGGGTGGACTCGGTGACGCTGCTCTGCCCGATGGTATACTGCTTGGAAACCTCCAGCAGGTCGTACAGGTTGCGGTACATGTTCTCCAGCACGGCGTTCTTGGCCGCGGCGATGACGCAGAAGTGGAACTGATGGGAGGCGCGGATCATCTCCTCCTCGTCCCGGTCCGGCCGCTCAATGGCCCGGAGCATATCCTGAACCGAGGCCCGCATATTCCCGATGTCCTCCTCGGTACGCCGGAGCGCAGCATAATAGGCGGCGGCGGACTCCAGAAAAATACGCACCTCAAAGAGGTTTTCGATGGTCTCCCGGGTGATCTCTGTGGCAAAATTGGCAGTGGGACTGAGCAGCTGGAGGTCGGTGTGCTGCACCGTCATCCCGTCCGGCGTGTTCTCAATGATCCCGATGTACTCCAAAATCCGCAGCGCCTCCCGCACCGGCACCCGGCTCACCCCAAATTTGGCCGCCAGTTCCCGCTCCGAGGGGATGGTATCCCCGGCGCCCAGCGCCCCGGATACAATCTGGGCTTTAAACCAGTCCAAAATGATCTCATAGTACTTGGTGGATACCTGCTTCTTCTCCGCCACGGCTTTCCGCCCCTTTCCATCGGCCCGCCGCAGCCTGCGCGGGGGCCGTCACCTCTCCTAGCATACTAAAATCCCCTCGCCCTGTCAACCCGCCCGGCAGGTGGAATACCACCAAAATCCCAGATCTCTTCAAATTTTCCTTTACAACTTGGGGGGTGTGTGGTATGATGACAGCGTAGTGGTATACCACTTAAGATAATGTATACCAGGAGGTGCCCCATGGAACAATCCCTCTCTCCCACCCGCCTGCTGGCCGGACACCTGCACGGCATCCGCTATGAGCGGCTCTCCCCCCACTGCGTGGAGGTGGCCAAGCTGTGCGTGCAGGACCTGGTGGGCGTGGCCATTGCCGGGTCTCAGAAGCGGGAGGCGGAGATCTGGCGGACCTACTACAGGGAAAAGCCCACCCTCCCCCAGGCCACCCTGTTTGCCCCTCATTTCCCCAAGGTGTCCGCGGAACAGGCGGCCGCCCTCAACGCGGTGGCGGGGCATGTGATGGATTTGGACGATGTACACAACGCCTCCATTACCCATTTGGGGGTCATTACCATTCCCACCGCCTTTGCCCTGGGACAGAAGCTGGGCAAGAGCGGCCGGGAGTTGCTGGCGGCGGTGGCCGCCGGCTATGAGGCGGGCGCCCGGGTAGGGGCCTGCATCAACCCCTCTTCCTACCACTACTGGCATACCACCGGCGTGGTGGGAGGCCTCTCCGCCGCCGTCACCGCCGCCAAGTTGCTGGAGCTGTCTGAGGAACAGCTGCTGGACTGCCTGGGTTCCGCCGGCACCCAGGCGGCGGGGCTGTGGGAGTTTTTGGCCAGCGGAGCCATGAGCAAGGCCCTTCACACCGCCAATGCCAACCTGTGCGGGCTGCGCTCCGCCGAGCTGGCCGGGCTGGGTTTTACCGGCGCCCACACCATTCTGGAGGGGGAGCGGGGTCTGGTCCGCGCCCTGGCCCCGGAATACCACCTGGAGCGGCTCACCCAGGGCTTTGACGGGCCGCTGCAAATTGAGGAGAACTCCTTCAAGCCTTACGCCTGCTGCCGGCACACTCACTCGGCCAACACCTGCGTGGAGGAGCTGCTGCGGGAGCGCCCCCTGGACCCGGCGGACATTGAGGAGATCTGGGACGATACCTACCGCACGGCGGTCAACACCACCAACAACCCCTATCCGGAGAACGGGTATGCCGCCAAGTTCAGCCTCCAGTTCTGCATCGCGGCGGCTCTGGTGCTCCGGGATCTGAGCGACCGGGTGTTCACCCAGGAGAATCTCCGCCGCCCGGAGATCCGGAGCCTGATGGACAAGATCCGGGTGCGGGTGGACCCGGATCTGGAGGAGGCCTTCCGCCGGGACCCCAACCAGTGGTCCCACCGTCTGACCATCCGCCTGCGCGGCGGCGAGGTCATCACCCGGCAGGTGGACTACCCCATCGGGGACTTCAAAAACCCCTTCGACTGGCAGATGGCGGACCAGAAGTTTACCGTGCTTACCGACGGGCTGCTGGAGCCCGCCTGTCAGGCCAGGCTTCTGGACTGTTTCCACCAGCTGGAGGAGATAGAGGACATCAACGAGATATTCGAGGGCTGACACCGCCTGTTCCGCCGCAGGCGGGCGGGGGCCGGCTCCCGAGTGGGAAATAAGGAGGTAATTTTATGGACAAAGAACTGGTTCGCGCCGCAATCCATGACACCTGCATCCGGGCCGTGACCGAGATCTCCGCCGACGTGCGGGAGCTACTGCGCCAGGCGCTGGATCGGGAGAGCAACGAGACCGCCAAGAGCATGCTCTCCTCCATGCTGGAGAACCTGGACATTGCCAAGCAGCAGGACAAGGCGGTGTGTCAGTCTCCCGGCTACCCCACCACCTGGGTCACCTTCGGCGAGGGCGGCTTCCCCGACTTTGTGGGGGAGGCGGTGGCGGACGCCCTGGCGGAGGCCACCCGAAAGGGCTACCTGCGCCCCAGCATTGTGGACCCCCTCACCCGGCACAACCCGGGGAACAACACCGGAGAGGGCGTTCCCAATATTGAGTATCAGTACCATCCCGGCCAGGACTACATGGACTTCATCATCAGCTTCAAGGGCTGCGGGGCCGAGCTGGGCAACGCCATGAAGATTTTCACCACCGCCACCCTGAAACTGGACCAGGATTTCGCCGGCCTCAAGCGCTTCGTGCTGGAGACCGCCATCAACGCCGGCGGCAAACCCTGTCCCCCCTTCGGCATCGGCATCGGCATCGGCGGGCAGATGGACATCGCCTCCAAGCTCAGCCGCCAGGCCATCAGCACCCGGAAGTGGTCGGACACCAACCCCGACCCCCTGCTGGCCCGGCTGGAGCGGGAGCTGCTGGATAACATCAACGCCCTGGGCCTGGGCGCCGCCGGTACCGGCGGGGATACCGTCTGCCTGGCGGTGAAGATCGGCCGGGCGGCCACTCACACCGCCATCGCCCCCGTGGCCATCAACTTCCACTGCTGGGTGGCGCGCCGGGCGGGCATCCGGATTTATCACGACGGTCGCATTGAGACCATACTGTAAAGGGAGGGTCAACCATGAGCAGGAACGTGTTGCATATGCCTCTGGGCGAGGAGGAGGTCCGGCAGCTGAAGGTGGGGGACGTGGTCTATCTCACCGGCCACATCTTTACCGCCCGGGATATGGCGCACCTGAAAATCCGCACCCTGCTGGAGCAGGGGGGGCAGCTGCCCAAGGACTTTGCCGGCGCCGCCGTGTTTCACGCCGGTCCGGTCTGCCTCAAGGACGAGGCGGGGAACTGGAAGCTGAACGTCATCGGCCCCACCACCAGCATCCGCATGGAACCCTATGCCGATGTGGTGGGCAAGCTGGGCATCCGGGCGGTGATCGGCAAGGGCGGCATGGCCCAGGACACCCTGGACGCCTGTGAGAAGTACGGCTACGTCTACCTCCAGGCCGCGCCGGGCTGCGCGGCCAAGCTGGCCCAGGGCATCCGCTCCGTCTATGACGTGACCTGGTTTGAGCTGGGGATGCCCGAGGCCCTCTGGGATCTGGAGGCGGTGGAGTTCGGACCCCTGGTGGTGGGCATGGACACCCACCAGAACAGCATTTACAAGACCCTCCGGACGGCGGCTCTGGAGAAGCTGGACGCCCTCTATCCGGAGAAGGGCTGAGGGAAAGGAGCAGAAGAAATGGAGTACCGCGTGGAACACGACTCCATGGGCGAGGTGCAGGTACCGGCGGACCGGTACTG
>NZ_CALXFV010000064.1 GCF_944387675.1 uncultured Flavonifractor sp. | reverse complement strand
CGACCTCCGGGTTATGAGCCCGACGAGCTACCAAACTGCTCTACCCCGCGATATGGTGCCGGAGACCGGGATCGAACCGGCACGGGATCACTCCCACGGGATTTTAAGTCCCGGGCGTCTGCCAATTCCGCCACTCCGGCATGGAGGGCGCCAGTCTCGTCTCGTAATGTGCTCAATTAGAATACCATACCACGGAGTGATTGTCAAGATCAAATTTTGCATTTCTGCAGACGGGAATCGTGCACATTTCACACGGGCGGCGGCATATACTGGTATGTACATCACGCAGGAAGGAGGAGATCCCATGAACGGACTCCATGACAACGAAACCGCCCAGCAGACAGCACCGAAGGGCGACATTGACGAGCTCATCTTTTGTGCCGAATCCGGCTGGCTGGTCAGTCAACGATAAAAACCGCCGCCTGCCGGCGGTTTTTTTATGCCCGGCCTTTACATTGCCGCCGCTGTTGGATATAATAATAGGGCTATTTTATGGAAATGAGTGTGGAAGTACATGTTGCAGTTTGATGAATATAAGGTGAGACTCCACAATCTGAGACCGGAGTTGGACGATCTGGACCAGGCCCTGGGTTTGGATGCCGCCCGGCAGGAGGCTGAGATGCTGGAGTCGGAGAGCGCCTCCGACGGCTTTTGGGACAACCTGGAGAAGGCCCAGAAGGTACAGCAGCGGGTGAAAAATCTGCGGGACAAGATTGAGGGACAGGAAAAGCGGAAGGCCCAGTGGGAGGATTTGATGACTCTGTGCGAACTGGGCAACGAGATGGAGGACGAGAGTCTGATCCCCGAGGTGGAGGAGGGCTTTGCCAAACTGGAGGCCGCTGTGGAAGAGGCCAAGCTGTCCACCCTGTTTACCGGGGAGTACGATAACTCCAACGCCATCCTCACCTTCCACGCCGGCGCCGGCGGCACCGAGGCCCAGGACTGGGCGCAGATGCTGTTTCGTATGTATACCCGCTGGGCGGAGCGCCACGGCTTTGCCTGCAAGACTCTGGACTATCTGGACGGGGACGAGGCGGGGCTGAAGAGCGCCACCATCCTCATTGAGGGGGAGAACGCCTACGGCCACCTGCGCAGTGAGCACGGGGTACACCGCCTGGTGCGGGTATCCCCGTTTGACGCCAACGCCCGTCGGCAGACCTCCTTTGCCGCTCTGGAGGTTATGCCCGACCTGCCCGAGGATGCCGATGTGGAGATCCGGCCCGAAGACTATGAGATGCAGGTCTTCCGTTCCTCCGGCGCCGGCGGCCAGCACATCAACAAGACCTCCTCCGCCGTGCGCCTGATCCACCACGCCACCGGGATTGTAGTCTCCTGCCAGACTGAGCGCAGCCAGTTTCAAAACAAGGACACCTGCCTGCGGATGCTGCGGGCCAAGCTGGTGGAGCTGAAAATGCAGCAGCATGCCGAGAAGATCTCCGACATCAAGGGCGTCCAGCTCAAGATTGAGTGGGGCAGCCAGATCCGCTCCTACGTGTTCATGCCCTACCAGCTGGTAAAAGACAACCGCACCGGATATGAGACCAGCAACGTCAACGGCGTCATGGACGGGGACCTGGATGGTTTCATCAACGCCTACCTGAAGGCGGAGGCTACCGGAAATTGGGCGGAAAAATAAAATATGGAAGTCAGAGGGAGCCGGAGCAGAGACGACCGGCTCCCTCTGTGCTTTTTTGACAAAGAGCATACAAATTTACGCCATCTTTTCAGAGGAAGCGCTTGTAATTTTGGTTACAATTTGTTACCATTAGCTTGAGTCAATCAGACCCCAAAAAAGATGAAAGGAAAGGCGGTACAAATTTATGAAAAAAACGGCAGGCAAACTTCTGTCTCTGCTTCTGTCCGCGGCGATGCTGTGCGCACTGATGCTTCCGGCGTCTGCGGCGGAGTCCGGGAGCGAGGACGGCGTCGTGGTGCTTTACACCAACGATGTACACACGTACATTACCCAGGAGCTGACCTATGCCACGGTGGCTGCCCTGAAAGACAGCTATGACAATGCTCTGCTGGTGGATGCGGGCGACCATGTTCAGGGTACGGCTTACGGCTCCCTGGATAAGGGCGAGAGCATTCTGAAGCTGATGAACGCCGCGGGATATGATGCGGCCACGCTGGGCAACCATGAGTTTGACTACGGCATGGCGGGCTGCATGCAGGCTGTGGAGTGGGCCGATTTTCCCTATCTGTCCTGCAACTTCTATCATGAGAAGGACGGCGTAGTTGGCGATCCGGTGCTGGACAGCTACAAGGTGTTTGATGTGGACGGTGTGAAGGTGGCCTTTGTGGGCGTCACCACCCCTGAGTCCTTTACCAAGTCCACCCCTGCCTATTTCCAGGATGAGAACGGCGCGTATATCTACGGCATTGCCGGCGGTGCGGACGGCTCCGACCTGTATGCCGCGGTACAGAAGGCTGTGGATGCCGCCTCCAAGGAGGCCGACTATGTCATCGGTCTGGGCCACCTGGGTGTGGACCCCTCCTCCAAGCCCTGGACCTCTGAGGAAGTAATCGCCAACACCACCGGCCTGGACGCTTTCATTGACGGCCACTCCCATTCCACTGTGGCCAGCAAGGAAGTGACCGACAAGGCGGGCAACACCGTAGTGCTCACCCAGACCGGTTCCTACCTGAATGCGGTGGGTCAGATGACCATCGCCGCCGACGGCACCATCACCACCAAGCTGCTCACCGCGGAGGATTTGGCGGACGTTACCCCTGATGCCGATGTGAAGGCCATCGAGGATGCCTGGGCGGCCCAGGTTGATACCCAGCTGGGCGAGGTGATCGGCCATATCTCCGACACCCTGGACAACTACACGGCCGACGGTACCCGTCTGGTGCGCAATCAGGAGACCAACACCGGCGACTTTGCTGCCGACGCGCTGTACTACCTCTTTGACAATATGGATCTGGACGTGGATGTGGCCATCATGAACGGTGGCGGCGTCCGCAACGAGGCGATTACCGGCGACATTTCCTACCTGACCTGCAAGGCCATTCATACCTTCGGCAACGTGGCCTGCCTCCAGACTGTCACCGGTCAGCAGCTGCTGGATGCTCTGGAGTGGGGCGCCAAGGATGCGCCCGCTGAGAATGGCGGATTCCTCCAGGTCTCCGGCCTGAAGTACACCATCGACACCTCCATCCCCTCCACCGTTCAGCAGGACGACAAGGGCGTATGGACCGGCGGTCCCACCGGCGCGTACCGGGTGAAAGACGTGCAGGTACTCAACAATGAGACCGGCGCTTACGAGGCGCTGGACCTGACTGCCTCCTACAACCTGGCGGGCTACAACTATACCCTGCGGGATCTGGGCGACGGCTTTGCCATGTTTGATGGCGCCGTAAACGTGCTGGACTATGTGATGGAGGACTATATGGTTCTGGCCAACTATGTCCAGTCCTTCGAGGGCGGCGAGGTCACCGGCTATGCCGCGCCCGCCGGCCGCATCACGGTCCTGTATGCCGACACCGACTTTACCGCCTGGTATGCCGAGGCCGTCCGCTACGTCACCGGCGAGGGCCTGATGAGCACCACCAACGGCAGCAGCTTTAGCCCCACCGCTGATGTCACTGTAGCCAGCGTGTATCAGATGCTCTACAATATGGAGGGCAACCCCGCCGTGGAGGAGATTACCGTTTCCGGCAGCGAGGGCGGCTGGTACACCAACTGCATCAACTGGGCCGCTTCCGAGGGCCTGTACCTGGGCGGCGACAGCTTTACCGGCGACAGCGCGATTACCCGTTCCGCCATTGCCAGCATCTTTGCCGCCTACTCCCAGTGGAAGGGCGTGACGGAGCCTGCGGACGACGGTTCTATGGACGACAAGGTACCTGACTACGCCTCTATCCCCGCGGAGGATCTGGAGGGTATGAGCTTCTGCTACTATGCCGGACTGATGACCGGCAACCAGAATGGGGAACTGATGCCCACCAACCAGCTCAGCCGGGTTGAGTTTGCCCAGCTGCTGATGAATTTCGACAAGTTCCTGGCTGCGTAATCTGACAAAAGGGAAGGGGCGCCGCGAAAGCGGCGCCCCTTTTGTACTCTTCTGAGCTTATATTAGTGGTTGAGCAGACGGACCCGAAGCACCTCGTCCAGGGCGCGGATCTCGCTCACCACCGCCTCACTCACCCGGCTGCCCACATCCACCACGGTGTAGGCGTAGTCCTTCTTGGATTTGTTGGTCATGTTTTCCACGTTGACCCCATCCTGGGACAAAATGCCGGTGATGCTGGCGATGGCGCCGGGGATATTGCGGTGAATGATGCACAGCCGGGACACTCCGCTCCACTCCTGCACCAGGGTGGGCAGGTTGACGGAGTTTTTGATGTTGCCGTTCTCCAGGTAGTCCTTCAGCTGCTGGGCGGCCATGACGGCGCAGTTCTCCTCGCTCTCCGGGGTGGAGGCACCCAGATGGGGGATGGCGATGACGTTCTTGCCCTGTAGAATCTTGTTGTTGGGGAAGTCGGTGACGTAGGCGGCCACCTTGCCGGACTCCAGGGCCACCAGCATGTCGTCGTCATTCACCAGGCCGCCCCGGGCCAGGTTCAGAATACGCACGCCGCCCTTCATCATGTGGATGGCGCCCTCATCAATCATGCCCTTGGTTTCAGGGGTCTGGGGGACGTGGATGGTGATGTAGTCGCAGTTTTTATAAATAGTATCCAGATCCATGGCCCGATGTACCAGCCGGGACAGGGACAGAGCGGCATCCACGCTGAGGAAGGGGTCATAGCCAAACACGGTCATGCCCAGCTTGGTGGCAATGTTGGCCACCTGCACGCCGATGGCACCCAGGCCGATGACGCCCAGCATCTTGCCGGACAGCTCAGGACCCACGAACTGGCTCTTGCCCTTCTCCACCACTTTCTCCACATCGGCGCCTGCGCCGGCCTGCTCCTTCACCCAGGCGGCGCCCTGGGTGATCTTCCGGGAGGCCAGCAGCATGCCGCACACCGCCAGCTCCTTCACCGCGTTGGCGTTGGCGCCGGGGGTGTTGAACACCACAATGCCCGCCTGGGAGCAGCGGTCAATGGGGATGTTGTTGGTGCCGGCCCCTGCCCGGGCGATGGCCCGCAGGGCGTCGGGGAATTCGTAGTCGTGCATGTCGGCGGAGCGGACCAGGATGCCGTCCTCATTCTCCACATCGCCGCTGATGGAATAGCGGGTCTGATCCAGCACGGACAGCCCGGCGGGAGAGATCTTATTCAACGTCTTGATGCGAAACATAGCGGTGTCCTCCTGTTAATTGTTCTGGTCAAACGCCTTGATGAAGTCACACAGCTTCTCCACACCTTCGGTGGGCATGGCATTGTAGATGGACGCCCGCATGCCGCCCACGGAGCGGTGGCCCTTCAGATTGGTAAAGCCGGCCTCCACGCTCTCCTTGACAAACTTGGCGTCCAGCTCCTCGCTGGCGGTGCGGAACACCACGTTCATATCGGACCGGGAACCGGGTTCCACCGCGCAGGTGAACAGCCGGGAGGAGTCGATCACATCATACAGCATCTGGGCCTTGCCGTGCTTGATGGCCTCCATGCCGGGAATGCCGCCCTGCTCTTCCAGCCAGTCCAAGACCAGACCCAGCATATAGATGCACCAGCAGGGAGGCGTGTTGTACATGGAGTCCTTGTCAATCATGGTCTTGTAGGTCATCATCAGCGGAGTGTAGGGCAGCTCATGGCCGGCCAGCTCCTCCTTGATGATGACCACAGTGAGGCCGGCAGGGGCCATGTTCTTCTGGGCGCCGGCAAAAATGATGCCGTACTTGCTCACATCCACCGGCCGGGACAGGATGTCGGAGGACATATCGCACACAATGGGTACGCCGTTGGTCTCCGGTACATACTGCCACTCGGTGCCGTAAATGGTGTTGTTGGCGCAGTAGTAGAAATAGCTGGCCTCGGGGTCCAGCTGGATCTGATCCTGGGTGGGGATGTAGGTGTGATTCCGGTCGGCGGAGGAGACGGCCAAGTTGATCTGGCCGAACTTCTTGGCCTCCTTATAGGCGATGTTGGAGAAGTTGCCGGTGACGGCGTAATCCGCCTTGCCGGTCTTCCCGATCAGGTTCAGGGGCGCCATGGAGAACTGGGTGGAGGCGCCGCCCTGGAGGAAGAGAATCTTATAGCTGTCCGGCACCTTCAGCAGCTTGCGGAACTTGGCCTGGGTGTCGTCAAAAATCTTCTGGAAGACTTTAGATCGATGGCTCATCTCCATAACGGACATGCCGGAGCCCTGATAGTTGGTGATTTCGGCGCCGGCGCGCTCCAGCACCTCCAGGGGCAGCATAGACGGACCTGCGGAAAAATTGTAGACTCGCTGGGTTCCCATGATGATGGCCTCCTCTTTCTTGGTTTGCTGATTCCACGTGGTACGGACACACTTTACTTTAATAAAGTCTATTATAGCCAACAAGGCATACCCCTGTCAATAGCGTGGAATGACCAAAAGCGGGGGCTCCGGGGGAAAAACTTTGTGAATGTTTCAACGAACCCTTTGCACTGAACGGGCATTTATGGTACAATGCCTTTGAATTGAGAGTTTAGTTTCCCCATGGGGAGAGGAGAGAGGCCAATGCGGCTGTCCGACATCAAACGAATTCTAAACGCCCAGGTGTTATGGGGTGAGGAGCACCTGGACCGGGAGGTTATGTCCGCCTGCGGCAGCGATTTTATGAGCGACGTGCTGGCCTTTGTGAAGAACCAGGCTCTGCTGCTCACCGGTCTGGTAAATCCCCAGGTGGTCCGCACGGCGGACATGCTGGAGATGACGTGCATCATCTTCGTGCGGGGAAAGGTGCCGGGGCAGAACATTGTGGAGCTGGCCAGGGAGCGGGATATTGTGGTGATGACCTGCCCCAAGCGGATGTACGAGGCATGCGGACTGCTATATTCCAATGGATTGCGAGGGAACTGCGATGGAGACGATTAAATTGGTATACCCTGTGGAGGGGGGCGACCTCATCGAAGCCGGTGAGGCCTCCAGCAAGATGAAGCTGACCCTGAAGAAGCTGGGGCTTCCTCAGGATGTCATCCGGCGGGCGTCCATCTGCATGTACGAGGGGGAGATCAATATGGTGATCCACGCCGACGGCGGGCAGGCCGAGGTGGAGGTGGATGCCGATCAGATCATCATCCGCATGCAGGATACGGGGCCAGGCATTCCGGACGTGACCCAGGCCATGCAGGAGGGGTTTTCCACCGCCGGGCAGACCGCCCGGGAGCTGGGCTTTGGGGCGGGCATGGGCCTGCCCAACATCAAGCGCTATTCCGACGAGATGAAGATTGAGACTGAGCTGGGGAAGGGAACCACCGTAACCGTGCGCATCAAGATCCCCCAGTGAGCATAGGACGGACCGGGAAGGGAGGTGTGGCACATGGCAATGAGACATTCGGTGGTAATGGATCATAAGCGGTGCCGGGGCTGCACCTCCTGCATCAAGTGCTGCCCCACCGAGGCCATCCGGGTGCGGGGGCGGAAGGCCACCATTTTGCCGGACCGCTGCATTGACTGCGGCAACTGCATCCGGGTGTGTCCCCACAAGGCCATTAAATCGGTGGGAGACAGCATGGGTATTCTGAAGGAGTATGCCTACTGCGTGGCCCTGCCGGAGCCGGCGCTGTACGGCCAGTTCCACCACCTGGACAACGTGGACGTGGTACTCAACGCCCTGCTGAAAATCGGCTTTCATAAAGTGTATGAGGTGGCAAAGGCAGCAGAGATGCTCTCCGACTACGAGCGGCAGAGCATCAAGCAGGGGCCGGCGGCGGTAACGCCCCAGATCTCCTCCTCCTGCCCCACGGTGCTGCGGCTGATCCGCATGCGCTTTCCCAAGCTGATGGATCACGTAGCCTCCACCATCCTGCCCATGGAGCTGGCGGCTATTCTGGCCCGGCGGGAGGCGATGGAGGAGACTGGCCTGCCGCCGGAGCGGATTGGGGTGTTTGCCATCGTCCCCTGTTCCTCCAAGGTGACTGCCGCCCGGGTGTCCGAGGGGCTGAGCCGCCCGGTGCTGGACGGGGCCTTTGCCATCCGGGACATCTATCTGCGGTTGCTGAATCCCATGCGGGCGCTGGAGGAGGCGGAGCCCATGTCCTCCGCGGGGATCATGGGCCTGGGCTGGGCCTCCTGCGGCGGAGAGAGCACCGCCCGCCTGGGGGAGCGGTGTGTGGCAGTGGACGGCATTGAAAACGTGATTGAGATGCTGGAGGAAATTGAGGACGGCCGCCTGCCCGAGGCGGATTTTCTGGAGCTGTCCGCCTGTACCCAGGGGTGTGTGGGCGGCTGCTTTACGGTAGAGAATCCCTACGGGGCTAAAATGCGCATCAAGGGTCTGATGAAGGGCCAGCCGGTATCCCGCAACCGCTTCACTCTGGAGGGGGCGGACCGGGATCTGGTGCGGCGGGACAAGCAGCTGCAATACCTGCCTACCTTTGTGCTGGACCATGACCGGGAGATGGCTATCAGCAAGCAACTGCGCATTCAGGAACTGGAATCCCATCTGCCCGGACTCCACTGCGGTTCCTGCGGCGCCCCCTCCTGCCATGCCTTTGCGGAGGATGTGGTGCTGGGGCGGGCCTCGGTGGATGACTGCATTTTCAAGGTGCGGGAGCGGATGCGTACCATGGCGGGCAAGGAGGAGGCGGACGACTATCTGCCGCCCCCCTTCCGGCGCTGCCAAACAGATACGTCCAGAAGATAACAGCAAGCCGCCGGAGCGGGAACCCGTCCCGGCGGCTTGCGCTATTCTACAGACAGGGGGATAGGAGCATGACAGTACAGCAGCTTCAGCAGACTTTGGGCTGGACGGCCTTTCATATGGCGGACCCGGGCCGGCAGGTGACGGGAGGCTACGCCGGGGACCTGCTCAGCTGGGTGATGGGCCGGGCGGAGCGGGACTGCGCCTGGTTCACCATCATGTCCAACCAGAATGTGGCGGCGGTGGCCCTGATGGCGGATGTGGCCTGCGTGGTGCTCACCGAGGGTGTGGTACCCGACGCCGATCTGCTCCGCCGGGCGGAAGAGAAGGAAGTGAATCTGCTGGGAACCGGGGAGGATACCTATACCGCGGCCTGCCGGTTTCGCGGCTGTCTGGAATGAGCACACGGCACGGAGAGAGGGGCGGAACCGTTGAAACTTTATTATGACCTCCACCTCCACTCTTGCCTGTCGCCCTGCGGCAGCGACGAGATGACCCCCGCCGACCTGGCCGCCATGTGCGCTCTGGCGGGGCTGGATGTGGTGGCCCTCACCGATCACAACACCTGCGGCAACTGCGCCGCCTTCTGTCAGGCGGCCCGGGAGCGGGGGGTGCTGGCCCTGGCGGGGATGGAATTGTGTACGCAGGAGGACATCCATGTGGTCTGCCTGTTTTCCGATCCGGAGCAGGCCGCCCCCTTTGCGGCATACGTGGCGGAGTGCCTGCCGCCCATTCCCAACGACCCCGCCGTATTCGGACGGCAGCTGTACATGGACGGAGGGGACAATATTTTGGGAGAAGAGGAGCGGCTGCTGGCGGGCAGCACCTCCATTCCTCTGGAAGAGGTACCCGCCCTGGTGTCCTCCTTCGGCGGCTTCGCCTTTCCCGCCCATATTGATAGGCCCTCCTTCTCCCTGCTGGGGGTACTGGGCCTGTGGGACCCCACCCTGGGCTTCCAGTTGGCGGAGCTGTCTCACAACTGCCCGCCGGAGTTTGTCAGGCGGCCGGACCTGGCAGGTTTGCGGTTTGTCACCGACTCCGACGCCCACTACCTGGACCAGGTGTGGGGGGCGGAGCACAGTATGGATCTGCCTGAGCGCAGTCCGCAGGCCGTCCTGAACTGGCTGTCCGGCGCCGGACCAGTCAGGTTTACCTAATTTTTTCTTTACAAGACCGGGCGGACATGTTATACTTTACCTTGAAGATTGACAAAAACTTAACAAGGTTTAACCTGTCTTAAGACAACTTCTGCTGCATCGGCCCTATGGCTGATGCAGCAGAACTTGTAAGAAAGGAAAACAAGAAAAGTAAACGAAATGGTTTAGAAAGGAAGGACGCATCCATGCCGAACTGCAAGACCGTCGTTCCCTACCGGGGGACCCCTGAGCAGGAGGAGCGCCTGCGGCAGGTGATTGCCCAGCACAAGGGACAGCCCGGCGCCACCATGCCGGTGCTCCAGGCCGCCCAGGAGATTTTCGGGTATCTGCCGGAAGAAGTACAGATTATGGTGGCCCAGGGGCTGGACATCCCCCTGTCGGAGGTATATGGGGTGGCGTCGTTCTACGCCCAGTTTACCCTCAACCCCAAGGGGCGGTATCAGATCTCTATCTGCCTGGGGACCGCCTGCTATGTCAAGGGGGCGGCGGCCATTCTCACCGCTGTGGAACAGAAGCTGGGCATCGCCCCCGGCTCCATCACCCCGGACGGTAAGTTCTCCCTGGACTCCTGCCGGTGTGTGGGCGCCTGCGGCCTGGCGCCGGTGATGATGGTGAACAACGACGTATATGGAAGGCTCACTCCCGACCAGGTGGGACCGATCCTGGATATGTATAAGTGAGAAGCGCGGAGCGCCCGGGAGCAGGCGGGTAAGACCCGAAGCGGAGCGAACGGCCCGGAGGCCCCGAAGGGGGCGGAGGCCGGCTTGCGCAGTCGGAGGGGCTTAGACGCCGTCGCGGAGGGTGCGCAGCGTGACACCGGGAGGTGCCTCATTTGAAAGAAATCGCCCTCTATACTCTGGATATCGCCCAAAACTCCATTACCGCCCAGGCAAAGCACCTGGAGATTACTCTGGCGGAGGAGGAAGGCCGCATCACCCTCACCATTGCCGACGATGGGAAGGGAATGGAGCCGGAGCTGCTGGCCCGGGTGAGCGATCCCTTTACCACCACCCGCACCACCCGGAGCATGGGCCTGGGCCTGCCGCTGCTGCGGCTGGCAGCGGAACAGGCCGGCGGATGCTTTGCCATCCAGAGCACGGCTGGTGTGGGTACCACGGTGGAGGCCAGCTTCCAGGCGGACCACATTGACTGCCCGCCGGTGGGGGATATGGCCGGAAGTATCACATTGCTGCTTCAAGGTGCGCCGGAGCTGGAGCTGACCTACGTCCACCGGGCGGGGGAAGCTGAGATCGGGCTGGACACCAGGCAGCTGAGGGAGGAGCTGGGGGACGGCATCTCCCTGGCGGAGCCGGAGGTAATCCTCTGGGTCCGGGACTATTTGCAGGAACAGGAAGCGCTGTTACGAGAAAATAAGGGGATGAAAGCATGAAAAGTCTGGCGGAGCTGCGTGCCATCCGGGAGCGGATGGAAAAGCAGATTGATTTGCGGGAAGCCGGGGAGGACCGGATTCGCGTGGTGGTGGGCATGGCCACCTGCGGCATTGCGGCGGGCGCCCGCCCGGTGCTCAACGCCTTCCTGGAGGAAGTGAACAAGCGGGATCTGAAGAATGTGACGGTGTCCCAGACCGGGTGCATCGGAGTGTGCCGGCTGGAACCCATTGTGGAGGTCTACGTACCCGGCCAGGAGAAGGTTACCTATGTGAAGATGACCCCGGACAAGGTGGCCTCCATTGTCAGTGAGCATCTGGTAAACGGCCGGGTGGTGGAAGAGTACACCATCGGCGCGGCGGAATAAGGGGAGGGCAGAGAGATGAGCTTGGTTCGTTCCCATATTCTGGTATGCACCGGTACCGGCTGCTCCTCCTCCAACAGCCCCAAGATCATCGCGGAGTTTGAAAAGCAGCTGGCGGCCCAGGGCATGGACAAGGAGGCCAAGGTGGTACGCACCGGGTGCTTCGGCCTGTGCGCCCTGGGACCCATCGTCACCATCTATCCCGAGGGGGCCTGCTACACCCACGTCACCGTGGAGGATGTGGAGGAGATTGTCTCCGAGCACATTGTGAAGGGCCGCATTGTCCAGCGGCTGCTCAACAAAAACGCCGACGGCGAGGGTCCCGCCACCTCCCTGGCGGAGACCAGCTTCTACAAGCATCAATTCCGCATCGCCCTGCGCAACTGCGGCGTCATCAACCCTGAGAGCATTGATGAGTACATCGGTGTGGGGGGCTATGAGGCCCTGGGCAAAATTCTCACCGAGCGGATCCCGCCCCAGCAGGTCATTGATACCGTAAAGGCCTCCGGCCTCCGGGGCCGGGGCGGTGCCGGTTTCTCCACCGGCCTGAAGTGGCAGTTCACCGCCGACGCGGAGAGTCCCGACGGAGTGAAATATGTCTGCTGCAACGCCGACGAGGGCGACCCCGGCGCCTTTATGGACCGCTCCGTGCTGGAGGGCGATCCCCTCAGCGTCATCGAGGCCATGACCATTGCCGGCTACGCCGTGGGCGCACACCAGGGTTATATCTATGTTCGGGCGGAGTATCCCATCGCCGTCAAGCGGCTGGAGACCGCCATTGCCCAGGCCAAGGGCTACGGCCTGCTGGGCAAGAACATCTTCGAATCCGGTTTTGACTTTGACCTGGAGCTGCGGCTGGGCGCCGGCGCCTTCGTCTGCGGCGAGGAGACCGCCCTCATGCGCTCCATCGAGGGCCATCGGGGCGAACCCAAGACCCGGCCCCCCTTCCCGGCGGTGAAGGGCCTGTTTGACCGGCCCACCCTGCTCAACAACGTGGAGACCTACGCCAACATCACCTGGATCTTCAACAACGGCCCAGAGAAGTTTGCCGCCATCGGCACCGAACAGAGCAAGGGTACCAAAGTGTTTGCCCTGGGCGGCAAGATCACCAACACGGGCCTGGTGGAGATCCCCATGGGTACCACTCTGCGCACCGTGGTGGAGGAGATCGGCGGCGGCGTCCCCGGCGGCAAGAAGTTTAAGGCCGCCCAGACCGGCGGCCCCTCCGGCGGCTGTATTCCCGCCAGCCTCATTGACACCCCCATTGATTATGAGTCTCTGAGCGCCATCGGCTCCATGATGGGTTCCGGCGGCCTCATCGTCATGGACCAGGACAACTGCATGGTGGATATTGCCAAGTTCTTCCTGGAGTTCATTGTGGACGAGTCCTGCGGCAAGTGTTCCCCCTGCCGCATCGGTACCAAGCGGCTGCTGGGCCTGCTCACCAAGATCACCGAGGGCGACGGGGAACCGGAGGATCTGGACACCATTGAGGAGCTGTGCAACCATATCAAGCAGTCCGCCCTGTGCGGCCTGGGCCAGACCGCACCCAACCCGGTGCTCTCCACTCTGAAGCATTTCCGGGCGGAGTATGAGGCCCACGTATATGAGAAGCGCTGCCCCGCCGGGGTGTGCAAGGCCCTCATCCAGTACGTGGTGGACCCCACCAAGTGCAAGGGCTGTACCCGCTGCGCCCAGGGTTGTCCCACCGGCGCCATCTCCGGCGCGGTACGGGCGCCCCATATTATCAACCAGTCCAAGTGCATCAAGTGCGGCGCCTGTATGGATCACTGCCGCTTTGACGCCATCAGCAAACAGTAAGGGAGGGAACGGACATGGAGGAAAAGATGGTATCTCTGCGCATCAACGATATCCCCGTTACCGTTCCCCTGGGAACCACGGTGTTGGAGGCGGCCCGGTCCGCGGGCTTCAATATCCCGTCTCTGTGCTTCCTTAAAGGCATCAACGAAATCGGCGCCTGCCGCATCTGTGTGGTGGAGGTGAAGGGGGCCAAGAGCCTAGTGGCCTCCTGCGTCTACCCGGTGGCCGAGGGTATGGAGGTATATACCAACACCGAGCGGGTGCGCAAGTCCCGCCAGCTTACCCTGGAGCTGATTTTGTCCAACCATCGGATGGACTGCCTCACCTGTTCCCGGAGCAGCCACTGTGAGCTGCTGCAGCTGGCCGCCGATCTGGGCATTGACGCGGTACGTTACGCCAGCGACAA
>NZ_CALXFV010000063.1 GCF_944387675.1 uncultured Flavonifractor sp. | reverse complement strand
GCCACCCGCTCGGGAAAGCACACCGACTGGCTGAAGGGTCCGGAGCGGGTAAAACTGCCGTCGCTGTTGGTGTAGGTCAGGTCGGTTTCAAATTTGGGGGTAAAAATGGTGAAGTCGTCCACTCCGGCGTACAGGCTGCCCACCCGCTTGCCCTGGCTGCCCAGGAAAAAGTCCTCCAGCACCTGGGTATCCCAGTTGTTGGGGTTGGTGAGGGCGGATGGAGTCTCCAGTCCGTAACGCAGATCCATCTGTCCCGCCAGATACTGCCAGGCAAAAAAGGCCGCCTCCGGCTTCCAGTGGTGGTCGGTATTGAAAAACCAATTGGAGTAGATCCCGTTGCCTTCAAACACCGGGCGCAGGTCCAGGTAGTCCACTCCCAGCCGGTCCAGCCCGGCCAGGTAGGCGTCGCAGCAGGCGTTTCCGCTCTCCTCCAGCCCCTGGGGAAGCAGCTGCACACCCCGCTGAATCTTCTGGGGGGCAGCCACATAGAGATAGGGAATCCCCTGGCTCTTCAGGGCGGCGGCGAAATCCGCCGTGGCTTTCGCCCGGACCTCCACCTCCGCACCCGGTTCCTCCGCCGTACCCAAATTGACAAAGTTCAGCGCCCCGGTGGAGAGCTTGGCCACCGTGTTGCCCGCCACCATGTCCTGAATCACACGCCGGCCGGAGAGGCGCTGTACCCCCCCGTAGAGCTGGATAAACAGGTGGTCCCGGTCCAGATCGCCGTTTACCGCCGTTTCCGCCTCCTCCAGCACCATCGACGGGTCCCGGCTCCGCATCGCGGACTTGAGCAGGCCCTCCAGCTCTCCTTCTCCACCTAAAAAGGAGGTGAGCACCAGCAGCAGGCCGCCCGCCGTCAGCAGCAAAAAGAGAAGGGCGGTGATGGTATTGCGTCGTCTCATAGCTGTCTCCCGTCAGAAATTGAAGTAGATAAAGGGATTGTAGGTCCCCTTGATGATGAAGCTGGCCGACACCAGGAACACCGCCGCCGCCAAAAGGGCATAGCCTACGTCCAGCACCGGGCTTTTCCACTTGGCCGCCCGGTCCCGCAGCCAGGGCGCCACCGGCACGGCAAATACCGCCCCCGCCAGCAGCACCATCCAGTTCTCCCGGAGGAACAGGCCGGTCTCCCCGCTCCACAGTCCGGCGCCCCGGCCCAGCATGGCCCCCAGGTAGCCCGCCGCCGCCCCCAGGCCGTCCGCCCGGAATACCACCCAGGCGAAATTGACCATCAGGAAGGTGAACAGCCACCGGCACACCTCCGGCCAGCCCCGGCCCAAGTGGCCGTACTTTTCCAGTACCAGCAGCACAAAGTAGAACAGTCCCCAGGCCAAAAAGGTCCAGTTGGCCCCGTGCCAGATGCCGGTGAGAAGCCATACCACAAACAGGTTGCGAATATGCTTTCCCCGGGAGGACACCCGGCTGCCCCCCAGGGGGAAGTACACATAGTCCCGAAACCAGGTGGACAGGGAAATGTGCCACCGCCGCCAGAACTCGGTCACCGACTGGGAGAGATAGGGATACTGGAAGTTCTCCAGGAAATGAAAGCCGAACAGCTTGCCCAGGCCGATGGCCATGTCGGAGTAGCCGGAAAAGTCATAATAGATCTGCAAGGTATAGCACAGCGCCCCCAGCCAGGCGAAGGAGGTGGTGAGTTTATCCGCCCCCTCCAGCAGGAAGGCCCGGTCGGCCACCAGCGCCAGCTGGTTGGACAGCAGCACTTTCTTCCCCAGGCCCACAATAAATCGGGCGCAGCCGGCGGAGAAGTCCTCCCAGGTCTCCCGGCGGTGGTCGATCTGGTCGGCCACCGTCTCGTACTTGACAATGGGGCCGGCAATCAGCTGAGGGAAAAAGGAGATGTACAGCCCCACCTTCAGGGGGGAGCGCTGCACCTGACCCCGGCCCCGCTTCACGTCCAGCACGTAGCTCAAGGCCTGGAAGGTGAAGAAGGAGATGCCGATGGGCAGTTCAATCCCGGGGATGACAAAGGCGGCCCCCAAGCGGTTTAAAATACTTAGCGTAAAGGTAAGATACTTAAATACAAACAGGATACCAAGATTGAACAGCACCGCCAGCACCACGGGGAGGCGGGCGCCGCCGCGCCGTCCGTCCCGGTCCACCCACAGGCCGAAGCCGTAGTTGACCGCGATGGAGAGCATCATCACCAGCACAAACCATGGCTCCCCCCAGGCATAAAACACCAGGGATGCCAGCAGCAGAAAGATATTCTGGGCCTGCCGCCAGGGCCGCAGCAGCAGATAATAGACAATCAGCACTCCGGGCAGAAACAAAAACAGGAATACGGAGCTGGAAAATAGCACAGGGACGCCTCCTTCACTTCTCCGCCGGAACCAGCTCGATCCAGTATCCGTCCGGGTCCTCGATAAAATAGACCCCCATATCCGGACTCTCAAAGCAGACACAGCCCATGGCCCGGTGCCGCTCCAGCAGTTCCGCGAAGCGGTCGGTGCGGAAGGCCAGGTGATACTCCTGCTCCCCCAGGTCGTAGGGCGCCTCCCGGTCCCGCAGCCAGGTCAGCTCCAGTTGAAAGCCGGTCTCCCCATCGCCCAGGAAAATCAGGCGGAAGGACCCGTCCGGGGCGGTCTTCTCCCGCACCGGCTCCAGCTCCAGCGCCTGCCTGTAAAAGGCGACGGACCGCTCCAGGTCCAACACGTTAAAATTGAAATGGTCAAAACTCAGCATCTGGTCTCCTCCTGACTCCCGCCCGGGCGCCGCAGCGGTCAGTCGCCCTCGTCGTTGGCGTTCATGTTGATAAATTCCGGCCGCAACTTACTGTACATGATTTTTTGTTCGCTGTACAGTCCGTAATAGCCGGAGAGCATGTAAGATACCGCCAGGCACACCGCGAACAGGCACAGACTCTGGCCGGTAAACAGCCCCAGGCTGTCTCCCGCGAACAGCTCCAGGGAGAGCAGCAGGGAGCTGATGGGGCAGTTGGTCACCCCGCAGAATACGCTCACCATTCCCAGGCCCGCCCCAAAGGAGGGGTGGAGTCCCAGCAGAGGGGCCACGGTGCAGCCGAAGGTGGCGCCGGTAAAAAACACCGGCACGATCTCGCCCCCCTTGAAGCCTGCCCCCAGGGTAATGGTGGTAAAGAGCATTTTGAACAGGAAGGCCTCCGGCCGGGCCTGGCCGCTCACCGCGGCGTGGATCACCGCCTCCCCCGCGCCGTTGTAGTCATAGCTGCCCGGATTCCACAGCCACACCAGGAAGGTGAGGGCGATCACCAGCCCGCCGCCCACCGCCGCCCGTGCGGTGGGATTGGGCAGGAATTTCTCATACAGGTGAGGGGCGGCGTGCATCAGCCGGCAGAAGCAGATGGACAGCAGGGCAAAGAGAATGCCCATGCCGATGATCTGGAGGAGGGTGAGCGGACTGAGGTTGGGAATGCCCTCCAGGGGAAAGGCGGTGGCAGGTACCTGAAAGGCCTGGGCCATCCACAGGCCTACAATGGCGGAGAGGACGCAGGGGACAATGGCGGCGTAATAGAGCACCCCCACACTGGTGACCTCCATGGCAAACATGGCCGCCGTGAGAGGGGTACCGAAGAGGGCGGAGAAGGCCGCCGCCATGCCGCACATGGTAATAATCCGGCTGTCCTTGTCGTCCAGGCGCATCCACTGGCCGATTTTGGAGGAGATGGAACCGCCGATCTGGAGGATGGCCCCCTCCCGGCCGGAGGAACCGCCCAGCAGGTGGGTGATAATGGTGGAGAGAAACACCAGCGGCGCGGTGCGCAGCCGCAGGGGCTTGTTCTCCCGCACCGCCACCAGCACAAAGTTGGTACCCCGGTCCCCCTCCATCCCGCACACCCGGTACAGCCACACAATGGCCACGCCCCCCAGAGGCAGCAGCCAGAGCAGCCAGGGATTGGCGCGGCGCAGACCGGTAACGGCGGAAAAGGCGTAGTAAAAGGCCGTGGCCACGCCGCCGCACACCACCCCGCAGATGCCGGCAAACACGAACCACTTTACAAATGTCAGGGCGTGCTCCCCCCGGGGCAGCCCCGCCGGCAGGCGCTGCTGCACTGTCTTCATTCCCGCTCCCCCTTTTCCTCCGCCGGACCCAGACCCGGCGCAGACGCTTCAACAGTCCCCATTATAACATGGTTGAGAACTTTTTTCCTCATTGTTATGGATTTTTTTTGCAGCTGTGCTATACTGACTGTGTATCTGTCAAGCTTGCTACATGGAATATAAGAGGAGGAATTACTTTGCAGCCCCCATTATGGCCTTCGCTTGGATTGCAGGTCATACTTTTCGCACTGACCGGCTTCTTCGCCGCCGCTGAGCTGTCCATTCCCGCCCTGGAGGAGGAGCAGCTCCGCCGCCAGGCGGAAGAGGGCGACCGCAAGGCCGCCCAGCTGCTCCGGCTGGCCGCTCATCCCATCCGTACCCGGACCACCATCCAGCTGTGTGTCACCCTGTGCGGCTTTTTCTCCGCCGCCTGGGCCGCTCTGGCTTTCGGCCTGCCTCTGGGCCGGTGGGCCGCGGCCTGCTGGGCGCTGGAGGGCGGCTCCGCCCGGGCGGTCCGGGTCCTGGCCGCCGCCGCCGTCACCTTGGCGGTCGCCCTGATCGCCCTGGCCTTCGGTTACATTATCCCCCGGCGGATCTCCCTCCACCGCAGGGAGGGAACCGCCCGGCTCACCTGCGGCCCGGTGGCCGCCCTGTCCGTTCTGCTACTCCCCCTCACCGCCCTGTTGGAGGGTATCAGCGGCCTGACGCTCCGTCTGCTCCACCTGGACCCCCACCCCGACCGAACCCCGGTGTCCGAGGCGGGCATCCGAAAGCTGGTGGACATCGGGGAGGAAAAGGGCGCCATCGAGAGCGACGAGAAGGAAATGATCGAGAATATCTTCGAGTTCAACAACATGACCGCCGCCGATGTGATGGTTCACCGCACCGACATGGTGATGCTGTGGGTGGACGACCCTCCGGAGGAGATTGAACAGACCATCGAGCGCTCCGGCCTGTCCCGCTTCCCGGTGTATGAGGAGGACGCCGACGACGTGATCGGCATTCTCAACACCAGAGAGTGGCTGCTCAACGCCAGAAAACAGACCCCGAAGCCCCTGCGCCAGCTGCTCCGTCCGGCCTACTTCGTCCCGGATTCGGTGCGCACCGACGCGCTGTTTCGGGATATGCAAAGCAAAAAAATCCACCTGTCCATTGTGGTGGACGAGTACGGCGGCACCGCGGGGCTGGTGACTATGGAGGACCTGCTGGAGGAGATCGTGGGCAACATCTACGATGAGTTTGACCCCCAGGAGGATCAGGAGATCATTCCTCTGGGAAACGGCCGGTGGCGCATCGCCGGTTCCGCCGAGCTGGAGGAGATCGGCGCGGCTCTGGACGTGGCGTTCCCCGAGGACGAGGACAGCGAGACCCTGGGAGGCCTGGTGTTCGCCCAGCTCAGCGTGATCCCAGAGGACGGCAGCCATCCGGAGGTGGAGGTATACGGCCTGCACATCCGGGTGGAGGAACTGACCGACCGGAGGGTGGAGTGGGCCACCGTCACCCGGACTGCTCCCGCCCCGGAGGAGGAGCCTGCCCCGGCATAGGACCGTTTCAGGAAACGGCCGATTTTGATTTGATTTTGTCGCTTGCAGGCGGTGAAACTCTGCGAGGCTTCCTTTGAGGAAGGTTTTGCAACATTCTGAGGAGATGGGACGCCCCGGCGTCTCGTCTCCTTTTTTCGACCTTTCCTGTGACAAATCCGGCGTCCCGTTCGTATTTAAAGTGAAGCCATTCAGACAAAGGGGGGACGCCCATGGACAAAGCCAGCTTCACCGCCGCGGTGGAGCGCTACCAGGACACGGTGTACCGGGTGGCGCTCCACGCCCTGGCCAGTCCCCAGGACGCGGACGACGCGGTGCAGGAGGTCTTTCTCAAGCTGTACACCGCCCAGAAGCCCTTCCAGGGGGAGGAACATCTGCGGCGATGGCTGCTGCGGGTGACGGTGAACCACTGCCGGGACGTGCTGCGCAGCCCCTGGAGAAAGCGGCGGACCTCCCTGGAGGAGCTGCCGCCCCAGCCGGTATTTCAGCAGCCGGAACAGGCTGCCCTGTACCAGACGGTGATGGCCCTGCCGGAAATCTACCGCATTGTGCTGGTGCTGTTTTACTACGAAGAGCTTTCGGTGCAGGAAATCGGGAAGCTGCTGGACCTGGAGTTCTCGGCGGTAACCACCCGGCTGTCCCGGGCCAGGGCCAAGCTGAAGGAGCAGTTGGGGGAGGTGTGGCAGAATGAGTAACCGGTCATTCTATCAGGAGACCTTTTCCCAGGTACACAGCTCCGTCCACCTCCGCTGGGAGGACTTTGCACAGCCCAGGAAGAGGCGGCCTGCCCGGCGCCTGTGGCTGCTTGCGGCTGGCATCGTCCTGCTGGCCGCCCTGTCCGCCGGAGCGGTAGCCGCCCACCTGTTGGGGCTGCGGGATCTGGTGCTGCCCCAGGAACAGCCAGCCTCCTCTCCCAGGCAGGCCGCCCAGTGGGCCACGCTCAGCCTGTCCGGCTATCTGTACACTCCTGAAAGCCAGGCTCTGGCAGAGTGGAACGATTTCCTGACCACCTACGATCCGGATGGTGCCATTTTAAGCGTGGTGGGCAATTATCCGGAACCCGCTCTGGACAAGTACCACTGCTATCTGGTCTACACCCAGGATATGGCGGACAAGCTGGAGGAGATTGCCGCCAAGTATGGCCTGATCCTACACATCTGGGAGCATGTGGTGGAAACCCAGGATGACTGGATCGCCCTGCTGGGAGATTTTCTGGGGGACAGCACCGCCTATTCAGGCATGATCGCGGAGGACGGCACCTTCCACTATGACGGATACCTGATCCCTGACAGCGGCACCCGACTGGATTACCAGTTCCGCCGCAGCGTCAAGGGGTCCCTCAACGACGCCTATTTTACCGTGGATGATCTGTCCGTCTACGAGGAGTGGTACTACAAGACCGACGAGGGCTGGGACCTCACCCTGGATTTGGGACCGGGCCGGGGCTTCCTGCTGGCCGACCTGGGGGACTGCTTTATCTTCGTCACCGTATTGGGAGGCACCAATCAGGGGGTGACCAAGCAGGACATGAAAAACCTGGCGGACAGCTTCGACTTTTCCCTGCTCACCCCCGCACATCCTCTGGACGAGGCCTTCCGGGCGCCGGAACCCCAGCAGAGTGTCCCGTCCGGCCCCAAACTGCCCGACGGCATTGCCGGCGTGCTGGCGGAGGACGGCGCCCTTTACGACACCACCGGCGGCGTCACCACCACGCTGTCCCGGTTCCTGGACGTCAACGCCCCGGAGGGCTACCGGCTGGCGGCGGACTCCTACGCCGTTGTGGACCTGGAGCAGGACGGCACACTGGAGGCCGTGCTTCTGCTGACCCTGGACGCCGGCACCGACTATGGCCATCTGGTGCTGCGGCAGGGGAGCGACGGAACCGTTTACGGTTACGCCCTGGGCAGCCGGGAGTTGATGGATTTAAAGGCAGACGGCACCTATTCCTATTCCTACGGAGCCGGCTCCAACGGTTTTGGCCAGATGCTCTTCTCTGAAACCGACGCTTCGGGTACGGTTTGCCACGACTGGGCCACCGCACCTATCAGTTATATGGATACCGTCACCGATGCCCACGGCACCACCCACACCGACTATTATTGGAACGAACAGCCCATCTGCCAGGGGGTATATGAGGACGCCCTGGCGGCCCAGCAGAGCAAGGAGGATGCCTCCTGGCATTCCATGCAGGAGATACAGGCGCCATAAGCAGCAAAGGGGCGGCCCGCCGGGCCGCCCCTTTGCTATGCTTGCAGAAATTGCTCCACCGCGTCCGCGGCCTGGGTGAGAAAATCCCCCTCCATATCCAGCCACAGCACGTCCCTGTCCTTTTTGAACCATACCACCTGCCGCTTGGCAAAACGCTTGATGGCCCGGCCCAATTCATCCTTCAGTCCCTCCAGGGTGGGAATCTTCCCGGTGAGGTACCAGAGGATGTAGCGGTACTCCAGCCCCAGCCGGTCCAGAAATTCGTCGCTGACGCCGGCAGAGCGGAGGTTCGCCACCTCCTCCAGCATCCCGGCGTCGATGCGGGCCTGGAGGCGGTCGTCAATGCGCCGGCACACCACCTCCCGGGGAAAATTCACCCCCAGCAACAGGCAATCGTATCGGGGGCAGGCCGAGGGGACTTCCCAGCTGCCGGACAGGGCCTTTTCCACCGAGCGCATAAGCCGGTGGCGGTTGTTCTCCTCCCCGCCGGTGAGGGTAACGCCGGTTTTCTCCCGTAAAACGGCGTACAGCTCGGCGTTGCTCTTTCTCTCCAGCGTCTCCCGCAGGGCGGGGTCTGGCTTGCTGCCGGAAAAGACAAAGCCCCGGGTCACTGCCCGGACGTACAGCCCGGTACCCCCCACCAGGATGGGGATCTTGCCCCGCTCCAACACATCGTCGATGGCGGCGTAGGCCGCCATTTGAAAGTCGGCCACCGAGTAGGGCTGTCCCGGCTCCACCACATCCAGCAGGTGGTGGGGGACACCTCTCATCTCCGCCTCCGTCACCTTGCCGGTCCCCAAATCCAGACCCTTGTACACCTGCCGGGAGTCGGCGGAGATCACCTCGCCGTTATATCTCCTGGCCAGCTCCACTCCCAGGCCGCTCTTGCCGCAGGCGGTGGTACCCAGTACCACCACCAGTTTGGGCAGCCCCGCCGTCATGCCGCCGCTCCGTGGACAACAGCGCCGAAGTTCTGGAAGGGCAACAGCACCCAGACCGCCCGGCCCAGCACATACCGCTCATCCACCGTACCCAGGGTCACATCCCGGCTGTCGGAGGAGTGGTTGCGGTTGTCCCCCATGACGAAGATGGAACCCTCCGGCACCTCCACGTCGGTGAGGCTCTCGCCCATGGGACGCACCATGGCCTCGTTGATATAGGGCTCGTCCAGCACCTCACCGTCCACGGTGACCGTACCGGCGGCGTAGTCAATCTTCACGTGCTGGCCGCCCACGGCGATCACCCGCTTGACAATGGGACCCTCGGCGGCATCAAACTCCTTGGTAAGCACCACCACATCCCCCTGTTTGGGGGTATAGCCGATGCTCTGGAGCAGCAGCATGTCCCCATCGTGGAGGGTGGGAACCATGGAGCTGCCCGACACGCCGATGATCCGCCCAATGAAAGTAAACACCAGAATCAGCAGCACCAGGGCCAGCACCAGCGCCTGGAGCCAGAAGTAGAGGTCCACCTTCATAGAGTCGCCGCTGGACAGCGCTTCCTTCTGCTCCAATTGCTCATGTTTATCCAATCTCACCTTGAATCAGCTCCATTTACGAATAGCCCCATTATAGCGCGGCCCGCTCCCGATTGCAAGGGAAGGATATCTCACCCCGCCGGGCCAAAATTTCGAAGGGGAAACAGCACCCACACCGCTTTCCCCAGCAGATAGCGCTCGTCCACCGCACCCAGGGTCACATTCCGGCTGTCGGAGGAGTAGTTGCGGTTATCCCCCATGACGAAGATGGAACCCTCCGGCACCTCCACATCGGTAAGGCTCTCACCCATGGGACGCACCATGGCCTCGTTGATATAGGGCTCGTCCAGCACTTCACCGTCCACGGTGACCGTGCCGGCGGCGTAATCGATGACCACACGCTGGCCTCCGGTGGCAATGACCCGCTTGACGATGGGACCATCGGCATCCTCAAATTCCTTGGTAAGCACCACAATGTCACCCTGTCTGGGGGTATACCCCACACTCTGGAGCAACAGTAAATTGCCCCCCTCCAGGGTGGGGAGCATGGAGATACCGTCCACCACAATGATTCGCCCCAGGAAGGTGAATATCAAAATCAGGGCAGTCAGCACCGCCGCCGCTGTCCCCAGCCAGAAGTAGAGCTCTCTTTTCAGAGACCAGGACAAGTCCTCCTGTTTCTCCTCTCTCATCGCTCCACACCCCTCTGCCAGGCCGCCTCCCGGCTGTGGCAGGTGAACAGCAGGATCTGCCGCTGCTTTCCCAGCTCCGCCAGGGTCTCCAGGGCCAGGGCCATCCGCTCGTCGTCAAAATTGGCCAGTGCGTCATCCAGCACAATGGGGCAGGGTTCCTCCTGGGGCAGCACCAGCTCGCACACCGCCAGGCGCACCGCCAGGTAGAGCTGGTCGGCGGTACCCCGGGAGAGCACCAGCGCCCGCCGGGGCAGCAGCCCGTCGCGCTCCTCCGCCAGGGCCTCAAACTCCCGGGTGAGGGCTACCTTGTCGTACTTGCCGCCGGTGAGGCGGGCCAGCAGCTCCCCCGCCCGCCGGTTCAAGGCGGGGGAAAACCGGGCCTGGAGGCCGGAATGAGCCTGCTCCAGGGTCTCCAGAGCGGCAGTGAGGGCGGCATACTCTCGCCGCCGGCGGTCCAGCTCCTCCAAAATGGCCTCCCGCCGGGCGGTCAACTCCTCCCGGTCCCCCAAAGTGTTCCGCTCACCTTGAGCCATGGCCAGGCCGCTGCGCAGCCGGGACAGCTCTCCTTCCGCCGCCTCCAGCCGGGCGGCGGTTTCCGCCGGATCAAACCGGGGGGGTACCCCGTTGTCCTCCAGGCCCTCCTCGGGCCGGGGCAGGCCGTCCGCCAGGGCCTGGGCGCCCTCCAGCTTCACCCGGGCGGTGGCCAGCCGCTGGTCCAGATTCAGCGCCCGGGAGATGGCGGCGGACACACCGAAGGTATCCTTCACCGTGGGGGCAAAGGTGTGGACCAGCGCCAGCAGGCTGGCCCTTGTCTCCTGGTCCTGGGCGGTAAGCTCTTTCAGGGAGCGCTCCACCGCCTCCCGGCGGCGGGCGGCCTCGGCCGCCACCACACACCGCTCCCGATAGTCGTTGGCCCGGGCCAGGATATCCTGGGGCGTCTGTACCTCATAGCGTTCCAGTACCTGCGCTCCGGCGGAAGCCGCCCGCTTCTTCCACAGCGCCGCCGCCACAAGCAGGCCCACGCTTACCCCGGCCAGCACGCCGCAGGCCGCGCCTCCCATCCAGGGGGCGGGCAGCGCCCCGGCTAAGGCCAGCGCCAGAGAGGCGGCGGCCAGCACCAGGGCGGCAATGCCGCCCCCCGTCAGGCCGCCGGTGCGGACGGTCTGTCCGGCCCGCTCGGCGTCGGCGCTGGCCTGCCGCCAGGCCTCGTCCGGGGTCAGGCCGGGGAAGAGGGCATCAACAGCGGCGGCGTTGGCCGCCGCCTCCGCCGCCCTGGCCTCCTCCAGCTGGCTCTCGGCCAGCTTTTGGTTGGCGTGGAGGGTATTGAGGTAATTCAGCTCCTCCTGGGCCTTCCGCAGGGTATCCGCGTCGGGCGGCGCCCCGTAGCGATCCCGCTCGGCGGCAAGAGCATCCACCTGCTCCCGGGCCTGGGCCAGGGCCGCCTGGCCCTCCTCCCAGCGCCGCCGCCGGGCCGCCATGGCCCGGGCCAGGTGGGCCTGCCGCTCGGCCAGCAGCAGCTTGTGCTCAGCCTGGAGCCTGTCCAGCTCCCGCCGGACCTCCTGGGACAGGCGGAAAGCCTTGGCCTGCCGGGCCAAAATCCCCTCCACCTCCGCCAGCTCCCCCTCCAGCCGGGGGATAAGGCCGGTTTTGTTGTGCTGGCGGCGGTTGCGCCAGTCCCGCAGCACTCGCTCCACCTGGGAATAGGACACGTCCTCCTCCCCACTGGAGGCCAGGGCTGCGATGCGGGCCTCCAGGGCGGGGGCGCCGTCAATGGCCGCACCCCCCTGGCTCACAAAGGCGGAGCGCTCAAATACCTCCCGGGGGACCCCCAGCAGGCTCTCCCCCGCCGCGTCGGCGGTGAGGCCGGCCACCGGCTCCCCGGTATCGGTATACACCGCTTCAAAGGCGCCGAAGGGGCTGTTCCCCCTGGGACCCCGGCGGAGGGTGATGGCCCGGCCTTTCCATTCCAGGTCCAGCACGCCCTCCATGGGTGAACCGCTCCAGGGCTGATAGCGGTTTTTTTCCGCAATGTAGTTCTGCCTGTCCCGTTCTTTGGTGTTAATGCCGTAAAACATGGCCCGCAGAAAAGCCGACCAGGTGGACTTGCCCCCCTCGTTGGGGGCGGTGATGATGTTCAGGCCCTCTTTCAGGGTGAGTTCCTGGCGGTCCAGGCCCCCAAAGACGGCACGCATACGCTTGATTTTCATGGGCAAGGGTCCTCCCCGTGTTCCAGGGCCGCCAGGGCAAACCGGGCAGCCAGGTCTCGCTCCTCCAAGCCCTCCGCTCCCTTTAGCTGCCGCAGCACCAGTCCGGTGAGACTGTCCTCCCCCGCCCGGTCCCACAGGTCCCGGATGGGACGGGTGCGGTCCCGGAGGGCCACGCTGAAATAGCAGGGCTGCGCCAGGGCGGTGAGCGCGGTGAGGTCGGGGGAATCAAAGCTCCGCTGGCCGGTGAGCACAATCCGGCAGCAGTCTCCGGTGGGGGCGGCGGGCAGTACGGCGCAGAGGGCCTCCTCGGCGCTGTCCATTCCGGTGACATCCACCTCCACCAGGCGGTACTGCCGCCGGGAGAGGGGGGCCAGGCGGGCGGACAGGGTCTGCCTGTCCGCCGCCGTAACCACCAGCACGCCCTTCTCCCCCGTCTCGTCAAAGCCCCGGCCCTCCGGACAGCCGGGGTAGGCCCAGAAGGTGTCCCCTGCCTTTTGCAGACCGGAGCAGGTGTGGACGTGGCCCAGGGCCAGATAGGTCAGGCCGCTGGCGGCGATGTCCGCCGGATCAATGGGGCCGTACCGTCCCTGACCCGCCACGTCCCCGTGGAGGACCATCAGATGGAGGCGTCCGTCCCGGGGAGCGGAAAAGCCCAGGAGGGGGGAGCGGTCAGCCTGAGGGGTGGTGAAAGCCGCCCCGTGGACCACGCAGCCCAGCTCCGGCAGCTCCACGGCCTGGGGCTGTACGGTGGAGAAAATGTGTACATTGTCCGGCCACGCCGTACCGGCGTACACCGACCGGGGGGCATAGGGGTCGTGGTTTCCGGGGGCAATAAACACCGGCACCTTCATCTGGCCCAGGGTACGGGAGAGGGCCTCCACCGTCTCCTGATAGGTTTCCCCTCCGTCCAGCAGGTCCCCGGACAGCAGCACCAGCTCCGCCCCCTCGCTCTGCGTCAGGTCGGCCAGCCGCTCCAGCAGCTGCCGCTGCTCACTCCGCCGCTGCCGGGCCTGCTCCGGAGTGAGGGCGGCAAAGGGGGCGTCCAGGTGAAAATCCGCCCCGTGAATGAATTTCAGCATCGCTTGCGTTCCTTTCAGTCGTGGAGGTCCAGCCGCTCCACATCCACACAGCGGCGGGCTTCGGTATCAATGGAGAAGACCACACTCTCCAGCTTGCAGGGTCCGTCGGCAGGCTCAAACCGCCGGGGCAGCCCGCCCAGAAAGCGGTTGATGGCCTGCTCCGGCCGGATGCCCAGCACGCTGCGGGCCGGGCCGGTCATGCCCAGGTCGGTGACAAATCCCGTCCCTCTGGGCAGAATCTGGGTGTCGGCGGTGGGAACGTGGGTATGGGTCCCCCACAGGGCCTGCACCCGGCCGTCCAGATACCAGCCCATGGCCCCCTTCTCGCTGGTGGCCTCGGCGTGAAAGTCCACCACCACCACGTCCACCCCCTCCATCCGTTTCAAAATCCGGTCGGCGGTGGTAAAGGGGTTTTCAAAGTTGCTGTCCATCTCGCACCGGCCAATCAGGTTGATTACCCCCACCCGCAGGCCGGACGGTCCGTCGTATACCCCCCAGCCCCGACCGGGTACCCGGTTGGTGTAGTTGGCGGGGCGGAGGGTACAGCGGTCGTCCTCCAGAAAGTCGGCGATCTGGATGCGGTTCCAGGTGTGGTTGCCCAGGGTGACCACATCGGCCCCGGCGTCAAAAATCTCCCGGGCCTGCCGGGGCAGAATGCCCACACCGGAGGCGTTCTCCCCGTTGACCACGGTGAAGTGGATGTTTTTCAGCTTCTTCAGCTGGCGCAGGTGGCGGCTCAGGCAGTCCAGACCGCCGTCTCCCACCACATCGCCTACCGCCA
>NZ_CALXFV010000062.1 GCF_944387675.1 uncultured Flavonifractor sp. | reverse complement strand
CCGGGGTCCACGTAGGCGTACCAGGACATGCTGTCCCCGCTCTCATAAAATCCGCTGCCGCTGTCCGTCCAGCTTCCCTCCCGGAGGTGGAAGGTAACGGTGAACTGCCTCTCCCACTGGGCGTAGAGGGTGACGTCCTGATACAGGCCGCTCCCCGTATACCACGGCGCGCCGGACAACTCCTCCGCCGGGTAAGCCGCCCCGCTGCCGTCGGCGGCGGTGTTCCAGCCCGTGAAGCGGTAGGACAGGCGGCTGGGTACGGTCTGGGGTACTGTGGCCGGGTTGGGATAGGTCACCGTCTCATACCAGGCCCCGCCCCCGGCCTCCTCCGTCAGGAAGGCGCCGGCGTCCGGCCAGGACACCGGAAATTGGATGTCTCCGCCGCTGTTCAGGTCATAGGTCAGGCTATACTGGCCGTTTTTCAGGTAGATGTGGAGCACATTGTTGGCCTCGGCCTGCGTCACCAGCAGGTAGGGCTGGGTGAGGGCTTCGTCCAGGATATGTCCAACCATCTCCTCCGCCAAGGCGTCGGTGTCCTCAAAGTACCGCCCGTAGCCGGTCACCAGCTCCGCGCTGGACAGTACCTGCCCCAGGGCGGCGGTCCCGGAAAAGGTCAGGGCCTGGTCAGGCTCATACTCCCCCTGAGGATTCTGGAAATGATACACCGCCTGGACGGAAAGCTCCAGTACGTTGGAGACATAGTAGAAGTACAGGTGGTTCTGGGCCTCGTCGGCGGAGAGGGCCAGAGTGGCGCTCCAGCTGTCCCGGGGGGTGTGGCCCCCCACCATCACCGCGTTCTCCTGGACGGAGGTGGAGTTGTTCAGCGCGGCCTCCTCCACGGTTACCGCCTTGTCCGGGGCCAGGTATAGCACATCCTCCGGCGGAGCGGTCCGGCCATAGTCTGCGCCGGTATCCCGCACGTAGTGGACGGTATAGGTCACCCGGCCGGTGACCTTTTCATAGAAAAAGTCGAATACGGTTATGCTCTCATCTCCGGCCCCTGCTTCCACCACCTTGGTGACAGTCCCCTCGGTGGAGAGATAGCCGCTGAACGGCTGGGCCTCCTCAGTTACGGAGGAACCCACCGCCACGCCGGTGACGGTCCGGTCCTCCAGCAGGCGGTAATAGGTCCGCCCCTCCATCTCCACGGTGTCAAGGCCGTTTTCCTGGACCTCCTGGGTCAGATAGCGCACGGTGTAGCGGCCGGTATATTCCGTCTTCCAGCGGGCGGTGAGGGTCAGGTCGTCCACCACCAGCTGGGACTCATCAAACAGGTAGCGCTGCTCCGTCCCGTTCACCTCATAGCCCCAGTAGTCGAAGGCCAGGCCGTGGCTGCTTTGGGCGCCCTTCCGCTCCTCCACAATCTCGCTGCCCTTGGTACCGCCGGGAATGCCGGAAATCACGTAGGTGGTAACCAGTTCTCCGTCCGTCCCCACCGCCGGGAAGCTGGTCCAGTCGTAGTTCTTCTCTTCAAACTGGTCCAGGGAGTCCTGGTAGAGCACGCCGCCCGGGACAATCAGGGTCAGGGTAAAGGTGGGCGCCGTCCAGGCGGCGTATACATTCACATTGGACGCAGGGGCAAAGCTGGACCAGTCCACCCGGTACCGTGAGCTGAAGTCGGAGTTGGAGGTGTACCAGCCGCCAAAGGTATATTCATTGCCGTAGGAGGACACATAGGGCTGCTCCGGCGTATAGTCCGCCTCTTCCTCTATCAGCTCCGCCACCGGCTTGCCGTCCACATAATGGAAAGGGACGGTTTTACTCCGGGCCAACTCCCCGGTGATGAGATTTGGGTTGTTCTCGTGGTAGGTCAGGGTATAGTCGTCGTAGGTGTAGAAGAAATAAATGTCGTCCCCGCGAAAGCAGCCGTACCGGTAGGTCACGTTGGCAAAGGCGGGGGCGTTTTGCCGCCACGACTCAGCAGAGGTGCGCACCTGCGTGGAGTCATATTCATAAAAGCTAAGGCTTTTTACCGCCTCCTTCCCACCGCTCCCCTGGGTATTCACTCCGCTGTAAGCAGCATATTGACTGAAGGAGACCGCTGTTCCCGTGGTTCCAGGCACCGACTCAAACATATAGTGGTGGGTTTTACCGGAATTGGACGCGCTCCAGTAGGCGGTCAGATGGTGTACCACATCGGGGTTCTCCGGATCAATAATCAGTTCGGCAGATAGCGTGGGATATACGCCGATGATGTTCCGGTTGTCGGTATGGCTGCTATAGTACGGACTTTTCTTGTGGGTCCCCCAGGTAAAAAGCCGGTAGGTAACCCCATTATAGGTCACGTTACTGGTGGTACCATCCGTGGCCACCGGCCAGAGCTGGGAGATGTAGGCACCATATTTTGCGGTGATCTGATAGCAGTCGGCATCGTCGTTGCTGATCTTATAGCTTTGCCCGTTGATGTTCAGCTCTGCCTGCTTCCCTCCGGCGGTCCAGCCTGTATAGCCGCTGGTCCAGTCCGTGGGATCGCTGCTGTTGGAGTTTCCCCCCGTGGAAATATAAACCCAGGTATTAACCAGACCGTCTGTGCCGTCGCTAATCTTACCCAGGTGGAACACCAACGTATATTCGTTTCGGGTATAGCCGATGTTGATGACGGTGGTACCGTCCCCGGCGGCGGTCTTGGGTCCCCCTTCCACGCCGGGCGGATACTGGGTGCTGCTGTCCGCGGAGGCAAAGGTAAAGTATTTTCCGTCATCCACTCCAGCCACGGCCATCGCATCCGGGGAAGTGTACCCGCTGATATCCACGGCCACGGTATTTGCCGGATAAGCAGGATCTTGGTAGCCCACCGTCTGGCCGGAGGTAACGGTAATCTGCCGCTGCCCGGCCACGGTGTAGGCGTCGTCATTGGCATTTTCCAGCCAGTAGACCAGAGTAACGGTGGTATCCGCACCCGACCAGTTGGCTTCCAGGGTAAGATCCTGGTCCGGCATGGCGGCGGGAGCGGAGTCCATCTGGCCGCCCTCCCCGTCCATCCAGGTCCAGCCTGCAAAGGTGTACCCGGCACGGAGGGCGCTCTCCTCCGCCGTCACCTCCCCCGGGATGGCCTGCCCATAGCGCAGGGGGACCGGATCAAGGGCATTGCCCCCGTTCATCTGATAATAGATGTAATGGATGTTCCGGTCGTAGTACAGGGGGATGACGCTGGTGCCGTTGGCGTTGATGCCATAGCTGGCCGCGTCCTCCGCCGAGGCGGCGGTGAGGGTGAAGCCGGCATAGCGCGCCACCAGCCCCAGCTCCTCCAGGCTGACCCTGGTGGTGCCGGTGACGGACCCGGTGACGTGGTCCGCCTCCACCTCATGGTAGATGTACGGGTTTTCCGCGTCCTGCTGATAATAGGCCACTTCAAACTTTACTTCACCGGTCAGCCGATAAGTGATGGGAATGCTGATCTGTACGTTGCCGTTTTCATCTTTCTCATAGTCCGACTGGGCCTCGTCCCAGCCCACGAAGCCCGCCGTGCGGCAATTTTCCAGAAAAGCGCCGTCCAGAGCGCCGGAAAAGGCGGCGCCTTGGAGCATCCCATTCAGCGCGGCCACCGCACCCTGCACCGCCTGGTCCGCTGAATCGGAGATGATCAGGGGGGACAGTCCGGCCAGGGACTCGGACTGGGGCAGGGGGATGGAAATCCCCTCCCCCAGGCCGTAGGGAACGGTGGAGGTCTCCGCCGCCACGGTACCCGCCTGGTTGTCAAAGAGGTAGTAGAGATTGACGATGTACTGGCTCAGGCTCACATAGCGGGCCACAAAGGTGGTGTTTTCCGTGACGGTATAGATATCGTCTCCGTCGGCGTTCTGGGCCGCCCAGTCCTGAAAAATATATCCGTCCCGCTCCGGCGGGTCGGCAATGGCATGGGGTCCGTATGCACCCACCTCGCCGCCGCCTGGGTAGTACAGATACCAGCCGCAGTCCGCCGCCGGAACAAAGCCGGCCACTTCCATCAGCTCATCCGCCGGATACAGCCGTGTCCCTGAGGGTACGCCGGAAAAGGTGTACGCTCCCTCCAGCGGGGAGAGGTCAAAGTTTACAAAGGTAACGGCATTCTCTCCCTCCGCCCGCACCACAGCGGGAAACAGGGCCAGCAGCAGGCTGACACACAGAACCAGGGACAGGGACCGCCGCCGTACGCGGCAGCGGGACGCTGTCCGCAGCAGCCTGCGGGGCCGGTACCAGAACTTCATCCCACTGCCTCCTTTCCGTCGATTTCCGCCGTCAGCCCACCGTGACCTCCAGAGGTACCACGGTGTTGACGGCGGATTTTTCATTGGTCACCACATCGTAAAATTCCAGCAGCACCGACAGCTCATAGTCCCCGGCGGGCAGGCGCCTGCCGTCCGGCAGCGCACCCAGAGTGATGACATCCACCCCGTAGCCTGGGACGATCAGGCCGGACTGATACAGCGGCACATAGGACCCGTCCCCGGACCAGCCCGCCCTCGCCTGGTCCTCCGGCGTCAGGCGGACCGTGGCCACGAAGCCCCGGGTACTCCAGCTGGGACAGCGCAGGCCGATGGCGCCGGCATAGTTCTCCCTGCTCACATACATCTCCGCGTTCATGATGAATGCGGCGCTGCTGTCCTCCTCTTCCGCCGGCGCCGGGGTGAATTCCGCCTCAATGGGGACGGCGTTGGGGTCCAGAATGACCGGGGCAAAAATCTCCTGGCCGGCCGCCTGGGCCGTCAGGGCAAAATAGATGGGCGTCGGCAGGCTGAGCAGCAGCAGGAGCAGCGCCGCCAGCCACCAGGGGGGCGCCGCCCGGCGCCGGAGCTTTCCCCAGGTGGAGGTGCGCTGGATTACGCCGTTATTCTGTCCGACCAGGCCGCCGGTATAGCGAGACGGCTCGGCGTGGAAACGGACGGTACAGTTGATGATCTCCCCATCGTTGACCGCGCACAGGGGCGCCGCAGTGCTGCCCCGGCCCACCAGTTGGCAGTCCAGCCGGAGGTTGCACACCACTCCGTCCCCAGCCACGTGGCCGAACAGGCCGGCAAAGGGGTGCCGTCCGCTGTGGATGAGCAGGTTGCGGATCTCATGCCCGCCGCCGTCAAAGCACCCGCGGAAGGGGGTGTTGCCGTCCGCGCCCATCGGCTGCCATCCCCTGCCGCCCAGGTCGATATCCGCTGTCAGGCGGTAGCAGGTGTCCGGCTCCGCCGCCCCGCTGTTTATCTGCCTGGCCACCTCCAGCAGCGCCTGCCGGCTGCCGATCTCCACCACCCGACCGTAGTCCTCCCGGACCTCCCGCCGGTCATACAGGCGCAGCCGCGGACCTTCGCCCGGGGCGGATTCCAGGTGCCAGACCCTCTCCAGGTCCCAGCCCTCCAGCCGCTCCGGCGTAAGCGCCCCCTCCGGCACGCCCTGCGCCCAGTCCTGCCACTGCTCCTCCACCGCCTGCTCCGGCCGCAGCCACACTCCCCCGCTGCACCGGCCGGACTGCTGCCCGCAGAAGCCGCTCCGCTTTCTCTTCCCCCGTACCCGGCCCTGGGCCGCGCAGCGCTCCAGCTTTCCACGGTTTTCCCCGCAGAAGCCGCCGGATACGCCGTGCTCCGCCTGGTGTAGATCAACCCAGCTGTAGCAGTCCGAAATGATGCCGTTGTTCAGGGCTACAAATCCGCCCAGATGCCGTTTCTGCCGCGCCACCGCCATCTCCCTCCCCGCCCGCTTTCCGGTTTTTCCGCTGCGGGCGCCAGAACGATTCGCTTCCCTCTGCAATGCTGATTTTTCTCGGATTATCGCTCCATATGGGGGTTATATCCCCTTAATGGAAAAGATTATAACCCCCATACTAACTTCTGTCAACAAGGAGGTTTGCTTCGATGATTGTCTTCAATAAGTTATGGAATGTTATGGAGCAACAGGGTGTTACCACTTATCAGCTGCGGGAAAAGTGCGGGATTGACAGCAAAACCATCCGCAGGCTGCGGGCCAACGACAACATGGAGACCAAGACGCTGAACAAGCTGTGCAGCGTGCTGAACTGCCGGCTGGAGGACATCGCGGAATATCTGCAGGATTAGCGGAACTGCCCCTCCCGTTTTTTTCATTATAATCAAAATGAGGTCCATATTCCACGGTTTTGCCAAATGTGACGATCTTGTGATTTTCCTGGCCTTTTGTATGTGATATGATACAATTACGCAAAGGGGGTGAGCCCGCATGTACCGGGTCCTGCTGGTGGATGATGATCCCCACATTCAGGCCACCAACGCCGCCTTTCTGGAAAAGGCGGGATATCAGATCTATCAGGCTTCCAACGGCAGCGACGCTCTGCGCATTGCCGGTACCGCCGCGCTGGACGCGGTGGTGCTGGACGTGGACATGCCAGGCATAGACGGCGTGTGCGTGTGCCGCCGCCTGCGGGAGGTCAGTCAAGTGCCGGTGCTCTTCCTGTCGGCCTACGCCAAGACGGACGACCGCATCCGGGGCCTGATGGCCGGCGGAGACGACTATCTGGCCAAGCCCTACTCCCTGGTGGAGCTGGAGCTGCGGCTGCGGCTGCGGATCTCCCGGCGGCGCAACATCGAACTGGGCGACGTGCTGCGCTTCGGTAGGCTGGAAATTGACCTGGGGCTGCGGGAGGTGCGCTACGGGTCAGATACCGGCAGCTTCACCGCTCTGGAGTTTGACCTGCTGGCCTTCCTCGCCCGCAATCCGGGCCAGGTGTTCTCCTATGAGCAGCTGCACGACAGGGTGTGGAAGGCGCCCATCAATCAGGGGCTGCACAACATCCAGGTCTGCGCGGCCCGGGTCCGTCAGAAGCTGGATCGGCTGTGTCCCGGCGCACATTACATCGAAACCGTGCGTGGAAAGGGCTACCGGTTCCGGGATACCCCTGAAATCGGGCTTTAAAAAAACCGCCCCGGCATCAGCCGAAGCGGTTGGTTTTCTATCTCTTTTTCCGGAAGATTCCGGCGGCTGCCGCAGCCGCGCCGGCGCAGAGCGCAAAGCCGCCGGCCACCAGCAGTCCCTGGGCGCGCCCGGAGAGGCTGCCGGCCGGCCGCTGCTCCCCGGCGGGAGCCGGGACGGCGCTCTGCGCCGGCTCCTTTTCCGAAGCCGGGGACGGAACCGAGACGGCGGAGGGCTGGGGTATTTGCGTCGGCAGCGTGGGGACCGGCGTCTGTTCCGGCTCCGCCGGAGTGGAGACGGCAGTTCCCTGTCCCTTCAGCGGCCTGGGTCTGGGCTGCTCCGGGGTGGAGGCCGCCTCCGGTTCCGGCGGAGGGGGGGACACCTCCGGTGGCTCAGACGCCGCCGGAAGGGACGGCTGCTCCACCGGCAGGGGGAGCTGTTCCTTCTGCAGAGGGGGCTGCTCCGGCTCCGGGCTTATGGCAGGCAGGGGAACCGGCTCCCGCTCCGGTGTGTCCGGCGTGGTGCTTCCGCCCCGGTTTCCGCCGGAGTCCTCCTGCTCCTCCGGGTACAGATAATACCAATCCGAGTTCCAGTGCAGGTGTTCCCAGGGGTCCTCCGCCGCAATGCGGAACCACCGGGGCGTATCGTCCGGCAGCACGAAGACGCAGGCGGTTCCCTCCCGCTCCACGGGAACGATGAAAAATACCGATTCATCCTCCCAGCGCTCCCAGCTCTCCCCCCGGTCGGTGGATACCTCGCCCCAGACATCGGCAAACTCCGGCAGCTGCTCCACCGTCAGCTGCACGCTGGGTGTGAGATCCCCCTTCCAAACGGCGCTGGTAACTGCCAGATTCTCCGCCGTATACCAGTGGACGGTAAGTTCCAGGGGCAGCAGGCTGGACAGCACCATGCCCGATCCGTCCAAAAAATGTCCCGTGAGGGTCAGCTCTCCCTGGGTCCGCCCGTCGTAGCCCTCCATATCCCAGGCGATGGCAATCTCGGCCTCCTCCTCGGCGCCGCAGGTTTGCAGCTGCGTCCACAGGGCGGCGGGCAGCAGCTTCTCGGTCAGAGCCGTCCCCTCCTCCAGCCACAGGTCCTCCGGACTGTCGTAGAGGTTATTTACCAGCGGCGTGGACCACTCCACCTGCCCCTCCGCCGCCTCGGTCAGTTGGAACTCCACCGATCCCCCCGGCTCCTGGACAACGATAGGCCCGTCACCCTCCGGCTCAAGGAGCACATCTGTCAGACGCAGGCTGCCCCCTGCCTCTACCACGATCTGGCCTGTACCGGTCAGCACCGGACTGAGCTCCGGGCCGCCCAGGCTCAGCGTGCCGATGCCGAGGCTCCCGCCCGCTTCCACCACCACCCGGCCTGTAAGCTCAATGGTCAGCAGCCCGGGATAATAGCCCTCTATCTCCTCCATTCCGGCAAATGCCGGAGAAATGGCGGTGTAATCGCGCATCTCCCCCGCTTCAATCCGTTCATCTCCCAGTATCACGTGGTAGGATTCCACCGGCGGCGGGGTCTCCTCCGAAGGCGGTTCCGGTATCTGGGGCTGTTCTCCTATCTGGGGCGGCTCGCTCACCTGGGGTGATTCGCTCACCTGGGGCGACTCGCTCACCTGGGGCGACTCGCTCACCTGGGGCGACTCGCTCACCTGGGGCGACTCGCTCACCTGGGGCGATTCCTCTGCCGCCGGCGGCGTGGCCGCCGGCTGTGCCACAGCGGAAACCAGGCCGCCGGCCCCGTATATCACCAGCATTCCCAGACATAAAAGGATTCTGCATCTGCGCCCCATCTATCTTTCATCCTTTCTGTGAGGTGTTTGCATGAGGAAACAAACCGTTCGGGGTTTGCTCCTTCTGGCTGCGATGCTGCTGATTGGAAGTGCAGCCTACCTGGCCCTGTACGAGCTGGATAACAAATATACCGCCGCGCTTCCTGGGGGATACGGCTACAACCTGCTCCAGAGTGACCCCAGGCAGGTGGCCTTTCTGGTGGACGGCTGGGAGTATTATCCCGGCCAGCTGCTGGCGCCGGAGGATTTTGCAGCCGGCACGACGGCGGCGGCCTACACCTATGTAGGGGAATACTCCAACTTTTCCCAGCACCTGGGCAGTCCCTATGGAACGGCCACCTACCGGCTCCGGCTGGTAAACCAGGGGCAGCCAGTGGCGCTGGCCCTCTATTTGCCGGAGCTGCTGTGCGCGGGCAGGGTCTACATAGACGGTGTCCTGTTAGGTAAGCAGGGCTATCTGGAGCCCTACATGCCCCTGGTCATGGACGGCGTTTACGCCTTCACCGCCGGGGAGGATACGGAGATTCTCATCCAGTGCGCCAACTATACCCACTACTATTCCGGCATGTATTATCCGCCGGCCATCGGCACACCCACCGCCGTCGCCCGCATGATCACTGCGCGGCTGATGGTTTACGGGCTGCTGTGCTTCTCCGCCCTGGCCGTGGCACTGTATCATCTGGCCCAATGGCTGATGAGCCAGGACCGGCTGATGCGGTGGATGGGACTTCTGAGCCTGGCTTTCGCCCTGTGGGTCTGCTACCCTTTCCTGCGCAGCCTGGGCGTCCCCTCCGTGCGGCTGCTCTATGGAGTGGAGGACATCTCCAGCAACATCGTGCTGCTATGCGCCATCCAGCTGGCCGGCGAGCTGTCCGGCGCGTCCGTACGCTGGTACCACCGGCGGGTAGCGGTGCCGGCCGGCGTGGGTCTCTGCGTCTTCGCGGCCATTTTTCCGTTTTTCATTTTACCATGCGCCCCCGCTTTCATCAACTGCTATGGTCTCATTCTTTTCCTGTGGAATCTGTTGGCCGCCCTGTACCTGCTGCTTCTGGCGGGCTACGGTCTGAAAGCGGGACAGCCGCTGGAGCGCTGCCTGCTGTGCGCCGCCGGGTTTTACGGCCTGTCCCTCAGCGTTTCGGTGCTGATGTCGGAACGTCTGGAACCCATCCGGGGCGCCTGGGCGGACGAATACGGCGGCTTTGCGCTGGTGATCGGCTTTTCCGCCATGATGGTGCAGCGCGGCATGCGGCTGGCCCAGGAAAACCGGCGGCTCACCCTGCATCTCCAGGAGGAGGTGGATCAGAAAACCAGGGGCATCGAGCGGCTGCTGAAGGAGCGCCGGGATCTGCTGGCCAGCCTGCTCCACGATCTGAAAAACCCGCTGGCCGCGCTGAAAAACTACGCGGAGCTGATGCGCAGCGGAGGCGTGGCCTTGGACCGGGAAACCGCGAGCTATCTGGACGCCCTGTCGGAGCGGGTGGAGACCGTGGGGGAACGGCTGGATCTGCTCCAGGACTTTTCCCGGGGAGAGCGGGGGCTGACCGCCCAGAAGCAGCTCTGCCTGAATCATTTCCTACAGGCGTTCTATCAGGCCAACCGGCCGGATATGGAGCTGTCCGGTATTCATTTCCACCTCCGCCTGCCCAGAGAGCTGTTGATCATCCGGGGCAATGAGGACCGGCTGCAGGCCGCCCTGGAAAACCTCTGCTACAACGCCCTCTCCTTTACGCCGCCCGACGGCGTAATCACGCTGGAGCTCACCTTGGATTCCTCCTTCGCCGCCATCTCGGTGCGGGACTCCGGCCGCGGCATTCCGCCGGAGGATCTGCCCCATCTGTTTGAGCAGGGCTTTACCCGCCGGCCGGACAACAGCGGCGAGGGACTTGGTCTGTTTATCGTACGCACCGTCGCCCTGGAGCACGGCGGCACGGTGGAGGCCGCCTCCCAGCCCGGCGCGGGCAGTCTTTTCACCCTGCGCCTGCCCCTGCTCGCCAAAGCGCCGCCCCCCAAAGCATATGTGCCATAAATAAAAAAGAGGTCCGCCGCAGGAGATTCCCCTGCAGCGGACCTCTTTCCTTTTGCTTAACAAGATGCTGTGTGTTACTTCAGCTCCACCTTGGCGCCGACTTCCTCCAGCTTCTTCTTCAGCTCCTCGGCCTCGTCCTTGGACACGCCCTCCTTGATGGCCTTGGGCGCGGCCTCAACCGTAGCCTTGGCCTCAGCCAGACCCAGACCGGTGATCTCACGGACAGCCTTGATGACCTTGATCTTCTCGGAGCCGATCTCGGCCAGGACCACGTCAAACTCGGTCTTCTCCTCAGCAGCGGGAGCGGCAGCGCCGCCGGCGGCGGGAGCGGCCATAGCAGCGGCGGAGACGCCGAACTCCTCCTCCAGAGCGTGGACGAGCTCGGAGAGCTCCAGAACAGTCAGACCCTTAACCTCTTCGATGAGGGCAGTGATTTTCTCAGAAGCCATGATAGGTAACCTCCTAAATAATTATTTGTTGTTCAGATGGGATTCTTATTCCGCGGCGGCTTCGGCGGGCTCCACAGAGCCGCCCTTCTGCTCGCAGATGGCCTTGAGGACGATGGCCAGGCTGGTAATGGGCGCCAGCATGGTACCCAGGACCTGGGCCTGGAGCGCCTCCTTGGAGGGCAGCTCGGCCAGAGCCATGATCTCGTCCATGGCCAGCACCTTGCCGTCCATGAAGCCGGCCTTGATGGTAAACTTGGCGCCGTTGAACTGCTTGGAGAACTTGTTGATCACCCGCATGGGGGCGATGGGATCGCCGTGAGACAGGGCCAGGGAAGTAGTGCCGTTGAGCACCTCGTCCATCTCGTTGAGACCCACATTGTTGATGGCAAAGCGCACCAGAGTGTTCTTCACCACCGCGTAGTCCAGCTCGTTCTTCCGGCACTCGGCACGCAGCGCGGTGTCCTCGGCCACGGTGATGCCCTTATAGTCCACAAGCACGCCGCTGGCGGCGGTCTGCAGCTTCTCGGTCAGCTCGGCCACAATGGCCTGCTTCTCACTGAGAACCTTTGCGTTAGGCATTTGGAATTCACCTCCGTTGAATTTGAGTTCAACTTTTCCGATGCAGTCACGCAACAAAAAAGCTGTTTCCGCATTCAAAGCAGCGAAAACAGCACAAAGAAACTCATTCCGTTGTGGCTGCATTCTCGGCAGGACTTATGGCTTGCGCCGCCTGCTGTCTTTGAACACGCATAATAGTATATCATTTCGGACAGGCCATGTCAAGCATGACTTATCCAAAATCGTGCGCAGCAGGACATGTGCCTGCAAAGCACACCTTTTCTTGTGGCCGCGGCGGCCACAACCGCCTCTGCGGGCAGAGGCGAGGGGGGTATCAAAACTGCTGTGCCGCCCCCCAAGGGGCGGCGCGGCAGTTTTGTATCTAGGGGGACAAAGTCCCCCCCTAGAATGTGTTACATCAGCTTGGCGCCGTTGATCTTCACGCCGGGACCCATGGTGGAAGCACACACGCAGGAGCGAATGTACTGACCCTTGGCGGCGGCGGGCTTGGCCTTGATGATGGCGCCCATCAGGGCGTTGAAGTTCTCGGTGAGCTTCTCGGGGCCGAAGGAGACCTTGCCGATGGGGCAGTGGATGATGTTGGTCTTGTCCAGACGGTACTCCACCTTACCGGCCTTGATCTCGGTGACGGCCTTGGCCACGTCGGGAGTGACGGTGCCGGCCTTGGGGGAGGGCATCAGGCCCTTGGGACCCAGAATCTTACCCAGGCGGCCCACAACGCCCATCATGTCGGGAGAGGCCACGACCACATCGTAGTCGAACCAGTTCTCCTTCTGGATCTTCTCCACCATGTCCATCTCGCCTACAAAGTCGGCGCCGGCGGCCTTGGCGGCCTCCGCCTTGTCGCCCTTGGCGAACACCAGCACCCGCTGGGTCTTGCCGGTACCGTGGGGCAGCACGATGGCGCCGCGGACCTGCTGATCGGCGTGACGGGAGTCAACGCCCAGCTTCACGTGGAGCTCCACCGTCTCGTCAAACTTGGCGGGCGCCGTCTTGACCACCAGGGCCATGGCCTCGGCGGTATCGTACAGAGCGCTCTTGTCAACCAGCTTGGCGCTCTCCTGATATTTCTTGCCTCTAAACATGCTCTATTCCCTCCTTCCGCTTAGTCGCCCACCACGATGCCCATGGAGCGGGCAGTGCCGGCGATCATGCTCATGGCCGCCTCGATGCTGGCCGCGTTCAGGTCGGGCATCTTGGTCTCGGCAATCTTGCGCACATCTTCCTTGCTGATGGTGGCCACCTTGGTCTTGTTGGGTACACCGGAGCCGGACTCGATGTTGCAGGCCTTCTTGATGAGGACGGCCGCGGGAGGAGTCTTGGTGATGAAGGAGAAGGAGCGGTCGGCATAGACGGTGATCACCACGGGGATGATCAGGCCCACGTCGTTCTTGGTCCGCTCGTTGAACTCCTTGGTGAAGGCGGCAATGTTGATGCCGTGCTGACCAAGGGCGGGACCTACGGGGGGCGCGGGAGTCGCCTTGCCCGCGGGAATCTGAAGTTTCACATAACCAGTAATTTTCTGTGCCATTTGAAACAGCACCTCCTACGATAAATGTGGTTGGAAGCGGAACTGCGGAGCAGTCCCTCCCACGTGCGGGGAATTGGGCCGGCGGAGCGGCAGGTCAGTCCTGAATGGGCTCGATCTGATCCAGCTCCAGCTCCACGGGAGTCTCCCGGCCGAACATGGAGACCACCACCCGGACCTTCCTCCGGTCCAGGTCGATCTCCTCCACGGTACCCAGGAAGGACTCCAGGGCGCCGTCGGTGATCTTCACATTGTCGCCCACCTGGTAGCCCACCACCACCTCGCGCTTCTCCACGCCAAGGGCGGCGATCTCCTCATCGGTGAGCGGAATGGCCTTGTTGCCGGAACCCACAAACCCGGTAGCGCCCCGGATGTTGCGCACCAGATGCCAGGTGTCGTCCGTCATGACCATTTTGACCAGCACATAGCCGGGGAACACCTTGCGCTCCACCGTCTTTGGGCCGTTGTCCGTGATCTCCGTCACGGTCTCCAGCGGGATGCTGACCTCCTGAATCAGGTCCCGCAGGCCGCGGTTCTCCACGGCCTTCTCGATGCTGGCGGCTACCGTGTTCTCATAACCGGAATAGGTATGCACCACATACCACTTCGCGTTATCAGCCATTTCAGCACCTTAACCCTTACCGAACAGATCAAGCAGGGCGCGGATCACGGAGCCGGCGAGCCAGTCGAACAGCCAGATGCAGATGCCCACAATGATGCAGCAGACAATGACGATCACGGTGTTGTTGATGGTCTGCTTCTTGGTGGGCCACTGGACCTTCTTCAGCTCGCTCTTCATCTCCTTGAACCACTTGCCGATCCGGGCGAAGAAGCCGGG
>NZ_CALXFV010000061.1 GCF_944387675.1 uncultured Flavonifractor sp. | reverse complement strand
ACGGCAAAGGTGTGTCCGACGAAGGAGGGGAAGATGGTGGAGGCGCGGCTCCAGGTCTTCAGCACCTTCTTCTCGCCGGTCTGATTCATTTCGTCGACCCGCTTCAGCAGCTCGGGGGCGCAAAAGGGGCCTTTCTTGATACTTCTGCTCATCTTTTACTGCCTCCCTTACTTCGCGTTGCGGTGCTTGACGATGAACTTCTCGGTGCGGTTCTTGCCCTTGCGGGTCTTGTAGCCCATGGCGGGCTTGCCCCAGGGGGTCACAGGGCCGGGACGGCCCACCGGGCTCTTGCCCTCGCCGCCGCCGTGGGGGTGGTCATTGGGGTTCATGACGGAACCGCGGACGGTGGGACGCCAGCCCATGTGGCGCTTGCGGCCGGCCTTGCCGATCTGGATGTTGGACCAGTCGGTGTTGCCTACCTGACCGATGGTGGCCTTGCACTCCTCGCGGACGTAGCGAACCTCGCCGGAGGGCAGGCGGACCTGAGCCATGCCGTTCTCCTTGGCCATCAGCTGGGCGGCCTCACCGGCGGCGCGGACCAGCTGGGCGCCCTTGCCGGGGTAGAGCTCGATGCAGTGGATCATCTCGCCCACGGGGATGTTGGCGATGGGCAGGCAGTTGCCGGGCAGGATGTCGGCGTCGGGACCGGTCATGATGATGTGGCCGGCCTTCAGGTTCACGGGAGCCAGGATATAGCGCTTCTCGCCGTCCTCATACTGGATGAGGGCGATGTTGGCGGAGCGGTTGGGATCGTACTGGAGGTTCAGCACAGTGGCGGTCCCCTCTTTGTCCCGCTTGAAGTCGATGATGCGGTACTTCTTCTTGTTGCCGCCGCCCCGGTGGCGGACGGTGATGCGGCCGTAGCTGTTGCGGCCGGCGTTCTTCTTCAGGTTCTCCAGCAGGCTGCGCTCGGGCTTGGCCTTCTTGTCGATGCCCTCGAAGGCGCTCACGGTCATGTGGCGGCGGGAGGGCGTCGTGGGCTTATACGTTTTAATCGCCATTTCTCATTCTCCTCCTTACACCATGCCTTCGAAGAACTCGATGGTCTTGGAGTCCTCAGTCAGGGTGACCATGGCCTTCTTCCAGTTGGCCCGGCGGCCGGCGGGGAAACGGCCGGTGCGCTTGGCCTTGCCCTGCATGTTCAGGGTGTTCACCTTGGCCACCTTCACGCCGAAGATTTCCTCGACAGCCTTGGCGATTTCAATCTTGTTGGCGTCCCTGGCCACCTCGAAGGTGTACTTCTTGCCCTCGGTCTCAGCCATGGACTGCTCGGTGATGATGGGGCGCTTGATGATGTCATAAGCGGTGGTAGCCATTACGCGAACACCTCCTCGATGACGGCCAGGGCCGCCTTGTCAACGATGAACTTGCCGGCGTTCACAATGTCGTAAACGCTGAGAATCTTGGCGGTGGTGGTCACCACGCCGGGGATGTTGCGGGCGGACTTGAGGACGGTCTCGTTCACCTCGGGGGTGACGATGACGGCCTTCTTGGCGCCCACGGTATCCAGGAAGCCCTGCATGGTCTTGGTCTTGATGGCATCCAGGTTCAGGCCGTCCACCACCACGATGTCGCCGGAGGCGGCCTTGGCGGAGAGGGCGGACTTGAGGGCCAGACGCTTGACCTTCTTGTTCAGGGTGTAGCTGTAATCCCGGGGCTTGGGGGCGAACACGATGCCGCCGTGGGTCCACTGGGGGGCGCGGGTGGAACCCTGACGGGCCCGGCCGGTACCCTTCTGGCGCCAGGGCTTGATGCCGCCTCCGGAGACCTCGGCACGGGTCAGCGCGGACTGGGTACCCTGACGGCAGTTGGCCAGGTGATTCTTGACCACCTCATGGACAACGGTCTGGTTGGGCTCGATCCCGAACACAGCGTCGGAGAGCTCCACTTCGCCGACCTGATTGCCGGCCATGTTCACAAGAATTGCCTTAGGCATTTGGTATCTCTCCTTTCTTACTTGTTACGGGCGGAAGCCTTCTGGGGATTGACGCGGGCGGAAGCCTTCTGCGGGTTGACGCTGATGGCAGCGGCGGTGCCCTTCTCCTTGACGTTGATCACGGAGTTGCGCAGATACACGATGCCGCCCTTGGGGCCGGGAATGGCGCCCCGGACAGCGATGAGACCCAGTTCGGTGTCAACCTTGACCACATCCAAGTTCAGCACGGTAACCTGCTCATTGCCCATCTGGCCGGCGCCGATCTTGCCCTTGAAGATGCGGGAAGGGTCGGTGCTGGAGCCCATGGAGCCGGCGTGGCGGTGCACAGGACCGCTGCCGTGGGTCTCCTTCAGGCGGGCGGCGCCGTGGCGCTTGATGACGCCCTGGTAGCCGTGGCCCTTGCTGATGCCGGTCACATCCACGCGGTCGCCCTCGGCGAACACGTCCGCCTTCACCTCGTCGCCCACGTTCAGAGCGTCGCAGTTGGCCAGCTTGAACTCCTTCAGGGTCTTCTTCCGGGCCTCGCCGGCCTTCTTCAGGTGACCCAGCTCAGGCTTGGTAAGCTTCTTCTCGGCTACGTCCTCGTAGCCCAGCTGTACGGCGTTGTAGCCGTCCTTCTCCTCGGTCTTCTTCTGCACCACGGTGCAGGGACCCGCCTCAATGACGGTGACCGGGATGACCTTGCCGGCTTCGTCGAAGATCTGCGTCATGCCGACCTTCTTGCCGATAATGGCCTTTTCCATGTTTTTTCCTCCTTATAAAGGTTATTGGTTGGGCGAGTTACCCATTGGCTGGTATTGCTCGGCCAACTTGACCCGTCCGCCTCAAAACGCGGCGGACTGCGGTACTAACAAAGGAATGGATTGCTGTCTCTTACAGCTTAATCTCAATCTCCACGCCGGCGGGGAGCTCCAGGCTCATCAGAGCCTCCACCGTCTTGGGAGAGGGCTTGAGGATGTCGATCAGACGCTTGTGGGTGCGGCGCTCAAACTGCTCCCGGCTGTCCTTGTATTTGTGGACGGCCCGCAGAATGGTGACGACTTCCTTCTTGGTGGGCAGGGGAATGGGGCCGGACACGGAAGCGCCGGTGCGCTTGGCGGTCTCCACGATCTTCTCAGCGCTCTGGTCGATAAGCTGATGGTCGTAGGCCTTCAGGCGGATGCGGATCATTTCTTTCTGAGCTGCCATGGTTGTTGTTCCTCCTTAAACATACGAAGTGGTGTGCGCTTTCGCCGGGTCCACGGGGCTCCAGCGCGGTGTTTTCCTCGCTTCGTACGGTGAGGGATTTCAGTACACGTTTCCGTGCGTATCACTCCGTGACATGAAGAAAACCGGCGCAAGCAGGCCGGTTTCCTCCATGCGCGGCGATATACGCCGTGCACGGATCCCTCAGCCGCCCGATTCTAGCTCGGACATACTCCGCGGAAGTTACCTCATCTCTGAGCAATCTCCCGCATCATCGCACAATACGCCCTAAACAGGCGCTTAATTATGATAGTACAACTTTCTCCCAAAGTCAAGGGGATTTTTGAATTTTTTCCGCCGTCCCAGGCCCGGGGGAAAGGAGGAATCCCGTCCCCAGCAGCAGAAGGAGGGGCAGGAGGAAATAGTGGTACCGCCCCGCCACCTCCACCAGCGCCTGGGCGCAGGTCAGCCCCAGCACGCAGAGGGGGAGCAGCAGCACCGCCGTATCCACCCGCCGCCGGCCCAGGCGGATGAGTCCCGCCCCCGCCAGCAGCAGCGCGGCGTAATAAAAGCTGTTGCAGGCCCGGGCAAACAGCTTTGTGTGCCGCACCACGGAGGCGCAATAGCCCGTACAGGCGTCATCGCTGCCCAGAAATACCCGGAGCTTTTCCTTCAGCAGGGGGAGCACCGCCGTCTCTCCGGCGGTAAGACGCTCCACCGCCGCCGCCAGGGCCTGCTCCTGGGCCTGCTGGGCGGTGGTGCCGGGCTGATTGCTGTATGAGAAGAGCAGGTCGCTGTCCCCCTGATTCCATCGGCCGCCGGAGGCCTGATTGGTACCCACCAGGACGCTGTAGCCCGGCGTGGTGGCGGGTTCCTCCCCGATGCGCCGGGCCAGGTGGGCATTCCACATCGGGCCGGTAAGACCGTAAACCGCCAGAAGCGCCGCCATCAGAGGCAGCCAGAACCGGCGGCTCGTTCCCTGGCGCAGGGTATCCGGCCGCAGGACCAGCCGCCACAGCAGCAGGGCCAGAATGACCACCAGGGCAATGGGCCGCACTCCCTGGGCCAAACGGAGCAGCCCTCCTGCCGCCGCGCCCAGCAGCACCGGCCGCCGGCCCCGGGCCTCTCCCAGGACCAGCAGGGCGATTGCCCCCAGCAGCAGGGTGGTATACAGGGGCTCGGAGAGGACGAGAGCATTGTACATGGTCTGGGAAGGGCATAAGATCCACAGCAGGTAGGCGCAGCTTCCCCCGGCCAGCCCCCACCACCGCCTGCCCAGGAGGAAGAGCAGGCTGCCGGACAGGGCGGTAAGGGCCACATTCAGCCCCTGGGCCAGCAGCTCCGACGGCCCCAGCAGCCGGATCAACCAGCTGAGGAAGGCGGCATAGCCGAAGAGGTGGGGAAACAGGGCCATGTACCGGCCGCCGTCAATCACCGCCGATTGCGCCAGGGAGTTGGCGTATCCCCAGTAGGTGGCGTAGTCCCCCGCAGGCGGAATGCGCACCAGCACCACCCAAGCTCCCTTGAGCAGCAGGCACAACAGGGTGAGCACCGCCCAGGCCCGCGCTGTTCCCAGGCTCGCCAGCAGCCGGGACAGCCGGGGAAGGAGATACCAGGCGGCCGCCAAAACCACCACCCCCAGGACCACACCGGTCAGCCGTTCCCCCTTCTGCTCCGCGCCCAGCAGCAGGGCCGCCGCCAACAGCGCGCCGCACAGGCTCAGCATCAGCCAGGTCAGCGCCTGCGCCAGTTTCGTCCCCTTCGCTTTCATGGCCGCCTTCCTTTCTGTTCGTTACAGCATATCTCCATTTTACCCTGTTCTGGGATACATTTTGCCAACTTTCAGTATATCGTTGGCTTTCTCCCATGTCAAGGCGGGCCGGAGGAGGCAGAGGCAGTCCGCTGTGCGCAGGAGTTGTCCGCTGGAGGCGGAGGCGCGCCTCCGCCTGCCCGCTTCGATCAAAGCACACGTGCAATGCAGGTCTTCATGCTTTCCGCGTCAATGGCGGTATCCGTAAAATGCTCCAGGGACAGCACCGCCTGGTTGACCAGCAGGCCGAAGCCGTTGGCGGTTTTGTGGCCCCGCTGTCTGGCCTGGCGGAGCAGCTCGGTCTCGGCGGGAGCGTAAATCAGATCCAGCACCGGCACGCCGGGACGCAGTCCGTCCAGGAAGGAAAAGTCGGCAAACTGCCCCTCCGTCCCCTCCATCCCCAGGGAGGTGCAGTTCACCAGCAGATCGCAGTCCTGCGCTTCTTTATATAAGGTAGCCGGATCAAAGCCCGCCGGGCGGAGACGGGCCGGATCATGGGCGCAGATGGCCGCCGCCTTCTCCAGGGTGCGGTTGCACACTACCACGTCCACCCCCGCCTGGGCCAGCTTGAGGCACACCGCCTTGGCCGCCCCGCCGGCCCCCAGCACCAGCACCTGCCGTCCCGCCGGGTCAATCCCCTCGTCGGCCAGCGTCCGGAGAAAGCCCGCTCCATCGGTGTTGTAGCCATAGGCCTTTCCGTCCCGGAGACACACGGTATTCACCGCGCCCACAAGCCGGGCGTCCTCGTCCAGCTCATCCATCAGGGGTACCAACTCCTCCTTGTGGGGCATGGTGGCGTTAAAGCCGGCCCAGCCGGAAAACTTGGCACAGTCCAGCCACTGCCGGCAGCCGCCCCGGGGAACCGGCTGGCAGAGATAGACATAGTTCAGCCCCAGCGCCCGGATCATGGTATTCTGAATCAGAGGGGATTTGGAGTGACCCACCGGGTCCCCGATGACACACAGCTTTCTGGTGTCGTTGTCCACTTCCGGCCTGTGTCCCGGCTCGCCCCGCCGGTGCTCCGGCCGGTGATCGGGGAGGGCGGCATTCACCCCCAGGGCGATGAGCAGACCCACCACCGTCTCGATCATCCGGGCGGCGGCGTAATAGTACCGGGTGACGCCGGTGACCCCGGTAATCAGGATGACACAGGGCAGGATGCAGGCCATACCGCAGGCGGTAGGCCGCTTGATGAGCAGGCACAGCCACACCCCCGCCACACACACCAGGCCCAGCACCAGGGTCTTGAGCCAGAGGTTTTCCAGGGCGGGACCCAGAAGCAGGGTGGCGGTACCCAGAATTCCGCCCACCAGCACGCCGATCAGCCGGGACATTCCCTGCTGGAAGGTCTGGCCCAGGGTGCTCTGGGTGCAGATGATACAGGCGATGCAGGCGTACAGCGGCCCCATCTGGCCCAGCACCCCTCCCAGCTCCTCCCGGTAGGTGAGGCCGAAGGGGAGAAACAGGGCATAGGACACCATCACTGCCACCGCGGTTTTGATCACCCGCATACCGATGCGGGGCAGGGGAACGGACGGATGTTTCATAAGTGCTCCTTCTCCGGCGGGCGGCTGTCATGCACGCCCATGCTCCTCCAGGAAATAGCGGATGGCCGCCTCATAGCCGTACAGCCCCAGGCCGCAGATCTGCCCCACGCAGGCGGGGGCGGTGACACTTTTGTGCCGGAACTCCTCCCGCTGGTGGATATTGGAGATGTGTACCTCAATACAGGGGACATCCACCGCCTTCAGGGCGTCCAGAAGGGCGTAGGAGTAGTGGGTGTAGGCTCCGGGATTCATCACAATGGCGTCATACTTCCCCTGGGCGGCATGGATGGCGTCAATGAGGACCCCTTCGTGGTTGGACTGGACACATTCGGCGGTAGAGCCGTGGGCGGCGGCAAAGTCCCGCAGCCGTCTGCACAGGCTCTCGTAGGTGTTTTCTCCGTAAATGCCCGGCTCCCGCCGGCCCAGCAGGTTCAGATTGGGTCCGTTCAGGATGAGAAAATTCATTTCCGCAGCACCTCCAAAATCCGCTGTGTGGTCTCCACCGGGGTAGGCTGCACCTCCACCACCCGGTCGGCCCATTGCAGGTAGGCCGGCTCCCGCCGGGCGTACCGGGCCAGAAACGCCTCCCGGCCCTGCTGGCCCAGGGGCCGGCCGGCCATGGACACCTTGTCGTAAATCTCCCCCGGGTCCCGGCGGAGAAACAGCACCGTACCGCTGCCTTTCAGGGCGGCGATGGCATCCGCCCGGGTGGGCAGGCCCCCGCCGCAGGCGATCACCTGTCTCTTTCCCCTGGCCAGTTCTTTGGCGGCCTCCGCCTCCCGGTCCCGGAAGAAGGCCTCCCCCTCCCGGGCAAAGATATCGGGAATGGCGCGGCCCAGAGCCTGCTCCAGATACCGGTCGGTATCCACAAAGGCAAAGCCCAGCTTTTTGGCCAGCAGGCCTCCCACCGTGGTCTTGCCGCAGCCCATCATACCGATAAGCACCACATTGTCCCTCATGGCTCGTACCCCTTGTAGTTGCCCAGAATACAGACCTCTGCCGCCAGCTGGCTCAGCTCATGGATCACCCCGTCCATGCCGTCGGCGGTCAAATCCCCGGTAAAGTCCAGGAAGAACAGGTACTCCCAGCCACGGCCGGGAATGGGTCTGGACTCCAGCTTTAGCAGGTTCAGACCCTGGACGGCAAAAATGGTGAGAATCTCGTGGAGGGAACCGCTCTGGTGGGGCAGGCGGAACATGGCGCTGATCTTGTCCCGGCCGGGGCGCAGCTCGGGTACAGGGGACACCACGGCAAAGCGGGTGTGGTTCATGGTGTTGTAATTGATCCCCTCCGCCAGAATGCTGAGGCCGTAGCGCTCCGCCGCCCGGCGGGAGCAGATGGCGGCGGCGGCACGGTCCCCGGTCTCAGCCACCAGCTTGGCCGAGCCGGCGGTGTCCAGGGTGGGTACCCGCTTCCAGTCCCGATGGGCGTCCAGATAGGCCTCGCACTGCATCAGCCCCTGCTCGTGGGAGTAGACGGTTTTGATATGGGAGAGGGTTACCCCCGGCAGGGCCGTCAGGCAGTGCTCCACCTTCACCTGCCACTCCCCCACAATGGCGTAGCGGTACTGGGAGAGCAGGTCGTACACCTGGCGGATGGACCCGGTGGAGGAGTTCTCCACCGGCACCACGGCGTAGTCCGCCTCTCCCCGCTCCAGGGCGGCAAACACATCGGTAAACCAGGCCAGGCCCCGGCTGTCCACTCCATCCCCGAAGAAACCGGCGGCGGCCTGCTCGCTGTAACAGCCCGGCTCTCCCTGGTACACCACCCGGGGACAGGCCACCGGGCGCCGCGCCCGGGCCATGCCGGCCAGCCAGGCGGCGTAGCCCGCATCCTCCGCCCCCTCCTTTACCAGGTGGCGCTGCTGCCGGCGGGAGATGGCCAGAATACTCTCATACAGGGCGGAGATATCCGCCTTCCGGGCGGGGTCGGTCGTCAGGGCGGTTTTGGCGGCGATCACCTGTTTCTCCCGGCCGGCGTCCAGCACCGGGATGCCCTGGCGCTGCTTATACGCCCCCACCCGGCCGGTCACCTCCATCCGCTTCAAAAACAGCCTGACCAGCTCCCCGTCAATCCGGTCGATCTCCCGGCGGTACTGCTCCAGTTCGGTCATGTTCATTCGCTCCTTCAAATCCCCAGCACCGCGCAGGCGGCCAGGGCGGCGGCGGCCTCAATCACCGGCACCGCCCGGGGGACGATGCAGGGGTCGTGGCGGCCACGGATTTCAATCTCGGTCTCCTCCCCGGTGCGCAGATCCACGCTCTGCTGGGGCAGGGAGATGGAGGGGGTGGGCCGGATCGTGGCCTCAAACACCACCGGCATGCCGTTGGTGATGCCGCCGTTGATTCCCCCGGCGTAGTTGGTGGTGGTAACCACCCGGCCCTCCTCCACGGCAAAGGGATCGTTGGCCTCGCTGCCCCGCATGAGGGAGAAGGCCGCCCCGGCGCCGAAGTCCACCCCCTTGACGGCGGGGACCGCAAACAGGTACTGGGCAAATATCCCCTCCACATTGCAGCCGAAGTCGGGGGCGCCCAGCCCGGCGGGCAGACCGCAGACGGCGCACTCGATGGCGCCCCCCACGCTGTCCTGCTGCTCCTTGGCCTCCAGAATGGCCTGGCGCATCTCCTCCCCCTTGGCGTCGCTGAGCACGGGGAAGGACTTGCCGGCCACCGCCTTCAACGCCTCCAGGTCATCCAGGGGAGCGTCGCAGATCCCGTAGATGGAGCTGATGTGGGCCGCCACCCAAACTCCCTTCCGCGCCAGCACCTGTCTGGCCACCGCGCCCGCCGCGGTCAGAGGGGCGGTGAGCCGGCCGGAAAAGTGGCCGCCGCCCCGCCAGTCCTGACAGCCCCTGCTTTTGACAAAGCCGGCATAGTCCCCGTGGCCGGGCCGGGGGGTATAGCGGAGCGGCTCATAGTCCTTGGAGTGCTGGTCGGTATTGCGGATCACCATGGCCAGGGGCGCGCCGGTGGCCTTGCCCTCAAATATCCCGGAGAGCACCTCCACCCGGTCGGCCTCCTTCCGGGCGGTGGCGGTGGGGTCCTGCCCCGGACGGCGCCGGTCCAGCTCCCGCTGCACCTGCTCCAGATCCAGCTCCAGCCCGGCGGGTACCCCCTCCAGCACCACGCCGATGGCGGGACCGTGGGATTCCCCAAAAATCATATGCCGCATGTCACTTTCCCTCCCAAACCGCGATACTCCTCCCAGAATTCCGGGTAGGACTTCCTGACGCACTCCGCCCCGGTGACGGTCACCGCCTCCCGGCACCGGATGGCGGCCACGGCGGCCATCATGGCGATGCGGTGGTCGTTGTGGCCGGAGACGGTGACGCCCCCCGCCAGCCGCTCCACTCCGCGGATTACCAGATGGTCCTCGCGCTCCTCCACCTGAGCCCCCAGGGCATTCAGCACCTCCGTCACCGCCGCCAGCCGGTCGCTCTCCTTGATGCGCAGCCGGGCGGCGTTGACGATACGGGTGGTCTCCCCCGCCCGCAGGGCCGCCATGGCGGCCAGGGGCGGCACCAGGTCGGGACACTGGCTCACGTCCAGCTCCGCCGGGCCGGCCTCCTTCAGCCGGGCGTAATACGCCTCAATCACCCGGTCCCCCTGGGGGGAGTCGGGATTCAAGCCGGTTGCCTCCACCGGGCAGCCCAAAAACCGGGCGGCATACCAGAAGGCCGCGTTGGACCAGTCGGCCTCAATGGTCAGGTCCCGGGCCTGATAGCGCTGCTCCCCCGGCACCCGGAAGGTCCTGTCCCCGTCGTATTCCACCCGCACTCCGAACTGCTCCAGAGTGTTCAGCGTCATGTCCACATAGCCCCGGGATTCCAGGGGGGTGGTGAGTAAAATCCGGCTCTCCCCCGCCAGCAGCGGCAGGGCGTACAGCAGGCCGGTGACAAACTGGGAGGATACGTCCCCTCGCAGGGCGTAGACCCCCGGCGTCAGCCGCCCCCGGACGGTAAGGGTACCGGCCGTCTTTTCCCAAAAGATTCCCCGCTCCTGAAAAATCGTAAAGTAGGGTTCCTGGGGGCGCTCCATCAGCCGGCCCCGCCCAATAAAGTGTCCGCCCCCCCGGAGGGCCAGGGCCACCGGAATGAGAAAGCGGAGGGTGGAGCCGCTCTCCCCGCAGTCCAGCCGGGGCAGGCCGTCCGCCCCGGCCGGCCCGCCGCTCTTCAGGGCGGCCACACAACCGCAGGTGGCCTGGATATCCTCCGACATGGCCAGGTTGGACAGCTTACCCGTCCCCTCCGCCAGGGCCAGGGCCAGCACCGCCCGGTGGGCCTGAGATTTGCTGGCGGGCGGAGTGACGGTCCCCGCCAGGGTCTCCGGCACAATGGTCACGTTCATACCAGTTCCTCCAGCAGCTTGGACTTGGGCATCCGGCAGGGGACGGCCCGGCCCAGTTCCTCCAGCAGAATCACCGTTATGTCCGCCCCCGCCCCCTTTTTATCCAGACCGATGGCGGCGGCGTAGTCCTCCCCCGGGCAGGAAATTTCCGTGGGCAGGCCCAGGGAAGCCAGCGCACCGGCAATGGCCGTCCCCGTCCCGGCAGGAGTCACCCCCAGCTTCTCCCCCACCCCAGCAGCCTTCACCATACCGGCAGCCACCGCCTGGCCGTGGGTCCAAGTCTCGTACTGTCCTGCCAGCTCATAGGCATGGCCCAGGGTGTGGCCGAAGTTGAGCAGCATCCGCGCTCCCGTGTCCCGCTCGTCTTCTTCCACTACAATTCGTTTTAAATCGCAGCAAGTATACAAAATGTACTCAATTTCCTCCATCAGCCGGGTCCGTTCCGGCCGGGCGGCCAGAAAATTGAAAAAGGCTTGGTTAAAAATGCAGCCGTATTTGATCACCTCCGCCATGCCGTCGGCGAAGGTGGCATCGGGCAGGGTATCCAGGGCGTCCGGGTCCATCAGCACCAGGCGCGGCTGCCAGAAGGCTCCGGCCAGGTTTTTGCCGTGGTCCAGGTCAACGGCCACCTTCCCCCCCACGGAGGAGTCCACCTGGGAGAGGAGGGTGGTGGGAATCTGGACAAAATCCACCCCCCGAAGGATGGTGGCGGCGGCAAAGCCGGCCAAATCCCCCACCACGCCGCCCCCCAGGGCGATGACGGCGTCGGTGCGGGTAAGGCCGAACTCCATCATGGCCTCCCACAGCTGGGCCAGGCGGGAGGCGCACTTGGCCCCCTCCCCGGCGGGGACGGTGTGGATGGCCACGGAAAAGCCGGCGGCGGCCAGGCTTTTTTTCAGGCGCGCTCCGTAGAGGGGTCCCACGTTGGAGTCGGTGACCACAAACAGCCGCTCCGCCCGGGAACAGACTGCCCGGACCCGCTCCCCCGCCCGGTCCAGCAGATTCCGCTCAATCAAAATGTCATAGCTCCGCCCCGGCAGGGCCACGGTGAGGGTTTTCACAGGCGCCTCATCCTTTCCGCAATCCCGATTGTTTTTTGCTTTATTTTATCAAAGTCTTGCCCACCAGGTCAACCAGGGCGCCCACTTTCCCCATCAGGTGGCTGAACTTCTCCGGGGTGAGGGACTGCTGCCCGTCGCACTTGGCATGGGCGGGATCGTTGTGGACCTCGATGATGAGGCCGTCGGCCCCGGCGGCCACGGCGGCCATGGCCAGGGGTTCCACCATCCAGTACATGCCGGCGGCATGGGAGGGATCCACGATAATGGGCAGGTGGCTCATCTGTTTGATGGCGGGGATGGCGGACACGTCCAGGGTGTTGCGGGTATAGGTCTCAAAGGTGCGCACCCCCCGCTCACAGAGGATGACGTTCTCGTTGCCCTCGCTCATAATGTACTCGGCGGACATGATCCACTCCTCGTAGGTGTTGGACAGCCCCCGCTTGAGGAGGATGGGCTTGCTCATCTTGCCCACCTCCTTGAGCAGCTCGAAGTTCTGCATATTCCGGGCGCCCACCTGGACCACATCCACCTCCCGCTCAAAGAGCTCGGCCATCCGGGGGTCCATAATCTCGGTGACAATGGGCAGGCCGGTTTTGTCCCGGGCCTCCATGAGCAAGTCCAGGCCGGAGGTACCCATACCCTGGAAGGAGTAGGGAGAGGTACGGGGCTTGAAAGCGCCGCCCCGGAGCAGGGCCGCGCCGGAGGCTTTCACATCTTCCGCCACGGCGCAGATCTGCGCCTCGCTCTCCACCGAGCAGGGACCGGCGATGACGGAGAAGTTTCCACCGCCGATTTTGGCCGTCCCCACGCTTACCACCGTGTCCTCCGGGTGAAACTTGCGGTTGGCCTTCTTATAGGGCTCCTGAACCCGCATCACCCGCTCCACGTGGGGATTGATGGAGATCTTGTCCATATCCACTGCGGTGGTGTCCCCCACCAGGCCCAGGATGGTGCAGCCCACGCCGTTGGTGATGCCCACATCCAGGTCCAGCTGTTTCAGTTTGGCCACCAGGGCGTCAATATCTGCCTGCCGGGTACCCGGCTTCATCACAACTACCATAACAGTTCCTCCTCTTTTTCACAATAAAAAGGGGCGCTCATTGATGAACTCAATGAGCGCCCCCAGACTTACCAGGTTCCACAGGACCCCAAAAAGGCCCCGCCCATTTCCTTCATCCCCCTATTTCCCCATGCCAAAAAAGCCGGCGCCCATAAATCGAGCCCAGCCAAAGGAAAACAGGAAGGATGCAGTTGTGAGGTTTCGGTTATTCATGGTGAACTTCCTCACAGTAACAGGTTGGTGACATTATAAACCCATCGTTTTTCAATTGCAACCGGAATTTTTCACAATTATAAACCGGACTGCCGCGTTGTTTTTTCGGCAGTCCGGTACCTGGTTTCTCTTAATAGGCCACGCCCCAGTACACCATGTGCTTGGCGGGCTTTCCGCAGACGGGACACACGTCCCCCAGGTGCTCCTGCTCCAGGGGGATGCACCGGGAGGATACTCCGGCAATTTCCTTCATCTTCAGCTCGCAGGCCTCGTCGCCGCACCACATGGTCTTGGCAAAGCCACCCTGGGTGGACATCTTCTCCCGGACCTCCTCCACAGTGGCACAGGGATAGGTGTTCTCGTCCAGATTGTGCTTGGCCTTGTTGTACAGGCCCTGCTGCACCGCGTCCAGCATGGTGCGGACGGTGTCCTCAATGCCGTCCAGGGAAACAAAGCTCTTCTCCCCATTGTCCCGGCGGACCAGCACACACTGATTCTTCTCCATGTCCTTGGGACCCATCTCCAGCCGCAGAGGGACGCCCTTCATCTCATACTCGGCAAACTTCCAGCCGGCGGACTGGTCGGAGGCGTCCATCTTCACCCGGACCCCGGCTGCCTTCAGCCGGGCCATCACGGCCTCGTTGGCCTCCATAACCCCCGGCTTGTGCTGGGCCACAGGGATGATGATAACCTGGGTGGGGGCGATGCGGGGGGGCAGCACCAGGCCGCTGTTGTCCCCGTGGGTCATGATAACCCCGCCGATGAGCCGGGTGGACACGCCCCAGGAGGTCTGGAAGGGGTGGTGGGGCTTGTTGTCGCTGCCGGCGAAGGTAATGTCAAAGGCCTTGGCAAAGCCGTCCCCAAAGTAGTGGGAGGTGCCGGCCTGAAGGGCCTTCTTGTCGTGCATCATGCACTCCACGGTGTAAGTGGCCTCGGCGCCGGAGAATTTCTCCTTGTCGGTCTTGCG
>NZ_CALXFV010000060.1 GCF_944387675.1 uncultured Flavonifractor sp. | reverse complement strand
TTCCCCAACGTGGGCAAGTCCACCCTGCTCTCCGTGGTGTCCAAGGCCCGGCCCAAGATCGCCAACTACCACTTTACCACCCTCTTCCCCAACCTGGGGGTGGTGTATGTGGAGGAGGGGGTGTCCTTCGTGCTGGCCGACATCCCCGGCATTATCGAGGGGGCCGCCGACGGCGCCGGCCTGGGCCACGACTTTTTGCGGCACATCGATCGCTGCCGCCTGCTCATCCACGTGGTGGATGTGTCCGGCTGTGAGGGCCGGGACCCGGTGGCCGACTTCGAGGCTATTCAGGAGGAACTGAAGCAGTACGGCTCCGGCCTGGAGGACCGGCCCATGATCGTGGCGGGCAACAAGGTGGATATCGCAGCCGACCGCTCCGGTCTGGAGGCCCTGAAGGCCCATGTGGAGGCCCTGGGTATGCCCTTCTTTGAGATTTCCGCTGCCTCCCAGCAGGGGACCCGGGAGCTGATGCTGGCCGCCGCAAGGGAGCTGGAGCACCTGCCGCCCATTACGGTGTACGAACCCACCTACGTGGAGCGGCCCCCGGAGGTGGACACCTCCGAGCCCCTCAACATCATCCACGAGGACGATACCTGGATTGTGGAGGGACCCTGGCTCCAGCGGCTCATGGCCAACGTCAACTTCGGGGACTACGAATCCCGGAACTGGTTTGACAAGATGCTCCGTCAGTCCGGCTTGTTCGACCGGCTGGAGGAAATGGGCATCCGGGATGGGGATATCGTCTCCCTGTACAACCTGGAATTCGAGTATCAGAGATAAGGAAAGCGGGCCCGCCGTGCGGCGGGCCCGGTTTTTGCTTACTGCGTGACGGGGATGACCACATCCCCCACGGTGACAAAAGCTACCTCATCCAGGGCCAGGATCTGATCAAAAATCATGCTTTTCTGGCAGTTGACGGCGTCTTCCCCGTAGGCACTGGTACCGCCGGCGTGGGACAGATCCAGGGTGGTACCGTCGGTATAGGTGAGAGACAGGGAGAGCGGCTCGATCCAGTCCATGCTGGGATCGCCTTCCCCGCGGACGGTGTAATCCACCTGAATGGACAGGGGAGAGAGGGTGACGGTGTTCAGCACGGCCTCCGCCCCGTCCAGACGGAAGGTCTGCCCGCAGGGCAGGACCCGGGAGGAATTCTCAAAGTCCAGCTGGAACTTCAGCGTCCAGCTCCCCTTTGCCAGGGTGGTGCGGGCGGTGTAGTCTTCGTTGTACACCTCCAGATCCCGGAGCTGCACGGTGATCTCTCCCGGCTCGATGGGTGCGCTCTGGGTGCGCAGCTCCACGAACTGGATGGCGTTGTCGGCGGAATCGGCGTCGTAGAACCAGCTTCTGGCATGGCTGCCGCCTGTGTAGCCCAGAGGTGTGATGTCGTGGAACTGAAAAGCGAGAGGCAGAGCTCCCGTCGATGGATTTGAAACCCGGGCCAGAACGTCATCGTTTACCAGAGCCTTTCCGTCCTCCCGCTGGATGGTGTACACCACGGCATAGCTGTAGGTGTCGCCCATAATGGCGTCAGCGGTGATGGTGACGCCGTTGGAGGTGTCGCTGGCCCCGATGGAGTAGCCGATCTGGTCGATGATCTCCGTCTCGGCGGCCCCGCCGCTGAACAGGCCGGCAAAGGCCTCCCCAGCGCTGCCCAGAGCGCCGGTGGCCCCGGCTACCCCCAGGCTGAGCACCAGGGCGGCGGCAACTCCCACCGCAGCCAGGCGGCGGAGGGGCAGGACCCGGCGGGGCGCGGCTGCCTCTGCCGCCATCAGCCGGTCTACCATATCTTCCTTTTGCTCCGGGGTGAAGCGGAGCTGATCCATCGTATCGTGATAACGCTTCATGTCAGTTCCTCCTGTTCCAGATAGGTCCGCAGCTTCTGCCGTCCCCGCTCCAGACGGGTAAAGACGGTAGCCGGCTTTTCCCCCAGCAGAGCGCCGATCTCCTTGGCGGAGTAGCCCTCGTAGTAGTAGAGGTAGATGACGGTCCGGTACTTGGGGGGCAGCAGCTCCAGCGCCGCCAGCAGTTCTCCCTCCTCCGGCTGGGGGGCGGGCACTGTCTCCGCCGCCTCCAGAGCTACCGTGGTGCGCCGCCAGCGGCTTTTCAGATGATCCTTGCACAGGTTGGCGGCAGAGCGGATGATCCAGGCCCGCTCATGCTCCGGACTGTCGAAAGTATGGGGATGCTGCAGCAGCTTGAGAAAAATGTCCTGACAGATATCCTGGGCGTCGTGGGTGCTGCCCAGATAGGTGTAACTCAGCCGGAGGATGAGGTCGGAGTAGGTCTCCACCAGCCGCCGGACCTCCGAGCGGTCCAGTGTGGAGGGCATGTCTGTCACGTCCTTTCCGTGGGATTGAAAAGCGCTTTCACCCAGAATACGATTGCCGGCGGCCGGATTCTTCAAAGCGGGCAAAAAAACCGCGGAAGCCCCGGCTTCCGCGGTTTTTGCCTATTCCGATGGCGGGGAGGAGGGTCCGGGGAGATCCATATCCTCCTTGGAGTGGAGAAACTTGCGGATGACGAAGATGAGGGCCACCGCCGCCACCCCCAGCAGGGTATCCACCGGGGTGGAATGGCTCACCACCAGCTGCCGGGCGATGGCGAACAGAAGCACATCGGTGACCGCCCGGGGGGTGTGGAGGATGAGCATTTTCATAAACTCCAGACCCACAATGATGTTCATGGCGCTCACCAGAAACTGGTCCAGACTAAACTGGCCCGCCAGCAGATGCTCCACGGAGTCCTTGCCCGTCAGCACCGTTTCTACCACGGTGACCGCCAGAATAAAGATGGCGATGACCAACTCCAGAATCCAGGCGGTTTTCAGCAGCGCGGGTACGGCTTTCGGCTTCATAAACGGCTCCTTTCCAAAAGAAATACCTGGAGAGAGTATACCGAAAGCGGGCTGCGCCGTCAACCGTTCCGGGAATAATGCTGAAAAGCGGGGGAATACTGGAAAAGGAATTGACTTGGATGTGAGCGTGTGGTATGATACCGACAGTTGAAAAGGGAGTAGTTTGAAAGTTATGCCGTCAACATCACGGCCCGCCTGTGCGGACCTGGCGGCATACGCCCGATGTGGTAACAAGACTTTTCGGCAACTGTCGTCATGGACGGCGGTTGGCGGGAGGTCTTTTTTGTTTGCCCTCTCGCTGAGTAACCAGAGAAGGGAAGGAATGTTATGACGCAGCCCTATTACAGCATGACCATCCCCCAGGCGATGGAGGCACGGCAGGCCAGGGCGGAAGGCCTGACCGACCGGGAGGCCCGGGACCGCCTGGGGCAGTACGGCCCCAATAAGCTGTCCGAGGGGAAGAAGAAGAGCGTGCTTCAGGTGTTTCTGGAGCAGTTCAAGGACCTGCTGGTGATCATCCTCATTGTTGCCGCTCTCATCTCCGCCCTGTCGGAGAATGTGGAGAGCACCATCGTCATCTTCGCCGTGCTCATTCTCAACGCCATTTTGGGTACCGTCCAGTATGTGAAGGCGGAGAAGTCTCTGGAGAGCCTGAAGGCCATGTCCTCTCCCTCCGCCAAGGTGCTCCGGGGGGGCGTGCGGGTGGAGATCCCCTCCGCCGACGTGGTACCCGGGGACATCGTACTGCTGGAGGCCGGAGACATGGTGGTGGCCGACGGCCGGATTGTGGAGAATTTTTCCCTCAAAGTAAACGAGAGCTCCCTCACCGGCGAGAGCGAGGGAGTGGACAAAACCGCCGACAAAATGGACGGCGGCCAGGTGGCTCTGGGGGACCAGAAGAACATGGTGTTCTCCGGCTCCCTGGTGACCTATGGCCGGGCCACCGTGCTGGTCACCGGCACCGGCATGGATACCGAGCTGGGCAAGATCGCCGCCCTGATGAACCAGACCCAGCAGCGCAAGACCCCCCTCCAGCAGAGCCTGGACAACTTCTCCGCCAAGCTGGCTATCGTCATTATGGCCATCTGCGCTGTGGTGTTTGCCCTGTCCGTCTTCCGCACCGGCATGGGGGTGCTGGACTCCCTCATGTTTGCCGTGGCCCTGGCGGTGGCCGCCATCCCGGAGGCCCTGTCCTCCATCGTCACCATCGTGCTGGCCATGGGGACCCAGAAAATGGCCCGGCAGAACGCCATCATGAAGGACCTGAAAGCGGTGGAGAGCCTCGGCTCCGTCTCCGTTATCTGCTCAGATAAAACGGGTACCCTGACCCAGAACAAGATGACCCCCCAGAAGGTGTACGCCGACGGCTCCCTGCTGGAAGGGAATGACCTGGAGCTGGTGAACGACGTGCAGCGTCTGCTGCTCAAGGCCGCCCTGCTGGCCAGCGACGCCACCAACAACGAGGAGACCGGCGCCTCCATCGGCGACCCCACCGAGGTGGCCCTGGTGATGCTGGGCGAGAAGTTCGGGGTGAATGAGGAGATTTACCGCGCCCAGCACCCCCGCCTGGGGGAGCTGGCCTTTGACTCCGACCGTAAGCTGATGAGCACCCTCCACGACATTGACGGAACCCCCACCCTGTTTACCAAGGGGGCCATCGACGTGCTGCTGGACCGGTCCAAGTGGCTGCTCACCCGGGAGGGAAGGGTGGAGCTCACCCCGGAGCGGAAGGAGACCATCGCCCGGGTAAATATGGGGCTGTCCATGGAGGGCCTGCGGGTGCTGGCCTTTGCCTATAAGGAGCTGGAGGCCGTCCGGCCCCTCACTCTGGACGACGAGGGGGCCTTTACCTTCATCGGCCTCATCTCCATGATTGACCCGCCCCGGCCCGAGGCGGTGCAGGCGGTGGCCGACGCCAGCCGGGGCGGCATCCGCACCATTATGATTACCGGCGACCACAAGATCACCGCCTCCGCCATTGCCCGGAAGCTGGGAATCTTCCGGGAGGGAGACCGGGCGGTGTCCGGCCTGGAGCTGGACCAGATGACCGACGCCGACCTGGACCAGCAGCTGGAGCAGATCTCGGTGTACGCCCGGGTATCCCCGGAGCATAAGATCCGCATCGTCAACGCCTGGCAGCGAAAGGGTAAGATTGTCTCCATGACCGGAGACGGCGTCAACGACGCCCCCGCCCTGAAGAAGGCGGACATCGGCGTGGCCATGGGCATTACCGGTACCGAGGTGAGCAAGGACGCCGCCTCCATGATCCTGGCCGACGACAACTTTGCCACCATCGTCAAGGCGGTGGTCAACGGCCGCAGCGTGTACGCCAACATCAAAAACGCCATTCAGTTCCTGCTCAGCGGCAATACCGCCGGCATCTTTTGTGTGCTGTACGCATCCCTGCTGGCCCTGCCTGTCCCCTTTCAGCCGGTACACCTGCTGTTTATCAACCTGCTTACCGACTCCCTGCCCGCCATTGCCATCGGAATGGAACCCGCCCGCCGTGGTCTGCTGGACCAGAAACCCAGGGACCCCAAGGAGCCCATTCTCAACCGGCCGCTGCTCTCCCGCATCGGCGGACAGGGTCTGCTCATCGCCGTGGTGACCATGGCGGCCTTCTATCTGGGCTATCAGGGGGGAGACGCCGCCATGGCCTCCACCATGGCCTTTGCCACACTCACCCTGGCCCGGCTGTTCCACGGCTTCAACTGCCGGGGCCGGGAATCCATTTTCCGGCTGAAGCTCGCCACCAACCCCTATTCCATTCTGGCCTTCTGCGCCGGCGTGGCGCTGCTGCTGGCGGTGCTCTTCATTCCCGGCCTCAAGGGCCTGTTCCAGGTGGCGCCCGCTTTCGGGCTTGCCAATCTGGGGGAGATCGTGGGTCTGGCCTTTCTGCCCACCCTGGTGATCCAGGTCGTCAAGGGAATCTGCGATCTCCGCCGGGGCAGGAATGCGTGAAAAAATGTCCCTGTCCGCTTGAGGACAGGGACATTTTTTGTTCAGATAGGCAGCAGGACGCTGGCGATGGTGAAATAGACCACCAGGGAGATGGCGTCCACGATGGTGGTGATCAGCGGGGCGGCCATAATGGCCGGGTCGGCCCGGAAAAACTTGGCGGCCATGGGAAGCACGCCGCCTATGGTCTTGGCCAGCAGCACCGTGACAAACAGGGCGGCGGCCACCGTAAGGGCGGTGGCGGTCTGGCCGGGGCAGGTGAGGAGGAGACGGACAAAATTCACGCCGCTGAGGGCAGCCCCCACCACCAGACTCACCCGCAGCTCCTTCCAGAAGACCTTGCCGAAGTCCCGCAGCCGGATCTCCCCCACCGCCATGCCCCGGATGATGAGGGTGCTGGACTGGCTGCCGGCGTTGCCGCCGGTGTCGGTGAGCATGGGAATAAAGGTGACCAGCAGGGGCATGGCGGAGAAGGCCGCCTCATACCGGCCCAGGATGCTGCCGGTGATCATGCCGGATACCATCAGCACCAGCAGCCACACAATCCGGTGCCGGGCCAGGGTAAGGACACCGGTTTTCAAATAGGACTTTTCCGGGGGGGCCATGGCGGCCAGCTTCTCCTGGCCCGCCAGCCCCTCCAGCAGCTCCGCCAGATCGGCGGGATGTTCCTTCTCCAGCGCCGCCTGCAGGGCGTACGCATCCCGGCGCTCCAGCAGGTCCTGCAGCGCCTCCAAAGTCAGATTCAGTTTCATGGGCCTTTCCTCCTGTCCGTTGTGATACAGCGAGGAAGTCACCAAAGCAGGCGCGCCGCGGCCAGGCGTCCGGGTTAAAACCCGGATGCCCCAGCGGCGGTGTGCGGAAATCCAGGAAGGGCTGGCCCGGCAGCCCCCGTGTTACGGGGAAAACCAGGGGGTGCCGCACCGGCTCCGTAAAGGACACGCACTGCCCGCGCTGGTACTTCGTCCGCAAGCTTCCACCTGATTTTCCTCCTTTTTCCTATTATTTTACTAGTCTTTTGGCTGCCGTTTGAGGATAACACAAGTTGTCCTATTTGGCAACCCCAAAACGAAACATATATGCTATAATTCTTTGAGCAAGAGAAAACGGGAGGCGGATTTTATGAGGTGCAGTCCCACCTGAGCCGCAGCGCGGAGCAGGCGCCGGGAAGCCGGCGCCCATTTGTGCTGCAAAAAACAGGAAAGGAAACTGTTATCTGAAATGAAACGAAATCTTTCTCTGATGTACGCGATTGCCCTGCTTCAGGGGATGGTGTTTTACGGGCCGGTGGCCACCCTTTACCGGCAGGCTCACGGCCTGAGCCTGTTTCAGATTACCCTGCTGGAGAGTGTGTCCTTGGCCCTGTGTATCCTGCTGGAGGTCCCCTGGGGGGCCGCCGCCGACCGGATAGGCTACAAGAAGGCCATGGTATTCTGCTGCTGCCTCTATTTTATTTCCAAGCTGCTGTTTTGGCAGGCGGACGGCTTCGGCGGATTTCTGGCGGAGCGGGTGGTGCTCAGTGTGGTGCTGGCGGGACTGTCCGGGCTGGATGAGAGCATCCTCTTCCTCTCCTGCCCACCGGGGGAGAGCCAGCGGGTGTTTGGCCTGTATACCAGCCTGCAAACCCTGGGACTGCTGGCGGCGGCTTTGGTCTTCTCCCTGTGGATTGGAGAGCGGTATGCGTTGGCTGGACTGCTCACCGCCCTCAGCTACGGAGTGGCCGCCCTGTTGTCCTTCGGCCTTGCGGAAGTGAAGCCCAGTGAACCATACCGGCAACCGGGGGCCTTTCGGCAGGCTGCGGGCCAGGTACTGAAAAACCGGCGGCTGATGGTGCTTCTGGTTGCAGCAGGGCTGCTCACCGAGAGCCATCAGGTGGTGACGGTCTTTCTCAACCAGCCGCAGTATCAGCGCTGCGGCATGGGGGATCGGGCGATTGGCCTGGCCTATCTGGCCGCCACCCTGCTGGGCCTGACCGGGGCGTACTCCTTCCGGCTTACCCGGACGCTGGGGGAGAGGCGGACGGCCCGGCTGCTCTTCGCCCTGTCCGCCCTGTCCTGCCTGACGCTGGCGCTGACCCGCAGCGCCGCCCTGTCCGTGGCGGGGCTGCTCCTGTTCCGGGTGGGAAACAGCCTGTTCCAGCCCCTCCAGCTGGAGCTGCAAAACCGGGAGATCTCCACGGCGGACCGGGCCACCGCTCTCAGCGTGGGGGCCATGGTGATGGACGTGGTGGGCGTGGGAGCCAACCTGGCTTTTGGAGCGGTGGCCGACCGCAGCCTGTCCGCCGCTCTTCTTCTCGGCGGGGGGCTGTGCGCCGCGGGGCTGCTGCTCTTCCGGGCGGGGAGCCGGACCGGAGGGGGGCGGGCAAAAAGGGGCCGGCTATGTGACGGTAGCACACATAGCCGGCCGGAACGAAAGGATGGATAGGTAGTAAGGGAAATGGGAAAGAGAGGAAAGGAACTCGCTTACTGGAGCAGGTCCTGATAGGCCATGTAATCCTCCCGGGTCTGGGCCAGCAGCTCCAGCGCCTCGTCATGGGCGATGTACTCGGCGGGCTGGTTGTACCCTTCAATGAGGGCGGCCTGGTAGTCGGGGTCCTCGGCGATCTGGGCCGCCACTTCATTGATCTTGTCGATGATGGCCTGGTCGGTTCCCTTGGGGAAGGCGATGATGTAGGGCTTCTCCATCACAAAGTCAATGCCGCACTCCACGAAGGTGGGGATGTCGGGGTCCAGATTCTCGTTGCGCTCCTCGTTGTACTGGGCCAGGATGATCAGATCGCCGGTTTCGGCGTAGTCCTTCACGGCGCCGTAGGAGATGGCAGCCAGATCCACCCGGCCGCCCAGCATGTTGGTGATCTTGTCGGAGGCGGAGCCGATGTCCAGGATCTTCAGGTCAATCCCCGCCTTCTCCATCAAGATCAGGCCCTGCAGGTGGGAGTAGCCGCCCAGCTCAGAGGCGTAGGTGATCTCGCCGGGAGCGGCCTTGGCCTTCTCCACCAGGTCCTCCACGGAGGTGATGCCGGAGGCTTTGCTGGCCACCAGAACGGTACCCTTGTCCACCGCGGGGATGCAGGCGATGTCGAAGTCGTCCATGCTGTAGTCGATGAGGCCGGCCACCTCGTTGACGATCATCTGGCCGGTGTGGCAGAACAGGATCTTGCTGCCGTCAGCCTTGCTGTCCTTCACCTCGGAGGTGGCCACGCTGCCGCCGCCGCCGGCGGTGTTGGTGATCACCATGGGCTGGCCGGTGACCTGCTCGAAGTAGGTGGCGAAGGTGCGGGCGTTGAAGTCGGTGTCGCCGCCGGCGCTGGCGGTTACCACCACGTTTACCGCCTTGGTGGGCCACTCCTCCCCGCCGCCGTCGGCGGAACTGTTGTTGCCGCAGCCGGCCAAGGTACCCAGCAGCAGTGCGCCGGCCATTACGGATGCAAAAAGCTGTCTCTTTTTCATGTCAATGCTTCCTTTCCATACTAAAGTGTTTTATCAATGGGCTTGGGATTGCCCGGGGTTCCATCAGACCGCCTGACCGCTGGCGGTTTTCCTGGCCTGGGCCTTCTTGATTTCCTTGACCACCACGTACAGGAAGTACACCAGAGTGAAGATCAGGAAGGCGGCGGCGATAGGCTTGGTGAAGAAGTCCAGGAAGTTGTCGTCGCTCATCATCATACCCCGGCGGAAGTTGGTCTCCGCCATGCTGCCCAGCACGAAGCCGATGACGAAGGGCGCCTGGGGAACCTTGAAGATGGTGAAGAAGTAGCCGATGACGCCGAAGATCAGCACGGCCCACACGTCGAACACCCGGCTGGACAGGCCGAAAGCGCCCACCACGCAGAGCACAAATACAATGGGGAGCAGGATGTGACGGGGTACCTTGAGGACCTTGGCGAAGATGTGCATGCCGTACCACTCGATCACCAGCATCAGCACGGTGGCCACAAGGCAGGCCACGAAGATGGTGTAAACCAGAGGACCGTAGTTCTGGAACAGCAGGGGACCGGGGGCGATGCCGTGGACCATGAAGGCGCCCAGCAGCAGGGCGGTGACGCCGTCGCCGGGGATGCCCAGGGTCATCAGGGGGATCATGGCCCCGCCCACCGAGGCGTTGTTGGCGGTCTCGGAGGAGATGATGCCGCCGATGTAGCCCTTGCCGTATTCATCGGAGTGCTTCTTGTCGGCGTTTTTGTTGACCGTGTAGGCCACCAGGTTGGAGGTGCCGGCGCCGATGCCGGGAAGGATGCCGATGCCAAGGCCCACCAGAGCGGCCCGGATGGCGTTGGGAATCTGCTGGATAAACTCTTTGACGGTAAATCCGAAGCCCTTGACCTTCATGTTGACCTGGGCCACGTCGCTGGCCTTTTCCCGCTTGGCCACCTCGGCGATTTTGATGACCTCCGACACGGCGAACAGACCGATCATCACGGTGAGCACATCAAAGCCGTCGGACAGGGCCACAGTGCCGAAGGTGAAGCGCTTCACCGCGTCCAGAGGGGCGATGCCCACGGTGGCGAAGGCCAGCCCCAGCACGCCGGAGAAGATGCCCTTGACCATGGAGCCGGAGGACAGGGTTGCGATGAGCATCAGGGAGAAAATGGAGATGGCGAAATACTCGTGGGGGCCGAAATTGATGGCCACCTTGGCAATCTGAGGGGCGATGAACATCAGAGCCACCACGCTGATGATGGTACCCAGGAAGGAGTAGAACACACCGGCGCCCAGGGCCTTGGCGCCCTCGCCCCTGGCCAGCATGGGGTGGCCGTCAAAGCAGGTGGCGATGGAAGCGGGTGTGCCGGGGATTTTCAGCAGAATGGCGGACACCAGGCCGCCGGACACCGAGCCGATGTACAGAGCCACCAGCACCGACAGGCCCTGGCCCGGATCCATGCCGTAGGTCAGGGGCAGGAACAGGGCAATGGCCATCACCGAGGACAGGCCAGGCACCGCGCCGAAAATGATGCCGATGACGGTACCCAGCACCATCAGCACCAGGCAGAAGGGGGAAAACACATTGGCAAACCCCTGTGCAAACAATTCCAACATTGAGATTCGCCTCCTTAGAAGAATGTGATCAGGCCCTGGGGCAGGATGATGTCCAGGCTGTACCGGAAAATGGTGTACACGAACAGGCTGACCACCAGGGAGATGATGCCGTAAAACAGGTAGTTGGGCTTTTTGTCCGCCGGCGTCAGGAAGATGAATTGCAGGAACAGGTAGACCATGGTGGTGATGAGGAAGCCCACCGGCTCAAACAGGGCGATGTAGACCACGATGAGCACCGCGGTTTTCAGCACCGTTCTCAGGTCTCTGGCCTCCTTATCCAGGGGCTTGGTGTCGGCCTTCCGGGCGGTCACCAGCTGGCAGATGCCCAGGACCCACATCAGCGCCGCCAGCAGCAGGGGTACGGTCCTGGCGTTGATGATGTCCGAGCCTTCCTTCAGCGGGATCAGAAAGGTAAACACCGTGTAGAAGGCGGCCACAGCCAGCACGATGACGCCGAAAATCTGATCCTGCATTTTTTGCGTCTTCATACTGTTCACTCCTCTCTTAAGAATGCGTCCGGCCGGCGCTCAGCGCACCAGGCAGGGCTTTTTGGAATCGTACTTCCAGTTGGGGATCAGGTACTGCATGGCCATGGCGTCGTCCCGGTCATGGCTGGGCAGCTTGTTGTACAGGGCGTTGGCCTGGGCCACCTTCTCCATGTCGATGGTCACGCCCATGCCCGGCCGGTCCGGCACCTCCAGGTAGCCGTCCCTGATCTGGGGGGTGTCCTTCAGCAGGTTCTGGCCGTCCTGCCAGATCCAGTGGGTGTCCAGGGCGGTGGGGTTGCCGGGGGCGGCGGCGGCCACATGGGCGAAGGCGGTCAGGGTGATATCGAAGTGGTTGTTGGAGTGGCTGCCCCAGGTCAGGCCCCAGTCGTTGAGGAGCTGGGCCATCCGCACGCTGCCGTCAAAGCCCCAGAAGTGGGGGTCGGCCAGCACGATGTCCACCGACTTCTGGGCGGCGGCGTGGTAGAACTGCCGCCAGTCGGTGGCGATCATGTTGGTGGCCACCGGCAGGTTCACCGCGTTTTTAAACTCCGCCATGATCTCCCGGCTGGAGTAGCCCGCCTCCGGACCGCAGGGGTCCTCCACGTAGGTGAGCACTCCCTCCATGGGCTTGCAGATCCGAATGGCCTCCTCCAGGCTCCAGGCTCCGTTGGGGTCAATGTTGATCCGGCCGTTGGGGAAGGACTGCTTCAAGGCCCGGATGGCCTCCAGCTCCTCTGCGCCGGGGAGCACGCCGCCCTTGAGCTTGAAGTTGCGGAAGCCGTATTTCTCATGGAGCACCTGGGCCTGCTCCACAATCCGCTCCGGCGTGAGCATCTCCTGCCGGCGGAGCCGGAACCAGGGGTCGCTGCTGCTGCTCTCATCCAGGTAGGGCAGGCCGGCGGCCTTGCTCTTGTCGCTGACATAGAACAGATAGCCCAGGGTCTCCACCTTGTCCCGCTGCTTGCCGTTGCCCAGCAGCTGGCACATGGGCAGGTCCAGATACTGGCCCAGCAGGTCCAGCAGGGCGCATTCGATGGCCCACTCCGCCTTCACCACAAACTTGAGCTTGCTGATATCCAGCGTCTGGATGCCCTCGCCGTCGTCCTCCGGCGGACGGGTGCTGGCCTTGTGGATGGCGTCCAGAATGCTGCGGTAGGTGCCGATGGGCTTGCCCTCCACCAGGGGAATGCAGCTCTCCAGCGCCGCGCAGGTGAAATCTCCGCCGTGGATTTCACCGATGCCGGTGTGGCCCGCGCTGTCCTTCAGAATCACCAGGTTCCGGGTGAACCAGGGGGCGTGGGCGCCGCTCAGGGTCATCAGCATGCTGTCCAGACCCGCTACCGGAATCACCTTCATCTCCGTTACGATAGGGGTGCCTTTTTCCATACAATCTCCTCCCACTTTAAGGGTTTCCACTTGCGTCCGCACAGGGTGTGAAGAAGCAGCCGCTGCGTTTTGGCGGCCCACAGCGAGAAAACCTCTTCCCTTTCTCCTGCGGCTTTGGTAAAATGATTATAATCAATCCCCTGGGTTTTGACCAATTCGTAATTGTGATTTCCACAATCGGGAATGCTTATCGACGCTTTTTTTTGGCCAAATGACGGACTGCGGAAAGGAGTGCGCCAGTGGACACCAGGTATTTGACCTACATTCTCACCATCGCTCGGAAGAAGAATATGACCAAGGCGGCCGAAGAACTGTTTGTCTCCCAGTCCTCCCTCAGCCAGTATCTGACCAAGCTGGAGCAGGAGATCGGCACCCCCCTGTTCTTCCGCGCCCGGGGTGAGCTGGTGCTCACTCCCGCGGGACAGCTCTATACGGAGGCGGCCCGCCGGGTGCTCCAGATCAAGGAGCAGCTGTACAAGGACATTGCCAGCCTGGACAACCGGGGACACATCACCATCGGCTGCACCTCCCAGTTTGCCCTGCTGGCCCTCACGGAGATCGTACCCCGGTTTAAGTCCTACTACCCGGATTACCGGGTGGAGATCACCGAGCAGAGCCTTCCCGCCCTGACCAAGATGCTGCTGGAGGAGAACATCGACCTGGGTCTCATGGCCGCCAACACCATCAAGCCCTTTGACGAGGAGCTGGCCGACGTGCTGCGGCAGGAGGAGGTGCTCTTCGCCCTGCCCACTGACCACCCCTATACCAAAGAAAACCCCGACAAGCCCATTCCCCAGGCGGAGTTTGTGCGGCGGTTCGAGGATGAGAACTTCCTGCTGTCCCGGAAGGGCTCCACTCTCCGGGTGCTGGCCGACCAGCTGTTTGAAACGTACCACTTTGAGCCCAGCGCCATGTGTGAGACCAACAGCATTGTGGCCACCCAGATCATGGTGTCCAACGGCAGCGGCGTCACCTTCCTGGGGGAGTCCTGCACGCAGAAGGGCGGGCCGGTGGCCTGCTATTCCCTGGAACCCAAGCTCTACCGGCTCAATCTGCTGGTGCGCCGTAAAAACTGGATTCTCAACGAGGCCGAGCAGCTCTTCTGCCGCCTCACCCGGGAGTGGTTCCAGCCCCAGCAGGAGTAGGTCTGCGCGGACACGGCGGCCTTGCTGTTTCCTCCGAAAAAATGACATAATAAAGGCAGGCGCCTCCCCCTTTCCCTGTATCGGCCTTGGGAAAGGGGGAGGCGCCTGCCTGCTTCTGCCGGGCGCGGCGCGGGCATACACTGGCAGAAAGGAGGGTTTGCTATGGGAAAAATCTTGCTGCTTCGGAAAAAACCGCTGACGGCGGCGGCCTGCGCCCTGGCGGCGGCGCTGATGTTCTATGTGGTAAATTACCCCTACGCCGTGGATGCCGCGGCCACCCAGCGGCAGCTGCCCATCTACTGCGTCCAGCGGGACCAAAAGATGGTATCCATCTCCTTTGACGCCGCCTGGGG
>NZ_CALXFV010000059.1 GCF_944387675.1 uncultured Flavonifractor sp. | reverse complement strand
CAAATAACTTTGTTTTCCTCTCTTTTCCCCTCTTTTTCTCTGTAAAGGAAGGCGGGGTCCCGTTTGGGACCCCGCCTTCCTGCGTTTTTCCGCTTATAGACCGGAGGCGTCCTCCAGCAGGCGGGCGCGGCGGGCCTTCAGGCCCTCCAGCTCCAAATTCAGGCTGTCTTCCGCCCGCTCCAGGGTGCGCAGGACGGCGAGCACCTTCGTATGTACCTCAGACACCCCGTTTTGGGCGTCGTGGATATTGGACTGCACATACCAGTCCACGAAAATGCCGTCAAAGAAATAGTCGGCAAAGGTGGCAAAGGAGCCCATGGAGATGTCTGGCACCTGAATATCCCCCACGTCGGTCAGCTCGGTGCGGAAGTCGGACAAGGCCCGCTGGACCTGCCGCAGGCCATCCTGGGCGTCGTCCAGGTGGCCGTGCTTGATGGCGGTGGAGATCAGGCCTCCCCCCACCATGTCCCAGACCCCCCAGCCCTCGGCGCTGTCCAGGCTGTCCAGCACTCGGCTGAGGCAGGTCTCCGCCCGCTTCCCGGCGGAAAGTGCCTCCCGTACCTCCCGGTGCTGATGCTCCAGCTCCGCCTGCCGCCGGTCCATCTCCATAAGCTGTTCCCCGGTTTCGCCGCCCAGCTCCTTGAGCAGCTTGGCCTTGGCCTGGCTCAGGGCCTCCAGCCGCTGCTGGATCTGCTTCAGCTCCTCCTGCCGGCCCCGCAGCTCCCGTATTTTTCCGTCCAGATATTCCAAATCGGACAGGGCCTGGTCATACTGGCACTTGGCGGCCAGGGCCTCCCGCCGCTCTTTGGTGAGCCGCTCCTCCTTGTCCCCGGCAAGCCCGATGAAAAAGGCCCGCAGGCCCCCCTGCTCCAGCTTGTCCACGTCGTCCTGCTCCTTGCGGTAGCGGGCAGCGGTCTCCTCCACCCGCCGCTGCCGCTCGGCGTGCTGCCGTTCCAGCTCCTGAAGCTGGGCGGCGGCCCGGCTCAGCCGGGATGCCTGCTCGGTGAGTTCCACCCACGTCCTGTTGATTTTCTCCAGCCTGGGGTCCATCTCATCCCCCTCCTTTTGCCTTTATTCTACGGGCTGCGTCAGAAAAGTGCAAGGAGATTTGCTGGACTTGCCTGTTAAAATCGCGTAAAATAGGGGTACCCTTAAGACAAAGGAGCACCCCAATGGAAACCATGATACAAATCCTGGCCAGGGAGTTGGGCCAGAAGGAGCGCTATCTTGAAAATGTAATTACCCTCATTGACGAGGGCAACACCATTCCCTTCATTGCCCGCTACCGCAAGGAACTCCACGGCGGCATGGACGACACCACCCTGCGCACCCTGGCAGACCGGCTGCAATATCTGCGGAACCTGGACAAGCGGCGGAGTGAGGTGAAGGCCTCCATCGACAGCCAGGGCAAGCTGACCGAGGCGCTCTCCGCCGCCATTGACGCCGCCGCCACCCTGGCGGAGGTGGAGGACCTGTACCTGCCCTACAAGCCCAAGCGGCGCACCCGGGCCACCATGGCAAAGGAGAAGGGTCTGGAGCCTCTGGCTCAGGCCCTGTTCACCCCGGGTCCGGCGGTGGATGTTCAGGCTCTGGCGGAGCAGTATGTGGATGCCGGCAAGGGGGTGGAGACGGCGGAGGCTGCCCTTCAGGGGGCGGGCGACATCATTGCCGAGTGGATCTCCGACGACGCCGCCATCCGCAAGAGCCTGCGGGAGCTGTACCTCCGCCGGGGGGTGCTGGTGTCCCGCTCGGCGGAAAAGGAGGCGGCGGACAGCGTCTACCGCCTGTACTACGACTTCCGCACCCCGGTGAGCCGGGCCATGGGTCACCAGGTGCTGGCCATCAACCGGGGAGAGCGGGAGGATATTTTGAAGGTGGGCGTGGAGCTGGACGACGAGACCGCCCGTATTGCCGTACGCCGGGCGGTGGTTCCCGGCCGGGCGGCTATGGACTTTGTCCGCTCCGTGGCGGACGACGCCTGGGACCGGCTGCTGAGGCCCTCTCTGGAGCGGGAGATCCGCAATACCCTCACCGAGCAGGCCAACGAGGGGGCCATCCGGAACTTCGGTCTCAATCTGAAACCGCTGCTGATGCAGCCCCCGGTGAAGGGGTTTGTCACCATGGGCCTGGACCCGGGCTATCGCAACGGGTGCAAAGTGGCGGTGGTGGACCCCACCGGCAAGGTCCTGGATACGGCGGTGGTGTACCCCACCTTTAATGAGCGGAAAAAACAGGAGGCTATTGACCTGCTCTCCCGTCTGATCCGTAAGCACGGCGTGGTCCATATCGCCATCGGCAACGGTACCGCCAGCCGGGAGACCGAGCAGATGACCGTGGAGCTGATCCGTCAGCTGGGCGGCGGGGTGAGCTATATGATCGTCAACGAGGCGGGCGCCAGCGTCTACTCCGCCTCCAAACTGGCCGCCGAGGAGTTTCCCGATTACGATGTCAACCTGCGCAGCGCCGTATCCATCGCTCGGCGGCTCCAGGACCCCTTGGCGGAGCTGGTGAAGATCGACCCCAAGAGCATCGGAGTGGGCCAGTATCAGCACGACATGCCCCAGGCCAGGCTGGACGAGACCCTGGAGGGCGTGGTGGAAGACTGCGTCAATGCGGTGGGCGTGGACCTGAACACCGCCTCCGCCCCTCTGTTGTCCTATGTGGCGGGCCTGAACCACACCACCGCCAGAAACATTGTGAAATACCGGGAGGAGAACGGGGCCTTCGCCACCCGGAAGGAGGTTCTCAAGGTTCCCAAGCTGGGTCCCAAGGCTTTCGAGCAGTGCGCCGGCTTTTTGCGGGTACCGGAGAGTAAAAACCTGCTGGACCGCACCGGGGTCCACCCGGAGAGCTATGACGCCGCCCAAAAGCTGCTGAAGCTGTGCGGCTGTACCCCGGCGGACATGGCCGCGGGAGCCATATCCGACCTGGACCGGCGGGTGGCGCAGCTGGGGGAGACCCAGGCGGCGGAGCGCTGCGGCGTGGGTCTCCCCACCCTGAGGGACGTGGTACGGGAGCTGATGAAGCCGGGCCGGGACCCCCGGGATGAGCTGCCCCGCCCCATTCTCCGCACCGATGTGCTGGAGATGAAGGATCTGAAACCCGGGATGGAGCTCACCGGTACGGTGCGCAACGTCATCGACTTCGGGGTGTTTGTGGACATCGGGGTGCATCAGGATGGACTGGTCCACATCTCCCAGCTGGCCGCCCGAAGGCGGGTGCGCCACCCCAGCGAGGTATGCGCCGTGGGGGACATTGTCACCGTCTGGGTGCTGGAGGTGGATGAGAAGAAAAAGCGCATCTCCCTCACCATGAAAAAGCCGGAGGAGGTGGGCGCATGATACTCAGCTTTGACCAGGTGGGCGACCTGCTGGACGAGCTGGCGGAGGAGTTTCCGGAGGCATTTTACCGGGAACTCAACGGCGGTATCTCCCTGCTGCCGGAGGCGGTGGAAGATCCCCAGGGCGAGGACCTCTACATCATGGGGGAGTACTGCAACGACATGATGGGGAAATATATCAACCTCTACTACGGCTCCTTCGCCGCCCTGGCCCAGCAGGAGGACTGGACGGAGGAGGACTGGGAGGAGGAGCTGTACACCACCCTGGCCCATGAGTTCACCCACCATATGGAGGGCCTGGCGGGAGAGCGGGGTCTGGAAATCAAGGACGAACTGGAGCTGGAGGCCTACCGCCAGGAGCGGGAGGAATCCTGAACTGCAACCAACTCGAAAAAGTGGCGGAAGCTACTTTTTCGACAGCCTGCGGGGCCGGACGCATAGCGTCCGGCCCCGACCTTTTGTCTGTTTTTTATTGGTACAGTGGAATGACAGCGAAGAAAATCAGGTCCTCCGCGCTGTTGTTGATCAGGGAATGGGCGTGTCCCTCCGGGCAGTAGTGGCAGTCCCCGGGACTCAGCGGCTCCTCCCCGCCGTCATACAGCACCTTTCCCGTGCCGGAGAGCACATACACCACCTCGCTGCTCCCCTCATGGGTGTGCAGGCCGATGGAGGCCCCCGGCTCCAGCCGGCCGTGCATGACGCGCACGCCCTTGTCGGTAAACAGCTTGGCGTAGGTGATCTTCTCCCCGCCCTTGAACTGGGAGAGCGGCTCCGCCTCCATCTGTTTGAGATCAATCTTCATGGCTGCTTCCTCCTTATAAATTTATTCCAAAGCGCCCCGACAGGTCCCGGAGCCCCTCCTGAATTTCCTCCCGTTCAAAACAAGCCTCCTCCAGCCTGGGTTCGCTCCACCGGTTGAGCCGGGCATAAAAGTCCACGCCGGCCTCCAGGCACTCCAACTCTCCGGCCTCCGCCGCCTCAAAGAGCAGATCCTCCCCGCCGCAGGCGTCTCCTGCCGCCAGGCAGTCCATCAGCGTCCGGTGAAGTCCGTCCCACCGGGCCACCCCCGAGGGGACATATTCCGTTTCCTCCTTGTGGAACACCAACATGGCGATGGAACGGGCCAGCGCTTCCACCTGGCGCACCATCCAGTCCTCCGTTACCATGCGGACCGCCTCCCTCTCACAAATTCCGCACCAGTCTGACCGCCACCCCGATGATCCGGGCGGCGCCGCGCTCAAACTCCGACAGGGGAATAATCTTGGGTTCGTAGTCCGGATTCTCCGGCTGGAGAATCACCACACCCTTCTGCATCCGGAACCGCTTCAGAGTGGCATCCTCCCCGTCCACCAGACAGGCCACAATCTGGCCGTTTTCCGCACTCTCCTGCCGGCGGATGAGCACCAGGTCCCCCTCCCGGATGCCGGCGTTCACCATACTGTTCCCCGTCACCCGCAGGTAGAAGCACTCCTCCGGGTCGGGGACATTGGCCGCCGCATAACCCTCCAGATCCTGCTGGGCCAGCAGCGGCACCCCCGCCCGGATGGTACCCAGGACGGGAACCGCCGCCGGCTCCGCTGCCGGCGCCGGAATCCGTGGTACGTCAAACCCCTGAAGCCACAGAGGGTCCACCCCCAAGGCCCGGGCCATGGCCGCGGCGGTGCCGATCTTTGGCTCCCGCTGGCCCAGCACATAGCGGTTTAAGGTCTGGGGATTCATGTGCGTCCGGTCCCCCAGCTGCTCATAACTCAGGCCCCGCTCCTCCATCAGCGTGCGCAAGCGGGCGCCAAGGCTGCTCTCCTGCTTCACCCGGATTCCCCCCTGTCCCATTTTCGGGGCTATTCTATCACGTTTTATCACCAAACGCAATATATTTTTCTCCCTGCCCATTGACTTTTATCTCCGTTCGGTGTTATCATATCCGCAGTCCAGAACTTATGTTCTATTACAGGCCCTGTGGCAGCACCGTTCGGAGAGGGCAGTGCAAAAAATGCCCCGCCTACCGGCGAGACTTTTTGGCGGAGGAGGGTGGATTCGCTTTTCTCCGGAAAAGCCACGGCGGTTGAAAGGCGCCTTTCGAATCCACACAAATAAAAATGCCCCGCCTACCGGCGAGACATTTTTGGTGGAGGAGGGTGGATTCGAACCACCGAAGCGAATCGCAACAGATTTACAGTCTGCCCCCTTTGGCCACTCGGGAACTCCTCCATATGAACTTGTCAGCCGTTCTCCCTTATCCCAAATTGAAGCCCAGCGCAGCGGGTTCAATTTGGAGAGGAGGCGCAGCGGAGGGAACGAGCTTTCGCGCCTGCGCGGAAGCGAGCGATCCGGAGCTTGCGCCGACGATGGAGCTGGTGGACGGACTCGAACCCCCGACCTGCTGATTACAAATCAGCTGCTCTACCAACTGAGCTACACCAGCATATCAGCTCGTCCACAGCGAAGGCTATTTTATCAGATAGGAGGTATTTTGTCAAGGGAAAGTATTGGCTTTTTTCATGTTTTTTTGAGGGGGGACAGGCAATCCGGGTACGGGTTTGGACGGACCCGCTGCGGGATATGCAGCGGGTCCCGCCGGCAGGCTGGTGCCGCCGGTGCCGGGGGGAGCTGTACGGGCAGGAGCGGGAGATGTGTACCCCCTGTCTGGAGGTCCTCCGGCAGGAGGAAGGGGAGGAAAAGAATGACCTTATTGGAGCTGTCGGCAGAGTACCGCTTCAGCGCCGACGTCCTGCGGGAGCGGGTTCTGCTGCTGGAGCACCAGCAGCGGACGGAGTGGGATGAAAGCAAGCGCATCCAGTTGGACAGCCGCATCAAGCTGCTGCGGACCATGTGGCGGGAGGCCAGGGAACTGGCCGTACTGTGTGAGCGGTATTATGAGAGGGGGTACCGGCGCAATGTCAAATACACGATATAGGAGAGGGCGCATGTACGCCGCGGATATGGCGGTGTACGCCCGGGCCATGGCGGAGGACAATTCCCAGCAGATGGCCCGGATCAAGCACAATCTGGTACGGGCCTTGCAGGAGGATGTCACCCCCCGGCAGCGGCAGTTTTTGCTGCTCTACTATGGAGAGCGGCTCAACATGCGTCAGATTGGAGAGCGGCTTGGGGTGGACAAGTCCACCGTCTCCCGCACCATCAAACGGGGCGAGGCCCGGCTGCGTCGCTGTCTGCGCTATGGGGCGGAGGCCTTTCTGACGCCCAGCGGCTGAGCATCCTTTCATTTTCTACATCCGTGCTCAGCCCCCGCAGTTGAAATTGGCCCCGCTTCCGTGATATACTGTCTCCCGGACGAAATGTGACGTTTTTCGCAGAGGGAGGCCAAAGCATTGGAACTCAATTTATCTCAGAAGCAGACGCAGACGCTGTCCCCCCAGATGATGCAGTCCATGGAGATTTTGCAGATGGGTTCTCAGGAGCTTCTGGAATACATCGAGGAGGCCGTGCAGGAGAACCCGGTGCTGGAGCCGGAGCAGAACTACAACAAGCAGGATGAATTTTCCATCCTCCGCCGGAAGCTGGAGTGGCTGGAATCCACCGACCCCCAGAACCGGTACTACCACCAGCAGGACTCGGAGGAAGAGAACGACCCGCTGAACAACTACGGAACCGTGCAGGACGATGATGAAAATCTCTACTACTATGTGCTCTCCCAGCTGAAGGTGCTGGATTTGGAGCCGCCAGTCATGGAGGCCGGCATCTTTTTGGTGGAGAGCTTGAATCAGAACGGCTGGCTGGACGAGCCGCTGGAGGTTCTGGCCGCCGACTGCGGCTGTTCGCCGGAGGTTATGGAGCGGGCGCTGGAGGCGGTGCAGTCTCTGGAACCCGCCGGGGTGGGCGCTCGGGACCTGTCCGAGTGCTTACGGCTCCAGCTGGTGCGCCGCACGCCGGTGGACGAGCTGGCGGTGCGCATTGCCCAGGACTATCTGGACGCCCTGTCCAAAAGCCGGTACGGACTTATCGCCCGGGAGCTGAAGGTGTCCCAGGAGGAGGTACGGGCCTCCTGCGACCAGATCCGCAAGCTCAATCCCCGGCCGGGTACCGGCTTTGCCGCCCGGGAAAACCTGACCTACATCAACCCGGACATCATCGTGGTCAGCTTTCCCGACCACTTTGAGCTGCTCACCAACGACTACTACTTTCCCACCCTGAACATCAGCGGCTACTACACCCGGCTGATGAAGGAGAGCGAGGATGAGGGAGTCAAGGAGTACCTCACCGGGAAGGTGCGGCAGGCCAAATGGATGGTCAAGGCCATTGAGCAGCGCCGCTCCACCCTGATGGCCTGTGCCGAGTGCATTCTGGAGCTTCAGGAGACCTTTTTCCGAAAGGGGCCGGGCCATCTGGTTCCCCTGTCTCTGGCCGACGTAGCCGAGCGCATCGGGGTCCACGAGTCCACCGTCAGCCGGGCCACCAAGGACAAGTACATCCAGTGCTCCATGGGGGTCTACCCCCTGAGCTATTTCTTCACCCGCAGTCTGGGTCCCGTCTCCGCCGGAGAGGATGCCGCCTCTCCCGACGCGGCCAAGGCCCTGCTGAAAAAGCTCATCGCCGGGGAGGACAAGAAAAAGCCTCTGTCCGACCAGAAGCTGTGCCAGCTCATGGCCCAGCAGGGCTGCGTACTCTCCCGGCGCACCGTGGCCAAGTACCGGGACGAGCTGCACATCCCCAGCACTACCGGACGGAAACAGTATGAATGAGAGTGAGAAGAGGCACGATGCGGTATCAAGCGGTCTTTTTTGATTTTGACTACACCCTGGGGGACGGCACACAGGCCATTGTGGCCGGCTTTCAGTACGCCTTCGCCCAAATGGGCCTGCCCCAGCCGGAGCGGGAGGCGGTGCGCCGCACCATCGGAATGCCCCTGGAGGATGAGTACACCTTCCTCTCCGGGGACCCCGATCCTCAAAACCGGGCCAGGTTCCGGGCGCTCTACACGGAAAAAGCCGGTCCCATGCAGGTGGAGACCGTCCGGATGTTTCCCGGCGCCGGGGAACTGCTGTCCGCCCTCCACCGGGCGGGCGTTCCCGCGGGAGTGGTGAGCACCAAGCGCGGGGATACCCTGCGGGCCATTCTGGAGGCCAGGGGGGTGCTTTCCCTCTTCGCCTCGGTCACCGGCGGCGATCAGGTGAGCCGCCCCAAACCCGATCCGGAGGGGCTGCTGGCCGCCATTGCCGCCCTGGGGCTGAGGCCGGAGCAGGTGCTCTATTGCGGGGACACGGTCATCGATGCCGAGGCTGCACAGCGGGCGGGCGCCGCTTTCTGTGCGGTGCTCAACGGCACCACCGGGCGGGAGGATTTTCTGGCCGCCGGGTTCCCCTGCGCACATATCGCCCCCGATCTGGGAGAGCTGGAGCGCTGGCTGGCCCTTTAACAGAATCAGACAACCGCCGCGGCGGGGAAGGAACGCTTCCCCGCCGCGGTATTTTTTCTCCGCAGAGTATGGATCCTGTAAAGTGGGGCAATCTTAGTCAAAAGGGGCTTTACACAGACTTTACAAAGGCTTGCGGGACAACTTTACAATGCCCGGATATACTGAAAAGCGTTCCCGGAAAGAAAGAATTGAATGCATGATTGGAGATTGAATGACATGAAAAAGAGAAGTCTTGCGCTGATGCTCTCCGCCGCCCTGTGCGTGGGCCTGCTGGCCGGCTGCGGCGGCACCGGCGACACCGCCCAGTCCCCCGCCGCCGGCTCCAACAGCCCCGTGGCCGGGCAGTCCCAGGCTCCCGCCGGTGACAACATCCAGCTGACCGGCACCGTCAACACCAACGGCTCCACCTCCATGGAGAGCGTGATGGGCTACCTGATTGAGGCTTACAAGGAACTCCAGCCCGGTGTCACCGTAAACTACACTGGCTCCGGCTCCGGTGCCGGCATCACCGGCGCCCAGGAGGGGACCTGCGACATCGGCCTGGCCTCCCGGGACCTGAAGGACGAGGAGACCGGCGTGAAGCAGATTACCGTAGCCAAGGACGGCATCGCCATCGTGGTCAATCCCCAGAACCCCGTGGCCGACCTGAGCCTGGAGCAGATTGCGGCTCTGGCCACTGGCGAGATTGGCAACTGGTCCGAGGTTGGCGGCAGCGACGGCCAGGTGGTGTTCATCGGCCGCGAGGCCGGCTCCGGCACACGAGACGGCTTTGAATCCATCACCGGCACCGAGGACGCCTGCAAGTACCAGAACGAGCTGACCTCCACCGGCGAGGTGGTGGCCAACGTGGCCTCCAACCCCAACGCCATCGGCTATGTGTCCCTGTCCGCCGTGGACGACACCGTGAAGGCCCTCACCGTGGGCGGCGTGGCCCCCTCTGAGGAGGCTGTCCTGGACGGCAGCTATGCCATCCAGCGCAACTTCAACTTCATCGTCAGCGACAGCGCCGCCCTCTCCGCCGCCGCCGACGCCTTCATCCAGTGGGCCACCTCCACCGACGCTTCCGCTCTGATTGCCGACGCCGGCGCCGTACCGGTGGCAAAGTAAGCACACCTTCTCTCTTTGCAGAAGTACCCCCTCGGCACCGAGGGGGTACTCGGCATAAGCAGCCCGATCCGCCCCATTCTACGAAAGGCCGGTAATCCGACATGAAACAAAAGCTCCGCCCGCTGGAAGTCATTATGAACGTCCTGTTTCTCCTGTGCGGGCTTGTCGCCATCGTGTTCGTGCTGTTCATCAGCATTTACCTGATTCTCTCCGGTCTGCCGGCCATTCGGGAAATCGGCCTGGCGGACTTTCTCTTCGGCAGGGAGTGGGCCTCCACCGCTGCCGAGCCCAAGTTCGGAATTCTCCCCTTCATCCTCACCTCCGTCTACGGCACTGCCGGGGCCATCCTTCTGGGGGTACCGGTGGGCTTTCTGACGGCGGTGTTTCTGGCCAAAATCGCCTCTCCCCGGCTGGCCGGCCTGGTGCGCCCGGCGGTGGATCTGCTGGCCGGAATTCCCTCGGTGGTGTACGGCCTGATTGGCATGATGGTGCTGGTCCCCACCGTGCGGGAGCTCTTCCATCTGCCCGACGGAGCCAGCCTGTTCTGCGCCATTTTGGTGCTGGCGGTGATGATCCTGCCCTCCATCATCTCGGTGTCAGAGACCGCCCTGAAGGCGGTACCCCGGGAGTATGAGGAGGCTTCCCTGGCCCTGGGCGCCACCCACATTGAGACGGTCTTCCGGGTGTCCGTTCCGGCGGCCTCCAGCGGCATCGCCGCCTCCATCGTGCTGGGCATCGGCCGGGCCATCGGGGAGGCCATGGCCATCATCATGGTGGCAGGCAACGTGGCCAACATGCCGGGGCTGTTCCAGTCGGTGCGCTTTCTCACCACCGCCGTGGCCAGCGAAATGGCCTACGCCTCCGGCCTCCAGCGTCAGGCCCTGTACTCCATCGCCCTGGTGCTCTTCCTCTTTATCATGCTCATCAACGTAATCCTCAACACGCTTCTCAAACGGAAGAAGGGGTGATATACTGTGAGAGACATGCAGCCGCTCTCGGGCAGGCGAAAGGCCTATGACCGGGTGCTCCGGTTCCTGCTCTACTTCTGCGCGGCACTGACCTGCACCCTGCTGGTGCTTTTCATCGGCTATATCTTTGTCAAGGGCCTGCCCCACGTGACCTGGAGCTTCATCAGCAGCGAGTCCAGCTTCATCCGCGGCACCATCGGCATCCTGCCCAACATTCTCAACACCGTCTACCTGGTGGTGGTAACCCTCATCTTTATCCTGCCCCTGGGGGTTGGGGCCGCCATCTATTTGACGGAGTACGCCTCCAACCGCCGGTTTGTGGCGGTCATCGAGTTTGCCACCGAGACTCTCACCGGCATCCCCTCCATCATCTTCGGCCTGGTGGGCATGCTCTTTTTCTGCCAGCGGCTGGGGCTCCAGGCCTCCCTGCTGGCCGGCTCCCTCACTCTGGTGATTGTCACCATTCCTACCATCATCCGCACCACTCAGGAATCTCTGAAAACCGTACCCCAGTCCTACCGGGAGGCGGCCCTGGGTCTTGGGGCGGGCAAGTGGCACATGATCCGCACGGTGGTGCTCCCCTCCTCGGTGGACGGTATCGTTACCGGCTGCATCCTGTCGGTGGGCCGCATTGTGGGGGAATCCGCCGCCCTGCTCTTTACCGCCGGTATGGGCATGAGCCTGAACAACTACTTTGCCTCCGTGGGCAATTTCATTCACTCCTCCGGCGCCTCCCTCACCGTGGCCCTGTATGTGTACGCCCGGGAGCGGGCGGAGTTTGACGTGGCCTTTGCCATTGCCGCCATTTTGATGCTCCTCACCCTGGTCATCAATCTCAGCGCCAAGCTGGTGGGCCGGAAATTAAAGAAAACGTAAGGAGACCCCATGATGGACGAAGCTACTATTTTATCCGCCAGGGGGCTCGACCTCTGGTACGGCCCCACCCAGGCCTTGAAAAACGTCAGCGTGGACATTCCGGAAAAGCAGGTGACCGCTCTCATCGGTCCCTCCGGCTGCGGCAAGTCCACCTTTCTCAAAACCCTGGACCGGATGAATGATCTGGTACCCGGGGTAAAGATTACCGGCTCGGTGCAGTACCGGGGCATGGAAATTTACGATTCCAAGGTGGATGTGACCTGGCTGCGCAAGCAGATCGGTATGGTATTCCAGAAGCCCAATCCCTTCCCCATGTCCATCTACGACAACATCGCCTACGGTCCCCGCACCCACGGCATCCGCAACAAGAGCCGCCTGGACGACATTGTGGAAAAGTCCCTCCAGAGCGCCGCCATCTGGGACGAGGTGAAGGACCGGCTGAAAAAATCCGCCCTGGGCCTGTCCGGCGGGCAGCAGCAGCGGCTGTGCATTGCCCGGGCGCTGGCGGTGGAGCCGGACATCCTGCTGATGGACGAGGCCACCTCCGCCCTGGACCCCATCTCCACCTCCAAGATTGAGGATTTGATTTCCGATTTGAAGCGGGACTACACCATCATCATCGTCACCCACAACATGCAGCAGGCCACCCGGGTGTCCGACAAGTGCGCCTTCTTCCTGCTGGGTCAGCTTATCGAATTCGGGGACACCACCCAGCTGTTCTCCATGCCCAGGGACAAGCGCACCGAGGACTATATTACAGGCAGGTTCGGATAAGGAGGAGCCATGAGAAAGACCTTTGACGCCGAGCTCCAGGAGCTCAACTATGAAATGATCGACATGGCCGCCGCCGCGGAGGACGCCATCGACGTGGTCACCGAATCTCTCTCCTCCGCCGACGACGCCGCCGCCAAAAATGCCATGGAAATGACCCGCCACATGGACGAGATGGAGCGGGACATTGAAAACCGCTGCCTGCGGCTGCTCCTGCAGCAGCAGCCGGTGGCCCGGGACCTGCGCACCATCTCCGCCGCCCTGAAGATGGTCACCGACTTGCAGCGCATCGGGGACCAGTGTGCCAACATCGCGGAGATCTCCCTGCTGCTCACCGGACAGAAGCAGACCTCCGCCCTGGCCCACATCCGCACTATGAGCCAGAAGGCAGGGGTGATGGTGAAGCGGGCCATATTCTCCTATGTCAACCGGGATACCGAGGCCGCCCAGGCGGTGATCGCCCTGGACGACGAGATTGACGCGCTCTTCCGCACCATCAAGGCCGAGCTGGTGGAACTGATTGTGGAAAACCGGCAGGAGGCCGATCAGGCCATTGATCTGATTATCATCGCCAAGTACCTGGAGCGCATCGCGGACCACGGGGTGAACATTGCCCAGTGGGCTATTTTCTGTGTCACCGGCGAAATCCTGGGGTAAGGAAGTGATACCATGTCCAAGTTCATCGCGGTGGTGGAGGACGACGAGAGCATCCGGGAGATGCTCCGCTACTACTTTCAGTCGGTGGGCTACTCCGTCCGGGCCTATGAGTCGGGAGAGGCGCTGTTCGCGGACGAGGGGCAGCCGCTGCCTCTGCTCTATATTCTGGACATCATGCTCCCCGGTATGGACGGACTGGAGATTCTCCGCCGCCTCCGGGAGGGGCGGGAGAGCTGCGAGGTACCCGTCATTATGCTCACCGCCCGCTCCGCCGAGATGGACCGGGTCTCCGGGCTGGAAACCGGCGCGGACGACTATGTGGTAAAGCCCTTCGGGATCATGGAACTCCAGGCCCGGGTGAAGGCGGTGCTCCGGCGCACCCAGCGCCGGGGGGACCGGATACTTACCTGCGGCGATCTGGAGATTGACCCCGCCGCCCGGGAGGTCCGCAAAGGTGGGAAGCTGGTGGAGCTCACCTTCAAGGAGTTTGAGCTGCTGCGTCTGCTGTGTACCCGCCGTGGGGTGGCCCTCACCCGAGATGAGATCCTCCAGGCGGTGTGGGACTATGACTACACCGGGGAGACCCGCACCGTGGACATGCATGTGAAGGCCCTGCGCCAGAAGCTGGGGGAGGACATCATCACCACCGTCCGGGGCGTGGGATATAAAATCTCTTAGCAGAGGGGAAACCAAATGAAGAAACGGATTATTGGCGCCACCCTGCTCACCGTGGTGTGCGCCCTGCTCTTATCCAATCTGGTGGGAGTGCTGATGTTCCGAGGCCGGGAGATGGATGCCGCCCGGGATACCCTGCAGGAGCTGCTGGTGCTGATGGACGCCCAGAGTGCCGACACCGACCCCCAGGGCCTGGCGGCGCAGTTCAGTCAGGCAGCGCCGGGCAAGCGCCTGACCATCATCGACACCGACGGCACCGTTCTGGCTGACACCGGGGCCAACCCGGAGGAGCTGGAGGACCACAACGACCGCCCGGAGGTGGAGGCGGCCTCCGCCACCGGCTGGGGAGAGGCGGTGCGCCACTCGGACACTATGGGTACCTCCATGCTGTATGTGGCCAAGCGGTTTGCCGACGGCATGATCGGCCGGGCCTCCATGCCCCTGTCCTCCAT
>NZ_CALXFV010000058.1 GCF_944387675.1 uncultured Flavonifractor sp. | reverse complement strand
TTCCGGGCCATTATGAAGTGCGTGCTGGACGGCAAGCAGGCCGCCATCCTGGTCCCCACCACCGTGCTGGCCCGGCAGCACTACCTCACCGCCAAGCAGCGCTTTGCCAAGTATCCGGTGGAGATCGACGTGGTGAGCCGCTTCCGTACCGCCGCCCAGATGAAGGACACCCTCCGGAAGCTGGAGGCGGGGCAGATTGACCTCTTGATCGGCACTCACCGCCTCTTTCAGAAGGATGTGAAGTTCAAGGACCTGGGCCTGCTGGTCATTGACGAGGAGCAGCGCTTCGGCGTCCAGCACAAGGAGAAGCTGAAGGAGCTCTCCCGTCAGGTGGATGTGCTCACCCTCTCCGCCACCCCCATCCCCCGCACCCTGAACATGGCCCTGTCCGGCATCCGGGACATGTCCACCCTGGAGGAGCCGCCTCTGGACCGCCAGCCGGTGCAGACCTACGTGCTGGAGCACGACTGGGGGGTGCTGATGGATGCCGCCCGCCGGGAGCTGGAGCGGGGCGGCCAGGTGTACTACCTCCACAACCGGGTGGAAACTATCACCCGCACCGCGGCCCGCATCAAAGAGATGCTGGGGGAAGCGGTGGAGGTGGCGGTGGCCCACGGCAAGATGAGTCAGGAGGAACTCAACGAGGTGATGGGCCGCATGAGCGAGGGAGAGGTGGACGTGCTGGTGTGCACCACCATCATCGAGACGGGCATCGACATTGCCAACGTGAACACCCTCATCATCGAGGACGCGGACAAGATGGGCCTCAGCCAGCTCCACCAGATCCGGGGCCGGGTGGGCCGGTCCACCCGGCGGGCTTACGCCTACCTCACCTTCCGCCGGGGCAAGGTCCTCAGCGAGGTGGCCGCCAAGCGGCTGGGGGCCATCCGGGAGTTTGCCGAGTTCGGCTCCGGCTTCAAGATTGCCATGCGGGATTTGGAGATCCGGGGGGCGGGCAATGTGCTGGGTCCGGAGCAGAGCGGCTTTCTGCTCAGCGTGGGGTACGACATGTACCTCAAGCTGCTGGAGGAGGCGGTGCTGGAGGAGCGGGGGGAGAAGCCCCAGCGGCCCACCGAATGTGCCGCCGACCTCACTGTGGCCGCCTCCATCCCCGAGGGATACGTCCCCTCCCCGGAGCAGCGGATGGACCTGTACCGCCGTATTGCCGCCATCCGGGGCCAGGCCGACGCGGACGACGTGGTGGATGAGCTGATCGACCGCTACGGCGACCCGCCCCGGCCGGTGAACAACCTGATCTCCGTGGCCCTGCTCCGGGCGGACGCGGCGGCCAACGGCATCTCCCAGATCGACCAGAAGGGGACCAGCCTGAATTTCTACCTGGAGCAGTTCGACCTGCGGCGGGTATCCGCCCTGTGCGGCCTGGACAAATACCGCGCCCGGCTGCTCTTTTCAGCGGGGGAGAAGCCCTACCTCTCCCTGCGGCTGAAAAAGGGAGAGGACGGGCTGAAGCTGGGCCGGAAGCTGGTGGAGGACTACGCCCGGACCGCTCCAGCGGCGGAACTGTGAATTTTTGAGGAAAGGGAAGCGGTTTTTATTGCCTGAACCGGCGAAATGGTGTAAACTGTACCCTGCTTGATGCAGTAAGGAGGATTTGCAACGATGAATTGGAAGAAGCTCCTGTGTACCGGCCTGGCCGGCGCACTGCTGCTGGGCGCACTGGCCGGCTGTGCCAGCCAGGCCCCCGCCCCCACTCCCACCGCCACCCCCGCCGCCACCCCCACCGGGGAAGACGTGGCCTATCGGACCGCCGGCATCCCCGCCGATACCGTGCTCTACACCGCCGACGGGGAAGAGGGTGTGGCCGACGAATACCTGTACTGGCTGCTCAACGCAGTGGCCCAGGCCAAGAGCAGCGGCTATCTGGCCGACGACGGCGCCTGGGAGGAGGAGATTGACGGCACGCCCACCGCCGACTACCTGAAGCAGGCCGCCCTGGAGAACGCCAAACTCTACACCGTGGCCATGAGCCGGATCAACCAGGCGGGGCTTACCCTCAGCCAGGAGGACCAGGACAGCATTCAGACCCAGATGGCCTCCATGGCCTCCATGCTGGAGATGTATTACGGCGTCACCCTCCAGGAGTACCTGGAGCAGCAGTGCATCTCTCAGGCGGCCTATGAGAAGATGGCCTATGAGATCCCCATGCTGGTGACCCAGCTCCAGGAGCAGTACGTGGCGGACGGGGAGATCACCCCCACCGACGAGAACATCCGGGCCATGATCGACGAGACGGGGATTTACAGCTGCAAGCACATCCTGCTGGCCTTCCCTGAGAATGAGGACGGCAGCGATCCCACCGACGCGCAGAAGGCGGAGGTAAAAGGCCAGGCCGACGCCCTGCTGGCCCAGCTCCAGGCTGCGGCGGACCCGGTGGCCGCCTTTGAGACCGCCATGAACGAGAAGAGTCAGGACGGCCGGGACCCGGAGACCAACGAACTCTACGCCCCCCAGGGCTACACGTTCCTTGCCGACGGCAGCATGATTGACGGCAGCGGCAGCCTGACTGCCTCCTTTGTGGAGGCGGGCGTGGCTCTGGGCGAAGGAGAGCTGAGCCAGCCGGTGGAGACCCCCTACGGCTACCACATCCTCCTGGGCCAGAGCGCCGACAACGAGGACACCCGGGCGGTATACCCCAACTACGCCATGAACCAGCGCATCGACCAGTGGATGGAACAGGCCCAGGTGGAGACCACCGCCGCCTATGACGCGCTGGACCCCAAGACCTTTTACGACAAGGTGATGGAACTGGCCGAGCAGTGGGCGGCGGAGAAGCAGGCCGAGGCCGAGGCTGAGGCCCAAGCTGAGGCCAGCGCCAGCCCGGCGGCGGAGACCGATTCCCCGTCCGCCAGCGAGGCCCCGGCGGAGAGCCCAGCCGCCTGAGGGGAGGCCATGGCTCCGTCCATCCGGGTGCTGGTGGTGGAGGACGACCCCGGCGCCCGCACCCTGCTGTCCGCCGCCCTCTCCGGCCTGGCGGGGCTGGAGCTGTGCGGTCTGGCCGCCGACGGGTTGGAGGCTCTGGAGCTGGTGGAGCGGCTGGGGCCGGACGCGGTGCTGCTGGACCTGATCATGCCCGGCCTGGACGGGCTGGGCTTCCTGGGGCAGCTGAACCCAAGGCGCCGCCCTGTGGTGGTGGTGACCTCCCAGGCCTCCGGCCAGGCCCTGATCCGCCACACTCTGGCGCTGGGCGCCAGCTACTATCTGGTCAAACCCCTGAATCTGAAGAGCCTGCCGCCCCTGCTGGAGGGATTGTGCCTCCAGCCCCTGATTCAGCGGGCGGCGGCGGCGCTGGAGGAGATGGGCGCCCGGGGCATGGGAGTCCAGGCTGCCGCCCGGGCCGCGGCGGTGCTGGCCCGGGATGGAAATGCCCTGCTCAAGCAGGCCTACGCACCCACCATCGCCGCCGAAGGCACCAACTACGCCGGAGTGGAGAAGAATATCCGGGTGATGGTGGACAGACTCCACCGCGCCCCCACCCCACGCTATCTGGCGCTGCTGGACGGCCTGCCGCCCGCCCGGCCCAGCAACCTGACCTTCCTCCGCGCCCTGGCCCGAAGCCTGGGGGAGACGAAGTGAGCATTCTTTTTTCCCCCCTGCCAGATTTCCCCTTCATCTGGCAGGGGGGTTTGTTATACTTGTCCACAGGAAATAACTGGAAGACAAGGAGGGGGCGCCATGGAGCAGTGGCATGAACAGAGCGCCGCGCAGGTGGTAAGCCGGCTGGAGAGCCACCGGGAGACGGGGCTGAGCCGGGAGGAGGCGGAGCGCCGCCTGGCCCGGTACGGACCCAACCGGCTGGAGCAGACCCGCCGGCGGAGCCTGCCCCTGCGGCTGCTGGAGCAGCTGCGGGACCCCATGATTTTGGTGCTGCTGGCGGCGGCGGGATTATCCCTGTGGGCGGGCGGCGGAGAGGACTGGCTGGATGCGGCCATTATCCTGGGGATTGTGGCGGTAAACGCCTGCATTTCCCTCTCTCAGGAGGACAGCGCCCAGCGGGCGCTGGAGGCCCTGCGCCAAATGTCCGCACCCCAGGCCAGGGTCCTCCGTGGCGGCCGGGAGGTGCGTCTGGAGGCCCAGAACCTGGTGCCGGGGGACATCATCCGCCTGGAGGCGGGGGACCTGGTGCCGGCGGACGGCCGGATTCTGGAGAGCGCCGGCCTGGAGACCGACGAGAGCACCCTCACCGGCGAATCCGTCCCCGTGGCCAAGCGGGCCGACCTCCTCCTGCCCGCCGACACGCCCCTGGCCGAGCGGGTAAATATGGTGGCCGCCTCCACCGTGGTCACCCGGGGCCGCTGCCTGTGCGCGGTCACCGCCACCGGCATGGATACCGAAGTGGGCCGCATCGCCGGACTGCTGCTGGAAAACGAGGAAGGCAAAACACCTTTACAGAAGAAGATGGGGGAAATTTCCGCCACCCTCTCTTTCCTCTGCCTGTGCGTGTGCGCGGTGATGTTCGGGGTGGGCGCCCTACAGGGCCGGGAGCTGCTGGAGCTGTTTCTCACGGCGGTGAGCCTGGCGGTGGCGGCCATACCCGAGGGGCTGCCCGCCATTGTCACCATTGTGCTGGCCATGGGGGTGAGCCGGATGGCCCGGCGCCGGGCCATTGTGAAAAAGCTGCCGGCGGTGGAGACCCTGGGATGCGCGGGCGTGGTGTGCTCGGACAAGACGGGAACCCTGACCCAGAACCGGATGACGGTCACCGAGGTGTGGACGGCGGAGCGGGGGAAGCGGAAGGAGGCCCTCACCATCGCGGCCCTGTGCTCCGACGCGGTGCTGAGCTGGCGGGGGCGGGAGCCGGTGGCCGCCGGCGATCCCACCGAGATTGCCCTTGCCGAAGCTGCGGCCCGGGATGGGCTGGACAAGGGGGAGCTGGAGCGCCGCCTGCCCCGGAAGGGGGAGCTGCCCTTTGACGCCCGGCGCAAGCTGATGACCACCGTCCACACCCGGCCGGAGGGCGGCTGTCTGGTGCTGGTGAAGGGGGCGCCCGATGTGCTGGTGGGGCGGTGCGCGCTTACCCAGGAGGCCGCCCGGCGGATCATCCGGCGCAACGAGGATATGGCGGGCCGGGCCTTGCGGGTGCTGGGGGTGGCCTGCCGGGAGCTGGAGGAACTGCCCGGGAGCTGGGATGCCGCCCAGCTGGAGCGTGGACTGCGGTTTGTGGGGCTGATCGGCATGATGGACCCGCCCCGGCCGGAGGCCCGCCGGGCGGTGGAGCAGTGCTTTGCCGCCGGGATCCGGCCGGTGATGATCACCGGCGACCACAAGCTCACCGCCGTGGCGGTGGCCGGGGAGCTGGGCATTTACCGGCCGGGAGACCAGGCCATCACCGGGGAGGACCTGGACTTTCTGCCCCAGGAGGCCCTGGAGGAGGAAGTGGAGCGTTTTTCGGTATACGCCCGGGTGACCCCGGAACACAAAATGCGCATTGTCCGGGCCTGGCAAGCGGCGGGAAAGGTGGTGGCCATGACGGGGGACGGGGTGAACGACGCCCCCGCCCTTAAAACCGCCGACATTGGCTGCGCCATGGGCCGCAGCGGCACCGACGTGGCCAAGGGGGCGGCGGATATGATCCTCACCGACGACAACTTCGCCACCATTGTGGCTGCGGTGGAGGAGGGCCGGGGGATTTACGCCAACATCAAAAAGGCCGTCCACTACCTGCTCTCCTGCAACATCGGAGAGATTCTCACCATCTTCTGCGCCACCGCCCTCCGCTTTCCCCAGATGCCCCTCACCCCGGTGCAGCTGCTGTGGCTCAACCTGGTCACCGACTCCCTCCCCGCCCTGGCCCTGGGGGTGGAGCCGGCGGAGGAGGGGATCATGGAGCGGCCGCCCCGGGACGCCGGCGCCTCCCTCTTTGCCGGGGGATTCTCCTTCCGGCTGGCCTGGCAGGGGGCCATGGTGGGCGCCCTCACGCTGGGGGCCTGGCTGCTGGGGTGGGCGGTGCTGCCCGGCGGGGGCGGGGGCGCGGCCAACACCATGGCCTTCGCCACTCTCACCCTCTGCCAGCTCTTCCACGCCTTTGACGTGCGCAGCGAGGAGGCGTCCCTATTCCATATCGGCCTGTGGTCTAATCCGGCCATGAACAAGGCCTTTCTCATCGGCCTTGCCATGCAGCTGGCCGTGCTGCTGGTGCCGCCCCTCCGGGCGGTATTCGGTACCGTACCGCTTACCCTCCCCCAGTGGGGGAGCGTGCTGGCCCTGGCCCTCACTCCGGTGGCGGTGTGCGAGGGGGTGAAGGCCGCCGCCCGGCGGCGTGGAAAGCGGGAGGCGCGCCAGCCCGCCCGGGTATGACAAAGGCCCGGCGGACGCCATGGGCGCCCCGCCGGGCCGGCAGGTAGCGTTTAGTTGTTCTGGGTCTTGCGCCACTCGTTGAGCACCGCGCAGAACACCAGGGAGAGGAAGCTCTCCTCCGCGTTGGAGGAGCGGGAGGTGAGGGCGATGGGTACCTTGGCCCCCACCACCGCGCCGCAGGTGACGGCGTGGGCGTGGATGAGCCAGCTCTTCACCAGGGTGTTGGCGGCGATCAGGTCCTGGGCGATGATGCCGTCGAAGCCGCCGCCCGCCCAGGGGCAGTCGTAGTGCTTCAGCCGGCAGGCCTCCTTGGAGATAATCAGATCGTAGGCGATGGGACCCCACAGCTCACAGTCGGCGAAGGGGTGCTGCTTCTGCTCAGTGACCAGACGCTGGGCCTCAATGGTGTCCGGCATGTGGAAGTTGACGTTTTCTACCAGGGCCATCAGGGCCAGCTTGGGGTTCTCATAGCCAAAGGCCTTCAGGGCGTCGGCGGTGTTTTTGATGATGGCCTTCTTCTGGCTGGGATTGGGGTCCACAATCACCGTCATGTCCGACAGGGCCAGCAGCTTGGGGTATTCGGGGATGGAGGCCAGGGAGACGTGGCTCATCAGCCGCTCGGTGCGCAGGCCGTTTTTCTTGTCCAGCACCGGCATCAAAAAGTCCCGGGTGGGCAGATTGCCCCGCATGAGGATATCCCCGTCTCCGCAGTGGATGATGTCGATGGCGGCCTGGGTCACGTTATGTCCGGGCGGGGTGTCCACCATGGTGTAGGGCTCCTTGTCCAGACCCAGCTTTTCCAGCTGGACCATGGTGCGCGCCCGGTCGCCCACCAGTACGGGCTGCACAAAGCCCTCCCTCTGGGCCTGGAACAGACCCTGAAGCATGTTCTCACCGTCGGAACCTGCCAGCACCACCCGCAGGGGGGAGTCCAGCTTGGGGACCCGGCTGATGATATTGTCAAAATTTTTCAACTCCATGGGAAACACCCCTTCATCTTTCATTCAGCGCCCGCCCGCAGGAGGGCAGGTTCCATTATACTGGAAGCCTCAGCGGAATACAAGGCCATTTTGGGGGAAAACAGGGAGAAAAAAGGAAAACGCCCGCTGAAAAGCGGGCGTTTTGCGCGGGAACAGCCTCAATCCACCGGGCGGATGAGGATAAAGGGGGTGAGCTCCCGGGACTGGCCCGCCGGGTTGTCCCGGATCAGGCCCTTCAGGGTCTCCTCATCCAGAGTGATGGAGGAGGCCTTGCCCAGAATCTCCACATTCAAGTCGTTGGCGTCCACGATCATGGCCTGCACGCCGGTGGCGGCCTCAATCTCGTCGCACACCTTGCCGGGATTTTCGGGAATCCGGATGCCGAACTGGCCGTACTCCTGGAACTCATGGTCGTAGAAGCCGTCCAGACCGGACACCTCCTGGCCCACCATCTCGTAAAACACCCCCCGCTTGCCGAAGAGCTTGCCGATGCCGGCGCAGAAGGCGGCCCACAGCACGAACAGGCCCCCCCGCTCCTTGATGGCAAATTGCATCTTGTAGGGACTGTCCACCCCGATGCCGGCGGTGGAGTGGGAGGCGAACCGGGACAGGAACCGGGCCAGCCGGCCCACCTTCATGTCCTTTTTGTAGACCACCCGCTTCTGACACAGGCCGATGATCTTCTCGCTGGAGGAGAGCAGATCGCCGGGCTGCCAGATGGGCTTGACATATTTCTCCACCAGGTCAATATAGCTCTCCCCCACCTGGACAAAGTGGGTCTGAATGGCGTGACGGGCGTAGGTCTTCCCATTGACCTCTATGTGGACGCTTTTTCCCTCATTGGCGCGGAACTCCATGGCAAAAAACCTTCTTTATCGTTTAGTCCCCCCTATTATAGCCACCAAGGAGAGAATGTGCAACAGAAAGTTTCCTCAGATGCCCTTGTTCTGGGGGATATCGGGAAGAGAGTCAAAGCCCTTCTGCAAGTCGGCGTCGGTGGGGACATAGTCGGTCATCTTTCCGCTGAGGAAGTTCTCATAAGCTACCATATCAAAGAAGCCGGTACCGGTGAGGCCGAAGAGAATGGTCTTGGCCTCTCCGCTCTCCCTGCACTTCAGGGCCTCGTCGATGGCGCCCTTGATGGCGTGGGCGGACTCGGGAGCGGGGAGGATGGTCTCGTGCTTGGCAAAGAATACCGCCGCCTCAAAGACCTTGGACTGCTCGTAGGACACCGCCTCCATATACCCGTCGTGATACAGCTTGGACAGCACCGGGCTCATGCCGTGGTACCGCAGGCCGCCGGCGTGGTTTGGGGCGGGGATGAAGCCGCTGCCCAGGGTGTACATCCGGGCCAGGGGGGTGACCTTGCCGGTGTCGCAGAAGTCATAGGCGTACTTGCCCCGGGTGAGGGAGGGACAGGAGGCAGGCTCCACCGCCACAATGCGGGGGTTGTGGGTACCCCGGATCTTGTCGGCGGCAAAGGGGGCGATGAGGCCGCCCAGGTTGGAGCCGCCGCCGGCGCAGCCCACCACCACGTCGGGGTATTCCCCCAGCATTTCCATGGCCAGCTTGCTCTCCAGGCCGATGATGGACTGGTGGAGGAGCACCTGGTTGAGCACGCTGCCCAGCACGTACCGCTTGCCGCCGGCGCTGCCCACCGCGGCCTCCACCGCCTCGGAGATGGCGCAGCCCAGGCTGCCGGTGGTGTCGGGGTTTTCCGCCAGAATCTTCCGGCCCACCTCCGTCAGCATGGAGGGGGAGGGGACCACCGAGGCGCCGAACACATTCATCATGGCCTTGCGGAAGGGCTTCTGCTCGTAGGAGCACTTCACCATATATACGTCGCAGGACAAATCAAAGTAGGCGCAGGCCACGCTGAGGGCGGTTCCCCACTGGCCGGCCCCGGTCTCGGTGGTGACGCCGGACAGGCCCTGGGCCTTGGCATAGTATGCCTGGGGTACGGCGGAGTTGAGCTTGTGGGAGCCGGAGGTGTTGTTCCCCTCATACTTGAAGTAAATTTTGGCGGGGGTGTCCAGGGCCTTCTCCAAATCAAATGCCCGGATGAGGGAGGAGGGGCGGTACATCTTATAAATGTCCAGCACCTGCTCAGGGATGTCGAGATACGCGTGGGTGCTGTCCAGCTCCTGCCGGGCCAGTTCCTCACAGAAGATGGGGGCCAGGTCGGCCTCGGTCACCGGCTGGAGGGTGCCGGGGTGGAGCATGGGGTCGGGCTGCTCCTTCATCACCGCCCGGAGGTTGAACCACTGCCGGGGCATCTGGTCTTCGGTCAGAAACAGCTTGTGGGGGGTCTTTGTCATGTTCATACACTCCTTTTGATGGGGGAGAAGGGCAGCAAAAAAGCCCCTGTCCCCGAAATATGTTCTCTGGGACAAAGGCCGTAACCTCTGCGGTGCCACCCGGATTGGCGCTTGCGCACCCTCTCACTTTCCCGTACCTGTCAGCACAGGCTCCCCTGATAACGGGCGGAGTCCCCGTCGCGCTACTCGGTTTCCCTTTCGCTCTGCCCTCCCAAGTCCATTCGTCCGGACGCTACCTGCCCCGCTCCCACCGGCCGGGACTCGCTGTGTGGCCCGCTTTCGGACTACTCCTCTTGTTCATCGGTTTGCCGATTTAGTTTGCTACAGTATAAAGGCGGCCAGGCGGTTTGTCAAGCCCTTTTTCCAAAAAACGCATAAACCGCAGGCTGGCCGCCATACTACCACAGCAGACAAAACACGGTGGGAGGGACGGATCGTGGGTCAGCCTCAGGAGAAAACACAGCCCCATCCCCGGCGGGAGCCGCGGTATGACGGACCGCTGACGGTGGAGCGGCTGGAGGAGATTTTTGCCGGCTGCGTGGACTTCACCCGCCGGCCGGTGGCCCTGGAGGGGGAGAGCGCCTGCACCCTCACCCTGTGCTACCTGGGCGGAATGGTGCGTATGGAACGGGTGAGCGACTATGTCCTGCGCCCCCTGGCGGAGGACGGGGGCCTGCGCCGGTGCGCCACCCTGGCGGCGGCCATGGACCGGATGGAGGCGGGGGCGCTGTACAACCTGGGGGTGGCCCGGCGCACCCGCCTGGACCGGGGGGTATTCGACCTGGTGGACGGCTGGTGCCTGCTGTTTTTTCCCGGGGAAAGGGATGTCCTCTCCTTTTTCGTGGGGACGGAGGAAAAGCGCGGGGTGGCTCCGCCCGACAGCGAGACGGTGCTCAAGGGCGCCCGGGACGGCTTTGTGGAGAGCGTGCGTACCAACACCAGCATCGTCCGCCGCCACCTGAAGGCCCCCGAGCTGCGCATTGTGGAGGAGCTGGTGGGCCGGCAGTCTGTAACGGCGGTGGACGTACTCTACCTGGAAGGACTTACCGATCCGGCCCTGGTGGAGGCCCTGGTGGACCGCCTCCGGACCATTGACATCGACGGAGTGTTCGCCACCGGCAACATTGAGGAGTATATCGTCCCCGCCGCCCACACCCCCTTTCCCCTGGTGCAGTATACCCAGCGCTCCGACCGCTTCTGCGCCGGTCTGGCGGAGGGGCGGGTGGGCCTGCTCATCGACGGCATCCCCCTGGGCTATCTCACCCCGGCGGTGCTGGGCAACTTCCTCCAGGCCCCCCAGGACAAGTCCTCCGCCTGGCTGCTGGCCACCACTCTCACCCTGCTGCGCTACGCCTGTATGCTTATGACCCTGTTTCTGCCCGCCCTCTATGTGGCCATGATCACCTTTCACCAGGAGATGATCCCCACCCGCCTGGCCCTGTCCATCATCGCCGCCAAGCAGGATGTCCCCTTCCGCTCCGGATTTGAGGTTATTGTCCTGCTGCTGGCCTTTGAGATCCTCCAGGAGGCGGGGCTGCGACTGCCCCAGTCCATTGGGCAGACGGTGTCCATTATCGGCGGCCTGGTGGTGGGTTCGGCGGCGGTGGAGGCCAAAATCGTCTCCCCCGCGGTGCTCATTGTGGTGGCTGCCGCCGGGATCGCCGGGTACACCATGCCCTCTCAGGAGTTCTCCGGCGCCCTGCGGCTGTGGCGGCTGCTGCTGGCTCTGCTGGCCAGCGTGGCGGGGCTGTTCGGCGCGGTGGCCGGCGCCGCCGCCCTGATCATCCATCTGGCAGGGCTGGAGAGCTTCGGGGTACCCTACCTCACCCCCTTTGCCGTCAGCGCCGGCCGGGAGGCCCGGGAACACGTTTTCCTCCGCCGGCCCCTGCCCCAGATCAAGGACCGGCCCCCTGCCCTCCACCCCCGCAACCGGAGGAAACAGCGGTGAGGGGGCCGGCGCTTTTCCTGCCGGCGGCCCTCCTGCTGCTCCTGCTGTCCGGCTGCGGTTCCCTGTCGCTCACCGGGCTTTTGCCCTACGCCCGGGAAATTGAGGATATGGAGCTGGTGCGCACCCTGGGGGTGGACGGGGATGGGACCGGCGTGGCAGTCACCGCCTCCGGCGGCGCCCGGGAGGGGGAAGAGACCAGCCTGACCACCGGCCGGGCGGAGACCGTTAGCGCCGCTGTCCTGGCCATGCAGTCCCAGGGCTCCTCTTATCTCTACTTCGGCCACGTGGGTCAGCTGCTGCTGGGGGAGGAGCTGGCCCGCCGGGGAGTGGAGGAGCCGCTGGATTACGTGCTCCGGGACGTGGAGATGCGCCTGGAGACCGCCCTCTACCTGGTACGGGACGGGACGGCGGGACAGGCCATGGGTGCCGCGGCGGAGGACGGCTCCGCCGCCGACCGGCTGGAGGCCCTGGCGGAGGGGGTGGGGCTGACGGCGGACACCATGACCCGCTCCGTCAAGGAGGTGCTGGCCGATCTGGAGGATCGGGGGGCCTCCTTTGCCCCCGCTCTCTTGCCCGACGGCACCCTGACCGCCGCCGGCTACGGTATTTTAAAAGACGGCGCCCTGGCAGGCTGGACGGGGGAGGAGGCGGCCCTGGGCGTCAACCTGATCCTCAGCCGGGTGGACGCCGACGTGGTGGAGGTGACCCCGCCGGGGCAGCCCTCCGCCGCCCTCCGGGTGGTGGGCGCCCGCAGCCTGGTCCGCCCGGTGTTTGAGGGGGGTACCCTTACCGGCCTGCGAGTGGAGTGCCGGGTGGAGGCCAATTTGGCGGAAGGCCCCCCGGGGCAGGAGGCGGCCTGGCGGCAGGCCCTGTGCGATGCCCTGGCCCGGGTGGAGCAGACCCGGATTCAGGCCGCTCTGGACCTGGCCCGGACGCTGAACGCCGACTACCTGGGCCTGTGCCGGTCGGCGGCCCTGCTGACCCCCTGGCACAAGGCAGCTCTGCTGGACGGGACTCAGCTGGAGGAGCTCACCCTCACCGCCCAGGTGGAGGCGGTGCTCCAGCGCAGCTACCACGCCGACGGATAACTATACGATTATAAAATAAGAGGTGCTGCGGGCCGGCCTGGAGCCGGTGCCGCGCCTTGGAAAGGGGCCTGCCATGGCCAACGACCACATCTCCTTGCGCCAGCTGCTCACCCTCACCGTTGCCGCCCTGCTCTCGCCCGCCATCCGGGTGCTCCCCGGCCGGTCCGCGGCCATCGCCGGGGAAGGGGGGTGGCTGTCGGCCCTGGTTGCCCTCCCCCTGCTGCTGGGGCTGTGCTGGGTGCTGTTTTGCCTGCTCCGGGACCGGGACACCGGCCTGGGGCAGGCGGCCCTGGCAGTGCTGGGTCCCATTCCGGGCCGGGTGGTGGCGGGCCTCTATCTGGCTTGGGGTGTGTTTCTCCTGGCCGTCAACGCCCGGCAGGCGGCCCTGCGCTTTCTCACTGTCAGCTACCGCAACGCGCCCCTGCCACTGTTTCTGGCGGCGCTGTTGGCCCTCACTCTCTGGCTGGCGGTCAGGCCCCTGCCGGTGCTTGGCCGGGCGGGGGAGGTGTTCTGCCTGGCCCTGACGATCGTTCTGGCCCTGTCCCTGGCCATGGGCGCCTTTCAAATTCGTCCGGGCCGGCTGCTCCCCCTGTGGTGGCAGGACCTGCCCCAAATCGCCGCCTCCGGCCTGCCGGTGCTGGGACTGCTGGGCTATGTGGTCTTTGCCGCCGTTTTGGGCGGCGCGGTGGAGCGCCCAGCACACGGCCGCCGGAAGGCCATGGGCTGGGCCGTGGGGCTGTGTCTGGCTCTCACCGTCCTGCAGGGGGTGTGCCTGGGCAGCTTCGGCCCCGGCCTGTCCGTGCGAATGAACATCCCTTTTTTTATGATGGTGAAGGGCATCGGCATTGAGGGGACCTTCCAGCGGGTGGAGTCGGTGGTGATGGCCCTTTGGGTACTCTCCGACCTGGCCCTGCTGGCTCTGTTGGCCTGCGCTTGCCTGGAGCTGCTCCGGCTCCTGCTCCCCGTAAGGCGGCGGAGCAGGGCTGCTCCGCCGCTGGTGCTGCTGGCCCTGGCTGGGGCGCTGTGGCTGTTCCCCGACGCCTTTTTCCTCGGCCATACCGTGGAATGGGTGGTGCTGGCGGGCAACCTGATCGCCGGCTTCGCCCTGCCTTTGCTCCTGCTGCTGGTTAAAAAGCTGAGGTCAAGCGTATAAAGGAGCTATATCTTGTGCATCCTAGGGGGGAGACGCCGGCCTATCTTGTTGTCTCAAAAAGGGACTGAAAAACGCGAAAAAAAGCAAAAAAAGCAGTTGACAAACGGCACCGCCGGTGGTATTCTATCTGAGCGCCTTGCGGGAGAGCAGGAAGAGAGCAGGGAAGCGGGATGGAGACCGGGCGGAAGCCGGACGGACCGGAACGCGGGAGCTGAAAAAAGTGCTTGACAAACGCGGGTGCGCATGGTAAACTAAATGAGTTCGCGCCGGAAGGCGCGGACGGGCTTGAAAGAGGACGGAATCAAGGCGAAGGAGCTCTGAAAGCTCTGAAAAAACTTGAAAAAAGTTCTTGACAAGCGAAACCGGGAGTGCTAAAATAAATAGCACGTCAGCCCGCTGGGCTGGCCGGAGCGTGTACCTTGTAAATTAAACAACGTGAGAGAAACACGAAGCACCAGAAAGGACGAGAAGTCCTTCTGACAAGCGCAAGCTTGAAGAAGGCTCTTGACAAATTTCTTTGAAGCTAA
>NZ_CALXFV010000057.1 GCF_944387675.1 uncultured Flavonifractor sp. | reverse complement strand
CCCTCCGCCAGCTGCTTCTGGGTCAGATTCCGCTCCCGCCGCAGCTGCCGGATGGATGCCCCAATTTTTATGTAATCCATGTGGTTCACCTCGGCCCTATTATAAAAGAAACCGTAAAATTACGCAATCCACGCAGCGCAGACCGGTAAAAATGCTTGCAAATGCAGGCACAGTCTGATATATTAGTAATTGCTTAAATACTTAATTATTGGAGGATACAACTATGCCGTCCAAGCGCTTTGCCCTGGTAGACCCGGCTTACTGCGTGGCCTGCGGCTGCTGCGTGAAGGTATGCCCACTCTCCGCCATCGCCGTGTGGCGGGGCGTGACGGCGCAGGCAGACCCTTCCCGCTGCGTGGGCTGCGGGAAATGCGTCCGGGAGTGTCCGGCGGGTACCATTTCACTGACAGAACGGGAGGGACAGGCGTGAACAGAAAAAAGTACTGGTACGACTACCTATGGATCGTGACGCCCATTTACCTGGGGTTGGGCTTTTTCAACATCCTGTTCGCCTGGCTGGGCATGCTTTTTTTCTGCCTGCCCCTGCTGATTGCCATATTCGGCGGCAGCAAACTCTACTGCAACCGCTACTGTGACCGGGGGCAGTTTCTGGGCCTTTTGGGGGGGCGGCTGAAGCTCTCCCGGAACAGGCCCACGCCCCGCTGGATGCGGAGCAAGGCCTTCCGGTACGGTTTTCTTGTCTTTTTCTTCGTCATGTTCTTTCAGATGCTGTGGACCACCTATCTGGTGGGGGCCGGAGCGCAGAGCCTGGGGCAATTTGTCAAGCTGCTTTGGACCTTCCGGCTGCCCTGGCACTGGGCCTACCACGGCACGCTGTTTGCCCCCTGGGTGGCTCAGTATGCCTTTGGATTTTACAGCGTCATGCTCACCTCCACCCTCATCGGGCTGATTGTGATGGTGCTGTTCAAGCCCAGAAGCTGGTGCGTGTTTTGCCCTATGGGGACTATGACCCAGCTGATCTGCCGCCTGCGGGCTGGCAGCCCGGAGGCGGCGAAAGACTGCGCCGGCTGCGGGGGATGCGCCAAATGAATGGGGAGGCCATACGGGCGCGGGCCGGAGCCATTGCGGAGCTGATGGCCCATCTGGCCAATGAAAACCGGCTGCTCATCCTGTGCGCCCTGATGGAGGGGCCTATGACTGTGGGAGAGCTGGCGGCAGAGGTGCCGAATATTACCGCCCCTGCCCTGTCCCAGCACCTTCATCGCCTGAGGGAAGGGGGGCTGATTCAGGCGAAAAAGCAGGGACAGTATGTCCGCTACTCCCTGAAGGACCAGCGTCTGCATGCCCTGATGGCTGTGCTGAAGCGGGAATACTGTGCCGAAAGGCCCCAATAGGCAAATTGCCGGTCCGCCAAAGCGGACCGGCTGAGCCTGTCGAAAAAGGCCGTTGGCCTTTTCCAACAAAAGGCTGCAGGACGGATCGGCCTCGATTTCTTGCGAAATAGTCACCCGATCCGTCCTGAGAAGTGTCATTTCCGAGGCACATGTCCCCGGAAATGACGAATTTCACTTTGATTCTGTCGCCTGCGGGCGGCAGAACTCTGCGAGGCTCTCTACGGGGGAGGTTTTTCGACAAGCTGTGCCGGTCCGCCAAAGCGGACCGGCTGTTTATTTTGGTTTGTCACAGCTGGAGTGCATGTGCTATAATGCTCAGGAATCCCATTACCCATTGGAAGGAGGCTGTCTCCATGACGAAACAAGCCACCCGCGCCTGGCTGCTGCTCGCCGCCCTGCTCTGTACCCTGCTGTGCGGCTGTGAGCAGCTTCTCCCCACCGCCAGTGTGCCGACCTACACCCTGGAGGAGGTACCCGCCTACTCGGGAGAGCCATATGTGGTGCTTAACAACAATCAGCCGGACTTTTCGGAGGAGGACCTCACCACCAATTCCTTCGAGTCCTACAGCCCGCTGGATGCGCTGGGCCGCTGCGGCACCGCCTATGCCAACGTGGGGACCGACCTGATGCCCACCGAGGAGCGGGGGAGCATCGGCCAGGTAAAGCCTTCCGGCTGGCACACCGTCAAGTATGACTGCGTGGATGGGAAGTACCTCTATAACCGCTGCCACCTGATCGGCTATCAGCTGTCCGGGGAGAACGCCAACGAGGAGAACCTCATCACCGGCACCCGGTATCTCAACGTGGAGGGGATGCTCCCCTTTGAGGATCTGGTGGCCGAGTACGTCCAGGACACGGACAACCATGTGCTCTACCGGGTGACTCCCATTTACGAGGGGGAGAATCTCCTGGCCAGCGGCGTGGTGATGGAGGGCAAGAGCGTGGAGGACGGGGGCGCGGACGTGTGCTTCTGTGTCTACGTCTACAACGTTCAGCCCGGCGTGGTCATTGATTACGCCACCGGCGAGAGCTGGCTGGAGACGGAGGCGCAGCCGGCGGAGACCCCGGCGGAAACCACCGGGGCGGCTGAGGAGACGGCGGCGTATGTGCTCAACACCAGCTCCATGAAGTTCCACCTGCCAGACTGCCCTGGGGTGGAGAGCATGAGTCCCGCCAACCGCCAGGACTACACCGGCTCCCGCCAGGACCTGCTGGAGCAGGGGTATTCCCCCTGCGGCACCTGTAAGCCGTAAGGGAGAAGAGACTGTATGGAAGACATTGTTACCCGCTTTGGCGCACTGGTACAGCAGGTATGCGGGAAAGACCCCCTGCTGGCCCGGCGCCTGCTGTGCCTTGGTTACCGGGCCAAGAAGCTCCAGCTGACGGCCGCGCCCGGCAGGCACACCACCAGGGCGGCTCAGATGGCGGCGGTCCAGACCATGGCCTCCATGATCGCCCCCCTGGCGCACCCGGAACGGGCGGCCATGGTCAGCCTGTTTCTCCCCTGTGAGCCGCTCCAGGTGGCAGGGCTGTATCCCTACTCCTGCGAGGGCTTCGGCTGCTTTTTGTCCGGAACCCAGGCGGAGCAGACCTTCCTTCGCTACGCAGAGGGGGAAGGGCTGCCGGAGACCTTCTGCTCCTACCACAAGATTTTTATCGGCGCGGCGGAGAAGGGGCTGATGCCGAAACCCCGCTTTGTTCTGAATACCACCCTGGCCTGTGACGCCAACCTGCTCACCTTCCGGCGCATGGCGGAATACTTCCAGGTGCCTCAGTTTGTGGTGGACGTCCCCTACCAGCCGGACGAGGCGGGAGTGCGCTATGTGGCGGATCAGCTCCGGGCGCTGGTGCGGTTTGTGGAGCGGCAGACGGGCCGGCCCATCCCGGAGGACCGTCTGAGCCAGGCGGTGGCCAGGAGTCAGCGGAGCATGGACCAGTTTGACCGGTATATGACCCTCCGCAGAGACAGGCAGATTTTGGGGGAGCTGACAGGGGAGATGTTCTCCGTCTTTGCCCTGCATACCCTGCTGGGTACGCCGGAGACAGAGGCCTATACCGCCCGCTGTCTGATGGAGGCCTCCAAGGCGCCTCCCGCCGCCGGGGTACGGCTGCTGTGGATGCACACCACTCCCTTTTGGGTGGAACCCCTCCGGAAAGTCACTGATTTCAATCCCGGGGTGCAGGTGGTGGCCTGTGACATGTGCTTTGAGGGACTTGTCCAGGCAGACCCCGCCCGCCCCTATGACGCCATGGCCCGCCGGGTGGTGTACTCCGCCTTCAACGGCCCGGTGTCCCGGCGGATTCAGCGGGGGATTGAGGTCGCCCGGCAGGTGCGGGCGGACGGTGCGGTGTGGTTTTGCCACTGGGGGTGCAAGCACACTCTGGGCGGCGCCCAGCTGGCTAAGGAGCAGTTTGAGGCCGCCGGACTGCCCTGCCTGGTGCTGGACGGGGACGGCTGCGACCGCAGCCATGGCGGCGAGGGCCAGTTGGCCACCCGGATGGACGCCTTTGTGGAACTGCTCCGGGCGGAAAGGGGGGAAGGGGTGTGAGCACCACCTGGTATATCTGCAAATACACCCCTGTAGAGCTGCTGGAGGCCCTGGGAGGAACCTGCCGGGTGCTGGACCACATGCCGGAGCGCTTTGACCGCAGCGACGAGGTAAGCCACCCCAACCTCTGCGGATTTGGCAAGGCTGTTTTGGAGGCCTGCCTGGAGGGAGAGGTCCGGGAGCTGGTGCTGGCCAACTGCTGCGATACCATCCGCAGCGTCTATGACGTGCTGCTGGCCCACGGGAAGCTGGACTTCCTGTTCCTGATGGACCTGCCCCACTGCGGGGATTGCTGCGCCAGGGAGAAGCTCAGAGGGGAGCTGCTCCGGCTGGCGGCGGCCTACGCCGCCTACAAGGGGACGACCTTTCAGCCTGCTCGCTTTCGGGCGGCGTTCCGGCCCCTCGACCGGCCCGCTGAGCCCTATCTCAGCGTTCTGGGGGGACGGGTGGGGGACGCGCTGTTCTCCATGATGGAAGCGGCCATGCCCCTGCCGGTGCGCAACGACACCTGTGTACACAACCGGAGCCTGTGTCCCCCGCCGGAGGAGCTGGACGGGCTGGACGGGCTGATGGAGTGGTACGGGGGAGAGCTGCTGGAGCAGCTGCCCTGTATGCGCATGACTGATGCAACAGGGCGAAAAAGGCTGTATCAGGACCCCAACCTGAAGGGGGTCATCTATCACACGGTGAAGTTCTGCGACTACTACGGCTTTGAATATGCCGCACTGCGGCGGGAGTTGACGGTACCCATGCTGAAGGTGGAGTCGGATTACACCCTCCAGAGCAGCGGACAGCTCCGCACCCGGCTGGAGGCCTTTGCCGAGAGCCTGGCGCCCCCCGAGCAGCGGAAAGGTAGGAGGACTATGAGCGGAAACGGGTATTATGTAGGCATTGACAGCGGCTCCACCAGCACCGATGTGGCCATTTTGGACCGAGAGAGGCGGATAGTGGCCCAGGTGATCCTGCCCACCGGGGCGGGAGCCGCCGCCGGCGCCGAGCGGGCCTTGGAGCAGGCCCTGGCCCAAGCCGGACTGCGGCCGGAGGACCTCTCCGCCACCGTCACCACCGGCTATGGGCGCGGCGCCATCCGGCAGGGGGACCGGTCCATTACCGAAATCACCTGCCACGCCAAGGGTGCACACTTTCTGGACCCGGAGGTGCGCACCATCATCGACATCGGCGGCCAGGACAGCAAGGTGATCCGGGTGGACGAGCAGGGGAACGTGATCAACTTCGTGATGAACGACAAGTGTGCCGCCGGCACCGGCCGCTTTCTGGAGCTGATGGCCCGCACATTGGAGCTGTCCATGGACGAGATGAGCACCGCCGGACTGACCTGGCGGGAAGAGATCACCATCTCCAGCATGTGTACGGTGTTTGCCGAGTCGGAGGTGGTCTCCCTCATCGCCCAAAACAAATCCCGGGCGGATATTATCCACGGCCTGAATGAGTCGGTGGCGGCCAAGACCTGCGCCCTCTGCCGCCGGCTGGGGGGTGAGCCGGTCTATATGATGACCGGGGGGGTGTCCAGAAACCGGGGAGTGGCCCAGGCCATCCAGCGGAGGCTGGGGGCCGAGCTGCGGATCTCCGGCCAGGCCCAGCTCAACGGGGCGCTGGGCGCTGCCCTGTTTGCCATGGAGCTGGGGGACGCACTGTAACCGGACGCTCCAAAAACCGTCTCACTTTACCGGGGAGGCCTGAGGCCTCCCCGGTCCTTTTTATGCCTTGCCGTCAAAGGCGGGATTGGTAAAGTAGACGTTTTTCTGGTCCATTTTCTCTTTGGCCAGCCGCACCGCTTCCCCGAAGCGTACAAGCGGAGCAAGGTCAGATCCGCCAGAGGATCTCCACCGCGTCGCCGGAGACCCGAATGACCTGGACCAGCAGATCCAGCACCCGGCGCTTTTCTGCGAAGTCCAGCTCCTCCCAGCAGGTCAGGTGGCGGCGAAATCCGTCCCGGCGCTGCGCCTCCCCGGCGGAGAGCGCCTCTGAAAGGCGCGCCCGCTCCAGGTCCAGCGCCTGAATCTGACGGCTGAGGTACCGGTACATCACCTCGTCCGCGTCCGCCAGCCGTCCGGACAGGACCCGCAGCTCCTGCTCCGTCCGGGCCAGCTGCGGCCCATACCGGAAGCGGGCGCCGGCCTCCGCTGCCGGCTCCGGGGGAGAGAGGACGGGGAAAGCCTCCGCCAGCTTCTTCTGTACCGCCTGCCCAACCAGATTTTCCAGCTCCAGCGCGGACAGCCCTCCCGGCCCGGGACAGCTCCCGGTCTCCAACCTGTGGGAGCAAAGCAGAGACCCCCGCTTGTCAACCAGGGCATAGCCGCACAGGCCGCACTTGATTTTGCCCGCCAGCCAGGTGTTTTTCGCCTTCTGGTGAGGACAGGCGCCGCCGGCTGTCCGGCGTTTGGCCCAGCACCGCAGCCAGAGCTCCGAGCTGACCAGCCCCTGGTGCGGAGCCAGGACCAGGTGGTTGCCCTCCAGGTGGGTCTGCTTGCGTTCCGTGCTCTGCCGGTCCCTGTAATAATAGCATCCGTTGGTGCCGGCGAAATCCTCCGGCGGATTGGCGATCACCACCCCGTGGGCCTGATAAAAGCGGTAGATGTCCAGATCGGCCCGCACATAAATGGGGTTGTGCAGCAGTTCCGCCAGCCTGGTCCGTACCCAGGGCTTTCCCCGCCTGGTGATGCCGGCGGCCTGGAAGGCGCGGATGATGTCGCCGTAAGAGCATTCCGGCTCGGCGTACCGGGCGTAGATCATCCGCACCACCTCAGCCTCCTCTGGGACGGGCTCGTATCGGGAGGTGCGGACCTCTCCCAACTGGACGGGAACCAGCCGGTATCCGTAGGGGACCCGCCCGCCCATGTAAAAGCTGCGCTGGCTGCGGGAGAAATAGGCGTCCGCCACCCGGCGCTGGATGGTCTCCCGCTCCAGCTGGGCGAACACCGCGCAGATGCTGAGCATGGCCCGGCCCATGGGGGAGGAGGTGTCGAATTTTTCAACAGTGGAGACAAACTCCACATGGTGGGCTGAAAAGACTTCCATCATGGCGGAAAAGTCCAGGATAGAACGGCTGATACGGTCCAGCTTGTAGACCACTACCTTTTCCAGCAGGCCCCCGCGCATATCCGCCATCATGGCCTGGAAACCGGGGCGCTGGGTGTCCTTCCCGCTGTATCCGCAGTCGGTATAGACCCGGTATTCCGCCCCGCCTGCCTCCAGAGCGCACCGCTCCACCTGGCTCTCAATGGAGATGCTGTCGCTCCGCTCCACCGATTGCCTGGCATAAATAGCCACCATGCGCCTGCCTCCCTTCCATGGAGAAGCCGCCGGAGGGATTCCGTCATCCCTCCGGCGGCTTCTCTGCTTCCTTCCCTGTGTGGCTGGAAAAAAGCCCGTACAGCATCCGGCCGATTTCCCGGGTCCGCTCCAGCCGCTCCTGTCCGGTGAGGACAGGAGAGCGGCAGAGCAGAATCCGCTTCTGACCATGGGGCAAGCAACCACCGCCCTTTCCATGCCCGCTTCCCCATTGTATGCGGCCCCGGCCCGTCCCATAACCCGCCGGGCCGGGGAGCTCAGATGACATGAATGCGCTTCCAATGTCCCTGCCGGAAGCGGAGAACAGTAATCAGGCAGGCGGCGATCCACGCCGGCGGTGTGCTGAGATAGACCGCCCGGAAGGAGAGCGGCGTCAGGGACAGGCCGGCGGTGAACAGCAGGCGCAGCGCCAGGTCTGTAAAGCTGGACACCACCGGGATGCGCACGTCTCCCGCACCCTGAAGCGCCCCGTTGAGTACCCGGTTGGCGGTAAATACCGGCAGCAGCAGGCACATGACATCCAGGTGCTCCCGACCTCGGAGCAGGGAGTCGCCGGTGATGTTGAACAGCCGGAGGATATACTGGTCGCACAGCAGCATGGTCAGACCCAGCGCCACCGACAGGCCCAGCATCCCGAACAGAGCAAAGCGCACCCCCCGCTCGGCCCGGTCCACCTGCTGGGCGCCCATGTTCTGTCCCACAAAGGAGGCCAGCGCCGTGGAGATGCAGATGATGGGGATGTGCATCAGTTCCTCCGTTTTGCCCATGGCGGCAAAGCCCTCAATGCTGGCCGGGCCGAAGGAGTTGACCATGCGTTGGAGCAGGAGAAAGCCGGCAGACTGGACCACCATCTGAAACGTGACAGGGAGGCTGACACGCATGATTAGGGTGAGCTGCTGCTTATCCGGCCTGGCCCGGCTTGCTACGGGAGAAACAGAGGGGTATTTTACCGTCAGGTAGAGGAATGCCGCAGCCGCAGAGCCGACCTGAGCGATAACAGAGGCCAGTGCCGCTCCTGCTACACCCCAATCCAGTACGATAATAAATCCCAGATCCAAGACCAGATTCAGCAGCGCCGCTACCATCAGGAACAGCAGCGATGCCTTCGAGTTCCCAAATGCCCGGGTTATCCCATAAAAGACCTGATACAGCATCTGAAAGAAGAAGCCTATGCTGTAAATAGCCAGGTAGGTCACGGCATCCTGCTGCATCTCCGGAGGCGTTTGCAGGAAGGAATGGACAATGGGCCCGGAGAGCAGCGCGCAGATCATGCTGATCGCAGCGCCCAGGATGCCGCAAAACAGAATGGATGTAACCACGGCGGAACGGATTTCCTTGTGCTTTTCTGCGCCCACATACTGGGCCACAATAATGTTGGTGCCGGTACCCATACCGGATGCGATGGCGCTGGCGATCCAAATAATGGGCCCGGGTACGCTGACGGCACCAAGCGCGGCAGCACTGACGAAGTTCCCCACGACAATGGCGTCCACCATGGAATACGTTACCTGCAGCAGCTGAGCGCCCATCATTGGAAGCGCGAAGCCAAGCAGCTGCCGCCACTCGGACCCTTTGGTAAGGTCCTTTCCCATTGGCACACCGCTCCTTTCTCAGTTCCCGCTTTCTCCGGGCTGGAGATGGAAGACCAGCTCTGTTCGGCCCACCGGGGTATGGTGGTTGTTGTAAATATTCATATCCTGATATTCCGTCAGACCCGCCAACTCATCGGCAGAAATGACCTCCATCGAATACAGAACGCGGAGGAGTACATAGGGTATGAGAGAGGAGGCTCCATCTTCCAGCTTGACTGCAATTCCGATTCCCCGGCCTTTCAGACCAATGGCATAGAATGCACTGGCCCCGGACTTGCAGAACAGCCGGTCTCCAAAATGTTCCATCAGATACGTACAGATCCGTTCGGCGCCTGCTACCATATAGGGATTTTCGGTCATGACTCCGGTGATCCGCCGGACAGCCTGCGCACGCCCGGCAGGGAAGAGGTCCGGTATGGACATTCTGGCATACCCCTGTGCGAAACGGTAGAGAGGGAGGGCGTGGACCGGAACACCGCAGCCGTCGATGGCGGTGTGCAGCTCGGCTGCGAAACTGCCGCATACGTCCAGCAGGGCAGCGGTGATCCGGGCCTGTACCGGGTGAAGGGGCTGGTCATAGCTGTCCAGCGCCTCCCCCAGGTGCCTGGCGGTGAGCAGCATGCCGGCGTGCTTGCCGGAGCAGTCACAGTAGATGGCCTTCCGGGGCTCTCCCGCCTTTTTCAGGGCGTCCTCCGCTGGGACATACATGGGGTATTCCGCCCCGCAGCGCAACTGCTCCGGCCCAAGGCCCGCCTTGGCCAGCAGTCCCTCCACGGTCTGGATGTGGATGGGTTCCCCGTTGTGGGAGGCGCAAATCACCGCCAGCTCCTCGTCCGTCACGCCGAAGCGGTCCGCCGCGCCGCTTTCAATCACCGGAATAGCCTGGATGGGCTTGGCGGCGGACCTGGCGAAGGTGAGCCTGCCTGGGTCGCCCCACTGCCAAAGAATCCGTCCTCTGTGGTCCGCCACCACAATGTGTCCCCGGTGGATCTGGTCCACCAGGCTGCCTCGATATTGATAGGCAATGTCTGGCATATCCACTTCACAGCCTTTCAAAACACGAAGTAAAAGAAGCGGAGGACCTCGCCGTAATCATTGGTATCAAATGTCAGCGTGGTGGGGGAGACCAGTACAGCTCCCGGATAATGGGAGCAGCCATAGGCATCGTAATGATGATGATAGGTCACCTCCACATGGAAGTGTTCCGGAAGGGAAAGAGGTCTGACTTTACCTGCGGCGTCCAGAATTTTTTCTGCCTGCTCAGCCAGCTGAGCCTGTACGGCTTCCGGCGTCTTGGTCAGTACACCATACCCGTATCCTGTTTTGGTAGGCACCGTGACTACAGAGGGGATCTGACGCTCCGCCGCGGCGCACACGCCGTCATCGCCGCTGACAAACAGCGTGGGCACGCCGCGATAAGCGGCGGCATAGGCGAACATTTCAAATTCGCCCCAAAGGGTCCCATTCACCTTCAACTGAAAAACCCGGGAGCTGACCATGGTGTGTGAGGTAGGGTTGTGAGGAGACGAGGCGGCATCATGGAATCCAACCATCAGAACACCGTCGAACGACTCGTTGAAAAGTCCTGTCTTGCCAAAAATCTCGTGGGTCAGACCGCGCAGCAGGGTCGTCTGAGGCGGCAGCAGGCTGCAGTCGATGTTCCGTCCGTCTCCGTGCGCATCTTCGATCACAATCTGATGCTCACCGCACCTTAGCAGGCTTTCGGCTACGCAGGCCGCTTCCAGGCTCATTTCCCGGGCCATGGCAGGGTACAGGCTGCCTGACGCCCTGGCCTCATCCCAGCAGGACAGACCGGCCACCCCTTCAATGTCGCACAGCATATAGAACTTCATTGCACGCACGTCCCCTTTCAAATCCATTTTCCAACAAGTTGCAAAAGTGTCGAAACAAGTATTGACATTTAATTTTCACAAATGTATAATTTTTTATCATAGATATTTTAACGCAATATAGAGTGAAAGTAAATAGTGAAATTTGTTTTGTGATTGCCGCAAAAAGGTCTTATTTTGCTTGCAAGGGGGCAGGCTTAGATAAGAAAGAGCAGGAAATGAGAAAAAGAAAGGAAAAAGGAGGCCCCAAAATGAAGAAAAGAATGACATCTCTGTTGCTGGCGGGAGCCATGCTCCTGACGCTGTCACTGACCGGCTGTCAGCCGGATTCCCCCAGTGGCGAAAACAGCCAGCAGCCCGGCACTGAAACCAGCGGCGGCGAGACCGAAAAGAAAAGCCTGGTGATCGGCGTTGTCAACGACGTGGTTTCCCTGGACCCCGCCGTGAAGGACAGCTCCGCCGAGCAGCAGATCGCGGCTCACCTGTATGATCCCCTGGTGGACTATACCACTGATCTGGAGCGTATCCCCGGCCTGGCTGAGAGCTGGGAGATCCTGGACGACGGTGTGACCTGGGAATTCAAGCTCCGTCAGGGCGTGAAGTTCTCCAACGGCAATGATTTCAACGCTGACGACGTGGTGTTCAGCCTGGAGCGCATTATGAACGACCCCACCCTGGAGATGGGCGTTTACCTGATGCGGCTCAAGGAAGTCAAGAAGATCGATGATTACACCGTCCAGCTGGTGACCAAGATCCCCTATCCTGTGTTTTCCGGCAGTCTGAGCATGATTATGATGCTGGACAAGGAAACCTGCGAGGGTCTGACTCCCGAGGAGATCTCCGCCAATCCCGTGGGTACCGGCCGTTACCGTCTGGTGGAACATGTGAAGGAGTCCAGCATCAAGCTGGAGCGTAACGATGAGTACTGGGGCGAGCTGCCTGATGCCGAGACCGTGGAATTCCGTGTGATCACCAACGCCGCCACCCGTACCACCGCGCTTCTCAACGGCGAAGTGGACTTTATCAGCAACATTCCTGTTATGGACGTGGAGCGTCTGGAGAACGCCGAGGGCATCCAGGTCGTCACCGCCCCCAGCCTGTCCTGCACCTATGTAGGCTTTGACCAGTATCACGAGACCGGTTCTGCCGGCACCGATGATCCCAACCCGCTGATGAACGTGAAGGTGCGTCAGGCCATCTACCATGCGATTGACATTGACACCATCATTGATACGGTCCTCAACGGCTATGCTACCGTGGCCAACTCCTACATGCCTGAGATCTGCGTGGGCTACGATCCCGAAATGGAACGCCTTGCTTATGATCCCGACTACGCCAAGCAGCTGCTGGAAGAGGCCGGCTATGCCGACGGCTTCAATCTGCGTATCGATGCCCGCAGCGACAGCGATTTCAACGCCGATCAGGTAGCCCAGGCCATCGCCAGCTATCTGGGCAAGGTGGGTATCACCGTGGAAGTCAACCTGCTGCCCCGCGCCTCCTTCTATGAGAAGGTGAATCCGGAAGATCTGCAGTCCTCCTGCTTCATCGGCGGCTGGAGCGATACCTCCGGTGAGGGCATGGTCATCCTCAACGACATGATCCACTCCTATGGCGACGGCATGGGCGAGGGCAATAATGGCCATTACAGCAATGCCGAGGTTGACGAGCTTCTGGCTCAGGCGTCCATTGAGAAGGATATGGACAAGCGTGCCGAGCTGGTAAAGCAGGCTGACGCGATTTCCCGTGAGGAAGCCGGCTATGTGCCTCTGTTCTTCAAGGATCAGATCTATGGCGTCCGGGAAGGCATTACCTATACCCCCCGCGCGGGCGACAATATTATGGCATGGGATTTTGAATTCTGATTCTGTGTACCAGGAAGGGGAGGGGAGCGAAATCTCCTCCCCTTCCTTCTTACAAGGCAGCTGAATGGGTCGTTTCCGACTGGTAGAGGTGATTCCGTGGTTAAATACATTTTAAAGCGGCTGTTCCAGATGGTGATCACCCTTTTGATCTCCTCCATTCTGGTATTTATACTGGCCAACTGCATCGGTGATCCGGTCAACATGATCGTTTCACCCAAGGCGCCGCCTGAGGTGCGGGAGCAGGTACGCGAGATGCTGGGACTGAACAAGCCGATTTGGGAGCAGTACATCACATTTGTATCTGATGCTATACGCGGGGATTTCGGAGATTCCTACATATATAAGGAGGATGTCCTGGGCCTGATTCTGCAACGGGCCCCGGCCACCCTGGAACTCGTGTTTGTCTCCGTGATTCTGGCGCTGGTCATTTCCATTCCGCTGGGCGTATATGCAGGCGCCTTCCCAAAGCGGAAATCCAGTTCTCTGATTATGGGCGGGTCCATTCTGGGTATTTCACTGCCCACGTTTTTCATTGGCATTGTGCTGATTTTTGTCTTTTCTCTGCTTTTGGGCTGGCTGCCGTCATCGGGGCGAGGGCCAACCGCCACGTTCCTTGGTATGAAATTCAGCCTGTTCGTACAGGGTGGTCTGAAATACATCATTCTTCCCGCTGTAACGCTCTCGGTTACCAATATTGCCTCGCTGGTCCGTCTGACCAGAGCCGGCGTGATGGAAAATATGCGCCAGGATTACATTAAATTCGCCCGCGCCAAAGGTGTCTCCACGCGGAATGTTTTGTTTGGCCATGCTCTGAAAAACGCTCTCATCCCGGTCATTACGGTATTCGGCATGGAGATCGGTTCCTTGATCGCCTTTACCACTGTAACCGAGACCATCTTTTCCTGGCCCGGTCTGGGAAAGCTGCTGATCGATTCCATCAACTCGGTGGATCGGCCGGTGATCGTGGCTTACCTGTGCCTGACGACCGTGCTGTTCGTGTTCATCAACTTTGTGGTCGATCTGCTCTACACGATAATCGATCCCAGAATCGAGCTTAGGTGATGCGCTATGAGTGAACAAAGAAAACAGATAGAGGCCGCCCGGGACGGTGCGCTGAAAAAATTCCTCCGCTCAGAGTTTTTCTTCAATTACAGGCACAATATCTCCGCCATGATCGGTACTGTGATTGTGGTTCTGATTCTGCTTATTGCGATCTTCGGGCCCCTGTTTGCCCCACAGGATCCCTATGATGTGGCGGGGCTCTCCCTGATCGATTCCTATAAGCCACCGGCATGGCTTGAGGGCGGTGACTCCCGGTTCCTTCTGGGTACAGACAGCCAGGGGCGTGATATGCTGAGCCTGCTCATCTACGGCAGCCGGATCTCCCTGTTTATCGGAGTGGTGGGTACGCTGCTGGCCTGTGCGGTGGGGATCACCCTGGGCCTGATCTCCGGGTATTTTGGCGGGAAGGTGGATGCGGTCATCATGCGCCTGGCCGATATTCTGCTCTCCTTCCCGGACATCCTGATCGCCCTGTTCATTATGACCATGTTCGGGCGGGGTGTGGACAAGCTGCTGATCGTCTTTACCATTCTGGGCTGTGTCAGCTATATCCGCACTGTGCGGGCCGAGGTCCTGTCCGTCAAGCAGATTGAGTACGTAGATGCCGCCCGGGTCATTGGACTGCCCAATCCGCTGATCATCCTCCGACACGTGCTGCCCAATGTGGCAACTACCATCATTGTGCTCTCCACCATGAAGGTGGGCGGACTGATCCTCTCCGAGGCCACCCTTTCCTTCCTGGGCGTGGGCGT
>NZ_CALXFV010000056.1 GCF_944387675.1 uncultured Flavonifractor sp. | reverse complement strand
AATGGCTCATTTTTATTTGCCATTGGGGTGCTCACTTTTTGGGTAGCCTTTGCTACATTTTCATTTTACCGAAAACAATGAACACTATTCTTGAAAAAGTTGAGATTTTTGACGAAGTACAGAAAGATGGTCGTATTTTAAAGGCAGTATATTTTAAATTTCCTGTTTTCTTTGACGGTCTCGAAACGAAATCTATTTTTCTGGACAAACTTAGAACCGTTGAGACGGTGGCCTTGCTGGAACGGGCCGATCTCTGACCCCCAATTCCATCAACAAGGAGAAGAACAGACAAGATGAAACTGATCTTAAGTGACCGGCACCTTGACCTTACGGTAAATGATCCTCTTCGGATCAAGCTGATTGACCTCTCCGCCCTGAACATCCACAACTGTGTGGGCTGCTTCGGCTGCTGGACCAAGACGCCGGGCCGCTGCGTTATTCGGGACGACGCGGTGAAGGTTTATCCTCTCATCGCCCAGAGCGACGCCGTACTCTATGTCAGCCGGATCAAGTACGGCGGATACGACACCGTAATGAAAACCATGCTGGAGCGGTCCATCCCCGTTCAACAGGCTTTTATTCGTCTGTTGGACGGGGAAACCCACCACATTCAGCGGGCGGTAACTGCCAAGCAGGCCCTGATTGTGGGGTACGGCGCCCATTCTCAGGAGGAGCAGGCACTCTTCCTGCGTCTGGCGGCTCGGAATGCCCGGAATATGAATTTCAACCACGTCCAGGTGCTGTTTTCCACCGAGGAGGAGGTAACGGACCTGGTGAGGAGCGAGGTGGCAAAATGGGAAGCATTCTGATCCTCAACGGCAGCCCCAGGGCGCCCAGATCCAACTCCAAGCGGTATGCCCACCTGTTTTCCGACAGCTGCAAAACCCCTACGGACTACTGCGATATCACCAAGGCCAACCATCAGGCCCTCTGTGCCAAGGTAGGGGCCTACTCCCAGTTGGTTTTTGTCTTTCCCCTGTATGTGGACGGTCTGCCCGTCACTCTGCTGAACTTTCTCAAAGACTTGGAGAAGCAGCCCCCTCAGAACAAGCCCACCGTGTCCGTGCTCATCAACTGCGGCTTTCTGGAATACACCCAGAATGACCTGGCGGTGGAGATGCTGGCTCTGTTTTGCAGACAGAATGGCTATCCCTTCGGCTCCGTGCTGAAAATCGGGGGCGGGGAGGCTATTTTGGACACGCCTTTCCGCTTTCTGGCGGCCAGGGGCATCCGCTCCTTCGCTCGCTCGGTGGAGCGGGCAAAGTACGCCGCTTTCCACACCACCATGCCCCTGACCAAGTCCCTGTTTCTGAAGGCATCCGCCCGCTACTGGACGGAATATGGGAAAAAGTACGGCGTCTCCAAGGAGGAGATGCAGACCATGAAAATCGAGCAGGGGTAATTTCTCCGCCCTTCGGGGCAGCCCCCGCTTTCTTCCGCCTGACAAGGCGCATTCCCATGTCCACAGTCCCCATCTGATTCCAGAGAAAGGAAGGTCCGCTGTTATGGCGCTTATGACCGGTGAGCAGTATATAGAAAGCATCCGCAGGCTGAATATGCAGGTCTACCTGTTCGGCAAAAAGATTGACTCCCCCGTGGACGATCCTATTCTCCGTCCCTCCCTCAACAGCGTACGCATGACCTACGACCTGGCCCAACTGCCGGAGTATCAGGACCTGATGACCGCCCGCTCTGGTCTGACGGGGGAACGAGTCAACCGTTTTACCCATATCCACCAGTCCACCGAGGACCTGGTGAAAAAGGTCAAGATGCAGCGCCTGCTGGGACAGCAGACGGCGGCCTGCTTTCAGCGGTGCGTGGGGATGGACGCCTTCAACGCCGTCTATTCCACCACCTATGAGACCGATGGGAAATACGGCACCCATTATCATGAGAACTTCAAGAAGTTTGCCACCTATGTCCAGGAGCACGATCTGACGGTGGATGGGGCCATGACCGATCCGAAGGGGGACCGTTCCAAGGCTCCCCACGCCCAGGCCGATCCCGACCTGTTTCTCCATGTGGCGGAGCGCCGCCCCGACGGCATCGTGGTCCGGGGGGCCAAGGCCCATCAAACCGGCGCTTTGAACAGCCACGAGATCATTGTCATGCCCACCATCTCCATGGGGCCGGAGGACAAGGACTACGCGGTGTCCTTCGCCGTACCGGCGGACGCCGAAGGGATTTATATGATTATCGGCCGGCAGAGCTGCGACACCCGGAAGCTGGAGGGCGGCGAGCTGGACGTAGGCAACAGCGAATTTGGGGGCGTGGAGGCCCTGGTGATTTTCGACAATGTGTTTGTTCCCAACGAGCGGATCTTCCTCAACGGGGAGACGGAATTTGCCGGGATGCTGGTGGAGCGGTTTGCCGGCTATCACCGGCAGAGCTACGGCGGGTGCAAGGTGGGCGTGGGAGATGTGCTCATCGGGGCCGCCGCTGTGGCCGCCGACTATAACGGCTGTGCCAAGGCCTCTCACATCAAGGACAAACTTATTGAGATGACCCACCTGAATGAGACACTGTACTGCTGCGGCATCGCCTGCTCGGCGGAGGGCCACCCCACCGCCAGCGGCAACTACATCATTGATCTGCTGCTGGCCAACGTGTGCAAGCAGAATGTCACCCGCTTCCCCTATGAGATTGTCCGCCTGGCGGAGGATATTGCCGGAGGGCTGATGGTTACCGCCCCTTCGGAGGCCGATTTCCGAGACCCCAGACTGGGGCCGGTAATTGACAAATACCTGCGGGCTGTCCCCGGAGTACGCACGGAGGATCGGCTGCGGATCCTGCGGCTGATTGAAAATCTGTGCCTGGGTACCGCTGCGGTGGGCTACCGCACCGAATCCATGCATGGCGCCGGCTCCCCCCAGGCGCAGCGGATCATGATCGCCCGCCAGGGCAACCTGGAGATGAAAAAGGCCCTGGCCAAAAAGCTGGCCCATATTCAGGCATAAGCAGCGGCCCCCGCCCCGGACTTCCCGGGGGCGGGGGCCGGCTTTTCGTTGCCCCGGCGGGGGAAACATGGTATACTGAAGTACATCTTTGTTAAAGGAAGTCGGCTATGGATAAACTGGTGGTGGGCATTCTGGCCCACGTGGACGCGGGAAAGACCACCCTGACCGAGGGGCTGCTCTACACCTGCGGGCGGCTGAAAAAACTGGGGCGGGTGGACCACGGAGACGCCTTTCTGGACACCGACCCCATGGAGAAGGAGCGGGGCATTACCATCTTCTCCAAGCAGGCCGTGCTCCCCCTGGAGACGGTGGAGTTCACCCTGCTGGACACCCCCGGCCACGTGGACTTTTCCGCCGAGATGGAGCGCACCCTGTCGGTGCTGGACTGTGCCATCCTGGTAGTGAGCGGCAGCGACGGGGTGCAGGGCCACACCCACACCCTGTGGCGGCTGCTGGCGCGGTACGGCGTCCCCACCTTCCTCTTTGTGAACAAAATGGACCTGGCGGGGGCGGACCGGGGGGCGCTGCTGGCGCAGCTGAAGAAACAGCTGGACGAGGGCTGCGCCGACTTCCGGGACCAGGCCGCCCTGTATGAGCAGGCCGCCTTGTGCGATGAGGGCCTGCTGGAGGACTATCTGGACACCGGGGCGGTGTCCGACGCCGCCCTCACCGCCCTCATCGCCCGGCGGAAGCTCTTCCCCTGCTGGTTTGGCTCGGCTTTGAAGCTGGATGGGGTGGGGGACCTCCTCCACGGGCTGGAGCGGTACGCCCCCCGGCCGGTGTACGGCGGCGGCTTCGGCGCCCGGATCTTCAAAATCTCTCGGGATGAGCAGGGGACGCGGCTGGCCTGGATGAAGATCACCGGCGGCAGCCTGAAGGTAAAGGCCCTGTTGGAGGGACCTGGCTGGCAGGAGAAGGCGGACCAGCTGCGGATATACTCCGGGCGGAAGTTCCAGCTGACCGAGCTGGCCCCGGCGGGGAGCGTGGTGGCGGTCACCGGCCTGTCCGCCGCCGCCGCGGGCCAGGGTCTGGGCTTTGAGGCGGAGGGGGCGCCCCCCGCCCTGGAGCCGGTGCTCACCTATCAGGTGCTCCTGCCGGAGGGGCAGGACCCGGTGACCGCCCTGCAAAAGCTGCGCCAGCTGGAGGAGGAGGACCCCCAGCTCCACCTGGTATGGAATGAGCGGCTGGGGGAGCTCCACATCCAGCTCATGGGTCAGGTCCAGCTGGAGATCCTCCAGCGGCTGATTGGGGAGCGGTTCGGCATGGCGGTATCCTTTGGCCAGGGGGGCATTGTCTATCGGGAGACCATCGCGGCCCCGGTGATCGGGGTGGGCCACTACGAGCCTCTGCGCCACTACGCCGAGGTCCACCTGCTGCTGGAGCCGGGAGCGCGTGGCAGCGGCATCACTCTGGCCACCGCCTGCCCGGAGGAGGTGCTGGAGCGGAACTGGCAGCGGCTGGTGCTCACCCACCTGGCGGAGCGGACCCACCCGGGGGTGCTCACCGGCTCCCCCCTCACCGATGTGAAAATCACTCTGCTGGCGGGCCGGAGCCACCTGAAACACACCGAGGGGGGAGATTTCCGCCAGGCCACTTACCGGGCGGTGCGCCAGGGTCTGATGGAGGCGGAGAGCATTCTGCTGGAGCCCTGGTACTCCTTCCGGCTGGAGGTACCCGCCTCTCAGGTGGGCCGGGCCATGACCGACCTTCAGCGAATGGGGGGTGACTGCCAGCCGCCGGAGGCGGCGGGAGAGCTCGCCGTCCTCACCGGGACGGCCCCGGTGGCGGGGCTGCGGGATTACGGTCAGGAGGTGGCCGCCTACACCCGGGGCCTGGGCCGGCTGAGCTGCGCCTTAACGGGCTATTTCCCCTGCCACGACCAGCAGACTGCGGTGGAGGCCGCGGGCTACGACCCGGAGCGGGATGTGGACAATCCCACCGGCTCGGTGTTCTGCGCCCACGGGGCGGGGTACAACGTGAAGTGGGACCAGGTGAAGGAGATGGCCCACGTCTCCAGCGGCCTGACCCTGGAGGGGCAGCCTCCGGCGGAGGCCGGCCCTCTCTCCCCCCGGACCCGCCCGGCGGACCGGGGCCTGTCCCTGGAGCAGGACAAGGAGCTGCTGGCTATTTTTGAGCGGACCTATGGCAAGGTGGAGCGCCGGGCCTTCGCCCCGCCCCCCAAGCCCGCCCGCACCAGTCTGGACGACCGGAAATACAGCGTACAGGCCCGGAGCCAGGAGCCGGGGTACCTGCTGGTGGACGGCTACAACCTCATCTACGCCTGGGAGGAGCTGAAGCAGGCCGCCCAGACCAACCTGGACGCCGCCCGGCAGATGCTGATGGACGTCTTGAGCAACTACCAGGGGGTCCAAAAGGACGTGGTGATCCTGGTATTTGACGCTTATAAGGTCCCCAGAGCAACCCAGGACGTATATAAATACCACAATATTTATGTTGTATATACCAAAGAGGCGGAGACCGCCGACACCTATATTGAGCGGGCCACCTATGAAATCGGAAAGCACCACCGGGTGCGGGTAGCCACCTCCGACGGGGCCGAGCAGCTCATCATTCTGGGCCACGGCGCCCTGCGGCTGTCGGCCACCGCCTTCAAGGCGGAGGTGGAGGGGGTGGCCGGACAGATCGCGGCCCTGATCCGGCAGATCAACAAGCCCGTCCCCTCCCGTCCGGTGGAGGCCGCCCTGAAAAAGGCACAGGAGGAACGGAAATGATCCCCATGCATGTCATCGCCACCATCCGCAGCGACTTCCCCACCAAGTTCGGCATCCCCCGGCAGAGCGGGCTGGTGGAGGCGCTGCGGGCCACGGTGGTGTTTGAACCGGAGTACCGCAACCCCGACGCCCTGCGGGGGCTGGAGGAGTTCTCTCACATCTGGCTCATCTGGCAGTTTTCCCAGGCGGTGCGGGAGACCTGGTCCCCCACGGTGCGGCCCCCCCGGCTGGGGGGCAACGCCCGGATGGGGGTGTTCGCCACCCGCTCCCCCTTCCGGCCCAATCCCATCGGCCTGTCCTGTGTACGCCTGGAGGGGATTGAGAAGGACAGGACGCTGGGCCATGTGCTGGTGGTGTCGGGGGCGGATCTCATGGACGGCACCCCCATTCTGGACATCAAGCCCTATCTCCCCTATGCCGATGCCCATCCGGAGGCCCTGGGGGGCTTTACCGGCAACGCGGGGGGCAAGGTGCTGAAGGTGGATGTTCCCCCGGAGCTGCTGGACCAGGTGCCGGCGGAGAAGCGGCAGGCCCTCATCGGAGTGTTGTCCCGGGACCCCCGCCCCTCTTACCAGCATGATTCCAGCCGGGTGTACGGTATGGCCTTCGCCGGACTGGAGGTGGGCTTTACTGTGGAGGGGGATGCACTCCACGTCCAGTGGATCAAATAGCGCCGGGCGGCCGGATGGGCCGCCCGGTTTTTTTGCCTTCCGCGCAACAAAACCGCCCTCTCAGGGATGTTAGGGGTGAAAGGGGTGAGGACATGGACGAGACAAGGAATTTGCGGCAGGCGATGGAGCGATACGGAGACATGGTGTACCGCCTGGCTCTGGCCCAGACCCACAGCGGACACGATGCCGAGGACGTGTTTCAGGAGGTCTTTCTCCGCTACCTCCGGGCCGCCCCGGCGTTCCGGGAGGAGGAGCACCGGAAAGCCTGGCTGCTGCGGGTGACGGTGAACTGCTGCAAAAAGCTCCACCGCTCCTTCTGGCGGCGGCACACGGTGGCCCTGTCCGAGACCATCCCCGCCCAAAGCCGGGAAGAGGGGGAGCTGCTGGCCCTGCTGGAGGGGCTGCCGGAAAAATACCGGGCGGTGCTCCACCTCTATTATTACGAGGGCTACGACACCGGAGAGATCGCGGCCATTCTGGGCCGCAGCCCCAACACCGTCCGCAGCCAGCTCTCCCGGGGACGGGCGCTGCTGCGGGACGCATGGAAAGGAGCGGAAGAAGCATGACGGAGCAGATCTATCGGGACCTTTTTGACAAAGCCCGGCCCGGCCCCGCCCTGGCGGAGGACACCCTGGCGGCGGCGGGGGCGCACTCCGCCCGGCGGCGGGTCCCGGTCCGGCGGCTGGCGGCGGCGGCGCTCTGCCTGGCGGTAGTGCTGGGAGCAGCCAATTATCAGGCCCTGGCCGCCGGGTTTCAGTGGGTGGTACGCTACTTCACCGGCGTGGGGGCAGCCGCCGGGCCGGTCCTGGTGGTGGAGCAGGCCGATGAGTGGACCGAGGGAGACTGGCTGTGCCAACTGGACGGGGTGAGCCAGGGGGAATATCTGCTGCTGGAGCTTTACCTGGTCAGTCCGGAGGAGGAGTCCCTCGCGGCGGTGACCCGGGAGCTGCGGGTATACGCCGGAGACGTCCCCCTGGAGCAGGGGGATACCGCCTACTCCGCCTGGCTGCCCTACGACGGCTTCGCGGCCCAGGGCCGGAGCTGGATGTCCCTGGCCGGGCTGGACTGCGGACCGGAGCTGGCCTGGAAGCAGGCGGGCTACCAGTCCAGGGTCCATATGGCCTTCACCTACCGCCTGCCGGAGGAGGTGCCGGCGGAACTGACCTACCAGCTGGTGGATTTGGATGGGATGGAGACCCGCGCCGGAACCCTGGCCCTCACCCCGGCGGAGGCTCAGGCGGCCTGGTCGGACAGCCGGGGCTTTGACCAGGGGACGGTGACTGTTCTGGTCAGTGAGGATGGGCGGCAGCTGTCCCTGTACGCCCACCGGCTGGAGAACGAGGCGGGACTGCTGCTGACGGGGGCCTCCCTGTTTCACCACCAAGTCACCTTTGTGGGGGGCTCGGGCAGGCGCTACCCCGACGCCGGGGAGGGTTTCCGCAGCTTCACCTCCGGCCAGGTGAACGTCCAGCTGGCCGCCGCCCCAAGCTGGGTGGAGGAACCCATCGCAGCGGTGGAAATCGGCGCCGTCCAGCTCTTCTACGAGTATGACGCCCGATGGGACGGACCGGGGGGCGGCACTGTCCGCGCCCGGGATTCCGTCACCTACGGGGACCTGGACTGGGTCATTTCCCTGGAGTAGCCGCAAAGAAAAATGCGCCGGCCTCATCCCCGGCAAACTATGCCCTGCTTCCGTCCATGGGGCTCCCTCCATTCAAAAAGCAGGTTCCAGCTGTACCCCTTTCAGGGGAAAGCGGCTGGAACCTGCTTTTGTCCAGGCGGATCTGATTGCAAGCCGGGGTCTTTGCCGGCGGGGCGGAGCAGCTGCGGCACCTCAGGGGGCAATCCGTACAGGGTGCAGACGGCCTGATCCAGCCGGGTCTGAAGGGAACGGGTGGGACCGCCGGCCTGATGGCCCGCCTGGCACAGGGCGGCAATGTGCCGGTGGAGAGGACTAGACGGGTCGTAGGGGGGAATGCGCAGCTTGTCCAGCACGTGGGTGGAGATGCTGGTGGGATTCATATAGCACTGGATGCAGTAGCGCACGGGGGTGGCGCTGAGCACACCGCAGAGGTAAAACGCCTCCTCCCGGCAGTCGGTCCCCACATACATCACCTTTTCGTTGGGGATTCGCAGCCGCTCCCCCAGGAAGGGGTCCCGGACAGGGGTGATGACCGCGGTGAGAAACGTCTGGGCAATGTAGCGCCAGGCCACCTTGTACCGGGAGAAGGTATACGTCCCCACCCGGAGAACGGCGTAAAACCGGCTGGCCTGGATCTCCCGTTCCCAACCGGCAAAGCCCTTCCGGGCGTCCAGGTCAGCCCGGAAGGAGAGCAGGTAGCGGTAGGTCAGAGGGGCCTGAGCCTGGAGCACGTCCTGCTCCACCGGCCACATTTTCCCCGCTTGGGTGTGGGGGAGCAGGAGGTAGGAGCTGCTGCTCACACGCCAGGGGGCGATGTCGCTGCCCTGCACCAGGGGGTAAAGAAAGGTGTCCTCCAGCCGGGTCTCCGTCTGCGCCACCTTCCGTCTGGCCCGGCCCACCAGGTTGCGGACCTGGAGGGTGTGTGGACCGGCCTTTTGGAGGATGTCCAGCCAGTACACCCCGTTGGCGCCCCCGGTAAACACCCCCGTCCGGGCCTGGTAGGGGTTGCTGCCCAGCAGGGCGCCGGTAAGGGCGGCCAGGGGCGGCGGAGTGCTCACCCAGATGGAGGAGGGGTCCTCCCGATTCGCCGGAAGGGCCACCATCTCCTCCCGGTCCACGGCGGACAGGATGGTTTGGGCGGTGGCGTCAGGCCGCCGGGTGGCCTGGAGGAAGCCCTTCCGCCGCCGCCAGCAGAAGTAGGGGACGGGGAAGCGCTGCTCTTCGTTGCGGCGGATGAGCACCAGGGCGGTCCGGCCGCCGGTCCCCTCGAAGGGCTTGATCCGGCCCAGATCCTCCACCCGCACCACCCGGAAGGGGATGCCGCTCCCCTCCAGCCGGAAGCGGCGGAAGCCGGTGCCGTTCTGGGCGGACTTGAACAGAGTCTGGCGGAGGAGGAAGCTCAAATACCCCCCGTCGGCCAGAAAGCGGTCGATCACCGCACAGGTAATCAGGCTGGAGATGTCCTCCTTGAGAAAGCGGAGCTTGCGGCCCTGGGGCCGGAACAGGCCGTAGGATGCCCAGAGGTGCTGGGACTTGTCTCTGTATCCCTGGGGCAGGTACTCCCAGTTCACCCAGGGAGGGTTGCCCGCCACAATGTCCGCCCGTCCCAGCCCGTGGCCGTGGATGCGGTCGAGGAGGATGGCGGCGAGGATGCGCCGGTTGTCCGCCCCCCAGGCCGACAGTTGCTCCCACAGGGCGGCGCATGCCGGGTGCTCAGCCGCCGCCTCCGCCAGCAGGGTGAGCAGCTCCTCCGGGCAGAAGGGTCTGGGACCCGTCAGCAGCGCCCGGCAGACCGAAAGGGGAACGGGACAGAGCAGCTCACAGTTGGTGTCAATCCACAGCATCTCCCCCCGGATCTGGGGGATGTTGAGCACGTCGTAGCGGTAGATGGGGAGATCCACCTCTCCCTCTGCCCCCAGTTGGTCCAGCATGGCGGCCAGGTAGGCGGCCTTGGCCGTCAGCACCGCCAGGGAGTTGATGTCAAAGCCGGCCACCTGGCCCGGCCTCACCCGGCCGTACGCCGCCGTATCCCGGACAGCCCGTATGGCGCCGGCCAGAAAGGTGCCGGCGCCGCAGGTGGGGTCCAAAAAGCGCAGTGCCGCCGCCCGGCTGCCGGCGGCGTCCAGGGCCAGCTGGAGGGTGCAGGCCGCCAGCCAGTCCGGGGTATAATACTCCCCCAGGGCGTGGCGAATGTCCCGGGGCATCACCGTCTCGTAAATGCGCTTCAGGCTGTCGGGCCGGAAGGCGCAGGCAAACTCCGCCGCACCGGTCACCCGGTTCTGTTCTTCCAGCACCTGCCAGAGGGTGCGGCAGCAATCCTCCACCTCCCCGTCCCAGTACCGCAGCAGCCAGGCATACCAGTCGTCCCCGCAGTAGTTGCGCACCCCCAGCGCCCGGAAGGCCGACCCGGACAAAATCTCCCGCAGGTCCGCCGCCGGAGCGGGGCGCACTTCCCGCACCAGCTGATAGGCGATGTATTTGATCAGCACACTGTAAAAGCTCTGGATACTCTGTACCAGCCGGGACAGTTCCACCGCCCCGCCGGTCAGACCGTACTGCCGCCCCAGCTCCCTGGGGCGCAGCCGGGCATTCTGGCTCAGCCGGACATCCAGCTCCCCATAGGTAAAGGCCAGCTCCCTGCGCCACATGGCGAAGAGGGGGTCTGCCCCCTCCTCCAACTCCTCCAGCTTGTGATAAAAGCACACCACCGCCCCCCGCTCCGCCGCGGACAGGGGCGAATACCAATCCTGAAGCTGGATCAGAATTCCCCGCAGATCGTACATGCCTCTCCTCCCTGTGCCGGCCCCCCGCTATGCCGCCGGGAGGGACGCCAGCTCCGCCAGCGCCTCTCCCTCCGTGTCCCCGGAGCAGCAGAACCGCCCCGCCTGGTCGTATACCTCCACATGCCCGGCCACATACCGAATCTCATAGTCCATCCTGCCCCGCTCCTTTCCCTTGGTTTGGGTACAGGATATCACAATCATAGTCCTATAAACCGGACTATTCAAGCGCTTCCAAAAAGGCCGCCCACTCCTCCGGGTGCTCCACAAAGGACTTGGGGCAGAGCTTGCCCGTCACGTCGTAGTGGCGGATAACCTGGCTGGTATCCAGGTCATAGGCCTCCATCAGCCAGCGGGTGAGCCGCACCAGGGCGTCATAGGTGGCCTGGGTAAAGGTCCCGCTGTCGTCCGGATGGCAGCACTCGATGGAGATGGTGTCCTCATTGCGCTCATTGGAGCAGTAGGCAATCTCCTCCAGGGGGACATTTTGGAGAATTTCGCCCTCCAGGCCGATGAGGAAGTGGCTGCTGGCGTAAGTCTCCCCAGTCTGGGCCAGATTTTCAAAATAGCTGTGGTTCTGTTCCGCCGTGGTGCCGGGGTTTCCCACATAGTGGATGACCACCCCGTTGACCCGCTCCAGGGCCGTGCCGGGCCGGGAGTAGGGGTTGACCGGCAGCAGCTCCACGGTGATCCAGTCGGGGACCTGCCGGGCCGCCGCCTGCCGCGGAACCAAGGGGACCGCCCACTTTACCGCCGCCAGCACCGCCACCAGCAGCAGAAGAACCGGAATCAGGGGAGGCCGGCGGTGCTTGCTCCGCCGCCGGCGGCGGGTTGGGGTGTGTGCGGGCATGGCAGGGGCCTCCTTACGCTTGGTGTCTCCCCTATTATAACAGGATTCCCCCACCCCGTGTTTTACAGATTTCTTACGATCCTCCCCCGGCGGGACCTTGGGCGGGTTAAACACGCGGCCGGAACGGGATCGGTCCCTTTTTTGTTCCTGCCGGCGGAAACTCATCTGCGGCGTGGGGAAACGGCGCCTAAAAAAGTGGAGCCCGGGCGTTTGCCCGGGCTCCTTGCAGATATAACTTACTTGTACAGCTCCACCAGACGGGTCAGGTGCTCCCAACGCTCCTTGGCAGCCTCTTCGTTGCGGGCGAAGAGCTCCTTGGCGCGCTCGGGGAAGGCACGGGTCAAGGAGGAGTAGCGGGCCTCGTTCATCAGGAACTCCTGATAGCCGCCGGCAGGGGCCTTGGAGTCCAGGGTGAAGGGGTTCTTGCCCTCGGCCTTCAGAGCGGGGTTGTACCGGAACAGGTTCCAGTAGCCGCAGTCCACGGCCTTCTTCATCTCCTGCTGGCAGTTGGCCATGCCGCCCTTGATGGAGTGCATCTCGCAGGGGGCGTAGCCGATAACCAGAGAGGGTCCGTGATAGGCCTCGGCCTCGGTGATGGCCTTCAGGGTCTGGTTGGGGTTGGCGCCCATGGCAATCTGAGCCACGTAGACGTAGCCGTACTGCATGGCGATCTCAGCCAGGCTCTTCTTGGGCTGGGTCTTACCGGCGGCGGCAAACTGGGCCACCTGGCCGATGTTGGAGGACTTGGAGGCCTGTCCGCCGGTGTTGGAGTACACCTCGGTGTCGAAGACGAAGATGTTGACGTCCTCACCGGAGGCGATGACGTGATCCAGACCGCCGTAGCCGATGTCGTAGGCCCAGCCGTCGCCGCCGAAGATCCACACGGACTTCTTGTTCAGGTACTCCTTCTCCTTCAGGATCTCACGCACCAGCTTGCAGGCGTCGCAGGTGCAGCCCTCGCCCTGGGCCTTGTGGCCCTCCATGGCGGCAATGTAGGCCTTGGCAGCTTCGCCGTTGGCCACACCGTCATCCATGGTGTCCAGCCACTTCTGAGCAGCTGCGGCAATGCCCTCGTCCACATAGTCAATGGCGATCAGGGCGCGGGTCTGGTCGGCCAGCCGGTCCCGGATGGCCTTCTGGCCCAGATACAGGCCCAGGCCGTGCTCGGCGTTATCCTCGAACAGGGAGTTGGCCCAGGTGGGACCCTTGCCTTCCTTGTTCACGGTGTAGGGAGAGGTGGCAGCCGGGCCGCCCCAGATGGAGGAGCAGCCGGTGGCGTTGGAGACATACATCCGCTCGCCGCACACCTGGGTAATCAGGCGGGCATAGGCGGTCTCGGCACAGCCGGCGCAGGAGCCGGAGAACTCCAGCAGGGGCTGCTTGAACTGGCTGCCCTTGACGGAGGTGGTGTCCTCCACGTCGGCCTTGGGGGCCACCTTGGCCACCATGTAGTCGAAGACCTCCTGCTGGGCGGCCTGGGACTCCTGAGGCACCATGGTCAGGGCCTTCACCGGGCAGACGCTGACGCACACGGTGCAGCCCATGCAGTCCAGCGGGCTGACGGCCAGAGCGAACTTGTACACGCCCTTGCCCTTGCCGGCCTTGATGTCCACAATCTTGGACTGAGCGGGCGCGGCAGCGGCCTCGGCCTCGGTGAGGGCGAAGGGCCGGATGGTGGCGTGGGGGCAGACGTAGGAGCACTGGTTGCACTGGATGCACTTGGCGGAATCCCACTCAGGCACGGTAACGGCCACGCCCCGCTTCTCATAGGCAGCGGCGCCCTGGTAGAAGGTGCCGTCCTCATGGCCGTCGGCAAAGGCGGACACGGGCAGGCTGTCACCGTCCATGCGGCCCACGGGCTCCATGATGTCCTTCACCATCTTCACGGTGTCGGCGTTGCCGGACAGGTTGTCCTCGGCGGGCTTGTCCTCGGCGGTGGCCCAGCTGGCGGGAACCTCGAACTTGTGGAAGGCGGTGGCGCCGGTGTCAATGGCCTTGTGGTTCATATCCACCACGTCCTGGCCCTTCTTCAGGTAGGAGTGGGTGGCGGCATCCTTCATGTAGCCGATGGCCTCGGCCTCGGGCATCACCTTGGCCAGGGCGAAGAAGGCGGACTGGAGGATGGTGTTGGTGCGCTTGCCCATGCCGATCTCAATGGCCAGATCAATGGCGTTGATGGTGTAGACCTGGATGTTGTGCTCGGCAATGTAGCGCTTGGCGGCGGCGGGCATGTGGTGATCCAGCTCCTCATCGCTCCACTGGCAGTTGATGAGGAAGATGCCGCCGTCCTTCACGTCACGGACCATGGGGAAGCCCTTGACAATGTAGGCGGGAACGTGGCAGGCCACGAAGTCGGCCTTGTTGATGTAATAGGGGGCGCGGATGGGCTGGTCGCCGAAGCGCAGGTGGCTGATGGTCACGCCGCCGGTCTTCTTGGAGTCGTACTGGAAGTACGCCTGGACATACTTGTCGGTGTGGTCGCCGATGATCTTGATGGAGTTCTTGTTGGCGCCCACGGTGCCGTCGCCGCCCAGGCCCCAGAACTTGCACTCGATGGTGCCGGGAGCCGCGGTGTTGGGGGAGGGCTTCTCCTCCAGGGAGGTGAAGGTCACATCGTCCACAATGCCCACGGTGAACTGACGCTTGGGCTGGGCCTTGGTCAGCTCCTCATACACGGCGAACACGTTGCTGGGCGGGGTGTCCTTGGAACCCAGGCCGTAGCGGCCGCCGATGATGGT
>NZ_CALXFV010000055.1 GCF_944387675.1 uncultured Flavonifractor sp. | reverse complement strand
AAATCCGGCGCGGTTTGACCGCGCCGGATTTTTTTGCCCTCTTGTGAAACATTTTCCGCCGGGCTAGGATATTTACAGTGAAATGCATTTCAAGGAGACACGCTATGATGACAGAGCAAGAGTTCACCCCCCTGGCCCGGCGGTACATGGACGCCGTTTTCCGGCTGGCGTTCCACTACACCAAAAGCCGGGCGGAGGCGGACGACATCACCCAGGAGGTCCTGTTCAAGCTCTACCGGGCAGATAAAGCATTTGAGAGTGAGGACCATGTGAAGCACTGGCTGCTGCGGGTGACCATCAACGCCTGCAAAAAGGCGGTGCTGTCCCCCTGGCGGTGGGCGGAGCCCATGGAGGATCACACCCCCGCCATCCCATTCCCCAGCCCGGAGCACAGGGAGCTGATGGACGCGGTGCTGGCTCTGCCCGCCAAGTACCGGATACCCATCTACCTGCACTATTACGAGGACTACTCCTGTGACGAGGTGGCCGCCCTCCTGCATATCCCAGGCGCCACGGTCCGAACCCGCCTGCGGCGGGCCCGGGCTATGCTGAAAACCAATCTTCAGGAGGCTGAGAGCGATGTTTGACAAGAAAACCTATCGGGAGGCCGTGACCTCCCTCCACGCCTCCGGGGAGATTCTGCAGGAGGTAACAGTTATGACACATCAGGTAAAAAAGCCCTTCCGGCTGTCCCGGGCCATTATCCTGGCCGCCGGTATCACCGCCCTGTGCGGGGCGGTGGCTGTGGCGGCGGTGGGCTTCATCCGCTATGAAAACCCGGTCAATCTGCTCCAGGCCTTTTTTGGAGAGAACGTAGAGTCCCATGCCGGTATCGTGGAATACAACGAATACGGCAAGCTCATCACCAACATGCCGGCCTGGGAGCGGCTCCCCCTGGACGAGAGCGTGGCCCAGGAGCTGGTGGCCCCCTACCTGTTCGCCGTGAGTGAGCAGGCGGTATATGGAGACTACACCCTGACGGTGGAGGCCGGGCTGTACGACCCCAGTATAGGCGCGGGCCTGCTCTACTGCAAGGTGGAAAACCCCGACGGGGTGAGCGGCTACGAGGTGTTCCCCAACGGGGAGCTGTGGTGGCCGGAGGACGCTCCGGTATTCGCCAGTACTAACGCTGCCGGCCGGACCTATCTGGACACCGCCTCCACCACCGACACGGAGCTCTGGCTGTACACCTATTTCGTCACCGACTTCATCACCGACGCTTCCAACCTTCAGGTGTCCATCGGCGACGGCCAGAATCGGCTGGATATGGCCACGGTGGCAGTGGCCCTGCCGGAGGACGGCGGCCCGGCCAGCGTGGAGCTGGCAGAGGGTGCCATTATCCTCTCGCCCATCGGCATCCGCATCGACGGGCCTGCCCTGGGGCTGCCGGTGGATTCCGATATCGACCAGATCGTGCTCCACTACGCCGACGGCTCGGACTACGTGCTGGAGGATGAGGAGGCCTTTGTGTCCAACCGCACCTACGGCTTCCTGGATATGGAGCAGGGGGCGTTTATCGACACCTTCAACCGCATCGTGGACACCACGGCCCTGACGTCGGTGACCGTTGAGGGCGTGGAATATCCGCTGTCCGGCTGACAAGCAAAAAGAGTCCCTGTTTTCCCGAAAGGAAAACAGGGACTCCGGGCAATCACGGTTCCACGTCCAGGATCTGCGCCTCGGCCACCGGCGCATAGTTCTGATCCAGGTAGAACACCTTGACGGAGGACGCGGCCTCTGTATCCAGCCGCAGTTCCACGGCGCCGGGAACAAAGGCCTTCAGCGACACCGGAGAGAGGGCGGAATCCAACATCCTGCCATCGGCATCGTAAGCGGCGGCGGCCACATAGCCGGCGGTGTCCTCAAACCCGGGGTCCAGCACCAGGGCTGTCACCGTGTCCTGCCGCAGGCTGGCAGACAGGGTGGGCAGATGGCCCTGGCGGGATTGGAGGAACTGGAACAACTCCAGATTGAAGCAGCTGTGGCGGCGGTACTGCACCAGCTCCGCGCCGCCCACCACGTTGAAGCTCTCGTCATACAGGGAAATGGCCAGGAAAAAGTCGTTGTCCAGCCAGCTCAGGCCGTGGGCGTCCAAACTCTTGATGGTATCGTCGTAGTAGCGATATACCGACTCCCGGGAACCGGTGGCCTGCTCGAAGCGGACCAGGGCTCCGGCGGGGGCGTATTCCTCAATCAGCGCGGCGTAATTCTCCACGATCCCGGCGTTTGCCTGGTATGCCACAACATCGGACTCGTAGGTGACATTCTCCGCGTCGATCCGGATCTCATAGACCCGCTCATAGCAGTTGGGGCAGAGCATGATCCGGCTGGTCTCTTTCAGGCTGACATTCTCCTTCTCCGTACCCGCCAGATGGGCGTCATACTCCGTGGGGAAATACCAGCGCTCCACTGCGTAGGATTCCGGCAGCAGCAGGTCCATCCCCGCCCAGTGTACAAAGCGGGTATCCCCCGTGGGACTGGTCACAGTGATGGCCAGGGTCTCCGTGTCCTTTTTCAGGGTAACAGAGATCTTTTTCTCACTGGTAGCGTAGGGATAGTATTCCGAAAACTTGTTGCTGGTCTCATAAGACCGGTCTGAAAGATCTTCTGTGTAAAGTATCTCGCTGTCGGAGGAAATGGTCAGGGTGCAGGCGTCGGAATCCGCCAGATAGAGATCAAACTGAGTACCGGCGGGGATACCCCCTGTCATTACAAAGGGCTGATGGGTATCAAAATAGACCCCGATGCCATAGATTTCCGTGGGATATTCCGGGCGGAACATGCCGTGGTTATTCATATCTATGTGCATGCCAGGCGTAACGGTGCAGATATTGGCGTAGACAAAGGGTCCCTGAGCCCAGTTGTGGGAGATCTGCACATTGGAAGCGTACTCCGCCATGGCCGGATCATAGATGGTGTGGATCTCCTCCATGGTTTCTTCTTTGTCGGGCTGGATACCGACCTCGGCAAAAAGGAACCGGTCCTCGTCCTGCCCCAGGATGGTCTGGACAATGCGCTCCAGCAGGGCAACGATGTCCCCCATGTCATAGTCCGGCGGCTCCAGGCCGGTGCTCAGGCTCATATTGTCCGCCTCCCAGAAGGGGGTGAAGGACAGGCAGGCCCCGGGTACTTCCCGGTACCGCTGGGCCAGCAGAGCCCAGATGGCCAGCACCTTCTCCTGCTCCACCGGATCGAGGAACAGGTCCAGGGAGGCCACGGAGGTGCGGTCCTCGTAGTCAAACATGTACCAGCGGCCCGGCAGAGACTCCAGGCAGAGATTCAGATGGATGTTGCTGCGGACGGCGGCGGCCACCAGCCGGTCCAGCCGCTGCAGCATCCGATAGTTGACAGTAAGCCCCGGCTGGTCCGCCTCATCGGCAAAGAAGCTCTCATAGCGCAGATTGAGGCGCACGCAGTTATAGCCCCAGTTGGCGCTGTCCCGGATCAGGCCCTCGGTCTCCAGCACGCCGCCGGCGGAAAAGTCCTCTGCCGTGATGGGGAACACAAAGCCCTTGAGCTGGGGCAGCTGGGAGATGTCTCCCACCGCCGTCTCCGACGCCCGCTCCAGCAGCTCCGGGTACAGGATGCTGGGGTCGGCCCGGGTGGCCAGGGGATCGTTCAACTCCACCTCAAAATCCCCGGGAATGCAGTCGTACAGCCGGGCCACGGCGCAGATGGCGTCCTCCACTGTGAGAGGGTCCTGATTACGCATGCTCTCGGCAAAGAAGTCGTAGGCAATGATCTGCCGGTCGGAGAAGTCGGACTTGTACCCGGTCATCCACATCATGGCCGCGTTTTCCTCGCTGGGACACTCCAAGCCGTTCACCAGGATGGGTTCCTCCTCCTTGAGGGCATCCGGGTAGAGGGGGACCAGGCTCTGCCGGTCCCCGTCCCAGTAGTCCCCGCCGAAGATATCGGGAAACAGAATGGGCCAGTCGCCGCCGTAGGAGTACTGAGAACCCTGGTTATCCAGGCTCAGACCCAGGGCCATGGCCGCATAAAAGACCATGGGGTATGCCTGGAACCGGAGCAGCGGCATGTCGTGGGTGGAGACCTTCCGGGTGAAGTAGGAGACCTGGTCCGGGGCGCAGCGCTCCACCAGTCCCAGCAGCAGCTCCCGGAGCTGACCCGAGGTGGCTGTTGCGGCGGGATCCAACTCCCGCATCTGCTCCGGCGCCAGGCCCAAGTCAAAGGCACGGCGGTAATCCGCGGGAGTGGAGGCTCGGCCATAGGGTTCGGCGGTCCAGAGATAGGCGGCCTGAAGGTCGCCGTCAAAATCGTAGGCGATGTCCAGGGCCTGGGCCACGCTTCTCAGGCTGAGCCAATCCTCATCATGGGTACCGCCGGCCGCCGCGGCCAGAGGCTCCGGCAGATCGTCTGGATGCACATACCAGTCGCCGTCCTCCAGCCGGGCGGCGGCCCAGTGTACGTCGCCGTCCACCACAATGCGGACGGCATGGAGGGACGCGTCGCCGGACACGGCCCGGGCTACAGGCCGCAGACACCCGCCCGCCAGCGCCAAGACCAGCAGCAGCACAATACCCCGCAGGCGCACAGAACCATCACTCCTCTGTTATGCTGATGTGTTTAGCGTAACATACCCGGAGTAATTTGTAAAATAATTTAGATCGTCAGCTCTCCTGCCAAGCGAGGCGCAAACTGTCCTCCAGAGGGAACTCCAGCAGCCTCTCCCCTCTCCGCCGCTCCTCCGTCAGGGCCACGGCGGTGACGGCACAGTTGCGGTAGGTCCTGTAATAATAGGTCCCGGTATCGGCATTGATGCAGCAGGAATACCGGGTGATATCCCACCTGCCGCCGGAAGTGCGCACCGCCCCCCGAGGCATGGCCACAGCCTCCAGCAGGTGGAAAAACTGGCTGACGCTGTGCGCCTCATCGGGTGAGCAGACAGAATTGGCCTTGCAGAAGGCGGCCCGGACATATCTGGAGGCGGGGGACCAGTCCCCCGGCAGGCCCATCGCCCCCATACCCTGGCCGAAGGGGGGCAGCTCCAGGGCCGGGTTCAGGGTGTTGTCCGGCTGGGCGGCGGACAGGCCGCGGTACTGGCTCAGGTTGGCCAGGTGAAAGGGAAAGGGCGGGTTGTTGGTCAAAACTCCCACCGGGTCGGAATACACTCTGACCCCCTCCTCCATAGGCTCGGCCACAAAGGCTCCACGGCGGTCGGCAATGTGCCAGTGGAGGGGAGCCAGGGGCATGTTCGGCCGGAAAGGAACCCCCAGCAGGGGGATGCGCTTTATCCCCTCCACCGCCTGGGCCGCCGTTTCACAGCTGCCCAGCAGATAGGGGATCAGCTCCCAGGGGGCCAGGGCCGCCCCGCCTTTCCACGTTTGAGGATAGTGGGCGTTGCCGGGAAAATGGAGTCCGGCCAGATAGACTCCCGCCTCGTTCACCCCCTCGGCGTACAGGGGATAGCCCTCCGCCACACGGGCCATGCCGATGATGGCCTGGTGAGTCTTCAGACCAGGCATGCTGCGAAAATTCAGTGGGAACTGGCGGGGTGTTATGACTACTCTCTCCCCAAAGTCATATTCAAGATCCAAATTACGACCCGTATAGGTTTGCAGCGTAGTAAGCACAAGGCTGGTACACACGGCGGTCCCCTCCTTTTCCCTCAGTATAACCGAAGGCAAAAAAATTCCCTGGGCAAAGCCCAGGGAATTTTTTACATCTTTTCCGGAGCGGTAACTCCAATGAGGTCCAGACAGTTGGCGATAACCGCCCGGACGGTATCCGCCAGCTTCAGCCGGGCGGCAAGCACATGGGCCTCCTCTCCCTTGATGCGGCAGGCATTGTAGAACCGGTGGAAATCGCCAGCCAGGGTAATGAGGTAGCGGTTGACGTGGGAGGGGTCGTAGTCCCGGGCGGAGAGCCGGATGATCTCGGGCAGCTGGGACAGAGTCTTGATGAGGGCCTTCTCCTCCGCAGCGGCAAGCAGGGCGGCGTCCACGTTGGCGGCATCGGGTACCAGGGCGCCCTCCTCCGCCAGGCGGCTCACCAGGGAGCAGATGCGGGCGTGGGCATACTGGACGTAGTACACCGGGTTGTCGGAGTCCTGCCGCACCGCCAGGTCCAGGTCAAAATCCAGGGCGGAGGTGGAGGCGCGGGAGTTGAAAAAGAACCGGGCGGCGTCCACGCTGACCTCGTCCAGCAGGTCCCGCAGGGCGATGGCCTTGCCGGAGCGCTTGGACATGCGGACGGGCTGGCCGTCCTGGAGCAGATTCACCAGCTGCATCAGCACCACCACCAGCCGGTGGGAGCCGTCCAGGCCCAGGCCGTCCAGGGCGGCCTGAAGCCGGGCCACATGACCATGGTGGTCGGCGCCCCAGATGTTGATGGCCTTGGCGAAGCCCCGCTGTTCCAGTTTGTTGCGGTGGTAGGCGATGTCGGCGGCAAAGTAGGTGTAAAACCCGTTGGCCCGCCGCAGCACGTCGTCCTTCAAATCCAACTTGTCCACCTGCTCCTGGCTCTTGCCCTCGGCCAGATACTTCTGCTTGAGCAGGGCGGTGGTATTGAGCCACAGGGCCCCGTCCTTCTCATAGGTCCAGCCCTTGTCCGCCAGCAGGCCCACCGTCTCGGCCACGTAGCCGCTGGAGTGGAGTCCGGACTCCAGGAACCACTGGTCGTACTCAATCTGATACCGGCGCAAATCGGCCTTCATCTTGGGGATGTTCACCGACAGGCCGTACTCCGCCATGGCCGCCTGCCGCTCCTCCTCCGGCTTGTCCTTCCAGGAGGGGCCGTGCTGGTCATAGAAGGCCTGGGCCAGCTCCCTGATGTCGTCCCCGTGGTAGCCGTCCTCGGGGAAGGGGTAGTTCTCCTCCCCCAACACCAGCTGGAGATACCGGGCATCGATGCTCATGGCGAACTTGTGGATCTGGTTGCCGGCGTCGTTGACGTAGAACTCCCGCCACACGTTATAGCCCGCCCGCTCCAGCACGGCGGCCAGGGCGTCCCCCAGCACGCCGCCCCGGGCGTTGCCAATATGCATGGGGCCGGTGGGATTGGCGGAGACGAACTCCACCATCACCTTTTCCCCCCTGCCCTCGTCCACTGCGCCGTAGGCACTCCCTTCGGTCTGGATGTCACGAAGGACCTCCCCATACCACTTGCTGCCCAGGGTGAAGTTGAGGAAGCCGGGGCCGGCGATCTCCACTTTGTCAAAAAAGGTACCTGTCAGCTCCAGATGGTCCACAATAGTCTGGGCAATCTGCCGGGGGGCCTTGTGGAGGGCCTTGGCCCCCGCCATGGCAAAGGAGGAGGCATAGTCCCCGTGGGTGGGGTCCTTGGGAATCTCAATGGTGGCCTTTACCTCCGCGCCGGCGGGCAGCAGCCCCGCCGCTGCGGCCCGCTCATAGGCCGCCTGGGTCAGCTGGGCGACCTGCTCCCGGGCCGCCTGGATCATATTGGACATCTGCTATCACCATCACTTTTCTTCGTATTTCTTTTCTTTGACCACTATTGCTTGATGGACAGGCCCTTTTGCCGCACCTGGATGCGGAACAGGTTCTCCCCCGCCACCGCGTGGTCAATTTCGATGGCGTAGTCAATTTCAATGCTGCCGCCGGCGGCGTCCAGCTCCGCCTTCATCTTCCTGGTGCTGATCCCCACCGCCAGGGCGCCGTAAGGGGTGTTGTACATGGATAAATGCCGCCGCCCCTCCTCAAACACCATCTGGGAATTGACCTCTCCAATACGCAGCAGCGTCACCCGGTCCCGCTCAATCTGGAAGGTGGTCAAGGTCCCCTCCAGGCCGGTGAGCTCACTCTCTTGATAGCTCAGGGTGTAGCCTTCCGCCCCGTCTGGCTGGAGACAGCCCTCCGTCACCAGTTCTATCGTCTCCTCCTGGGCCTGCTCAAAGCTCTGCCTGCCCTGGATGGAGATAATCACGTTGTTTTCCATGGTATGTCTTACCTCGCCCCGTCTGTCTGCAAATTGCAAAATATTATACCCAATCCGGGCCAAAATGTAAAGAGGCCGCCCTCAGTATTGACTGATATCCACCTGTCCCACCGACTCGGTCACGTCCCAGCCCAGGAAAATGGAGGCCAGGTGGGAAAAATCCTCCTGCCGGTCGCTGACAAAATAGCGGTACCGGCCCGGCCCGGCGCTGGGGGACAAGGCGTCCGACTGCTCCAGCATCCCGGCCACCGCCCGGGCGCCCTCCGCCCCGGCGTTGATAAGGGTGACCTCCGGCCCCATGCAGGCCGAAATGACCCCCTCCAGTAGGGGATAGTGGGTGCAGCCCAGCACCAGAGTGTCCACTCCCGCCTCCCGAAGGGGGGCCAGATACTCCGCCGCCACCGTCTCTATCACCACATCCCCCCGCCGGAACCGGCCGTTCTCCACCAGGGGTACAAACAGCGGGCAGGCCCGGGCCAGCACCTGGGCGCCGGGGTTCTCCCTGTGGATCAGCCGCTCATATGCCCCGCTGCGGATGGAGGCCTGGGTACCGATAAGCCCGATCCGCCCGTTTCGGGTGGCCCGGGCGGCGGCCCGGGCCGCCGGCGCCACCACCCCCAGCACCGGGATAGGGTTCTCCGCCGTCAGCACGTCCAGGGCGGTGGTGGATACGGTGCCGCAGGCAATAACAATGGCCTTCAAATCAAAGGTGCGCAGGAAGGCCACATCCTGCCTGGCATATTTTACAATGGTGTCCGCCGAGCGGCCGCCGTACGGCACCCGGCCGGTGTCCCCAAAATACACAATATCCTCCCCAGGCAGCAGGCGGCGCAGCTCCCGTACCGCCGTCAGGCCCCCCAGGCCGGAATCAAACACGCCGATGGGTCTTTCGTCCAAGACCATCCCTCCTATGGTTTTGTTCCGCGTCTATTCATGATATGCGAAAACCCGCCATAAAGCAAGGACATTTCCTCTAAAAATAAGGGAATTTCCCGCCCTGCTCCCGTTCTTTTTTCTCCGGCTGGTTTGACATTTCGCCCGCTCTGACTATAATAGGATACATAGGACCCCTGCGGCATCCCATGTCATCACAGCGAGGAGGGTGTGTACTGTGAAGCTGGAACTGACAACCAAACAATTCCGCCGCCTGCTGGATATGGCGTATATCGGAAACTGGATTCTGAACTCCACCCGGGGGGATGACCGGTTCCAGGACTATGACCAGGTGGAGAGCCTGCTGTTCGCCAAGGCCAGGGAGCTGGGCATGACCACACTGGCTGAGGACTGGCAGGGTGAGGTGGTTCCCTCCCGTGCTTTTGCCGAGGGGGGCATCCATGAGGCCATTATGGAGTATGAAAACAATGTGTTCTTCGACATTCTGGCGGAGGATCTGGCCCGGCGGGATATGGACGACGCCCCCATCGACGAGAGCAATTATGACGAACTCACCAGCCGTATTGACGCCTATATCGCAGAATTTGAGCAGCACGGTACCGACAACATCCTGGTGGACAGCGATCAGCTGTGACCAGCAGACAGCGCAGGACCCCCGGCCAGCCGCCGGGGGTCCTGCTTTTTCCCGCTCAGTTCATCCAGCAGACGGATTCCTCTTCTCCAGGTGCGGCGGGGACGGTCCGCGTGGTAACGGCGGCGGTGCTGGCCCCGGTCAGCTCCAGCTTCCCCACGTATGTTCCCTTGAAGGACAGGCTGAAGCTGCTCTCCAGCGGAGTGGAGGACAAGTCAAAACAGAGCTCCGTGGGGACGGCGCCCGGAATGCCCACACGTCCCCCGCAGTCCATGCTCTGGAGCTTGCCCCCCACCGTTTTGGCCTTGAGCTCCAGGTCCACCTCAGGCAGCTGTGCCTGGCCGGTGAGCAGATCCACGATGCTCACCTCGCCGTAGTCCATGCCCAGCGCCTGCATCCGCGCCTCCAGCGTGGGCAGGTCCATACGGGCGGAGTAGGTCACGGTGCTTCCCCATTCCTGCCTGGAAAAATTCTCGTCATCCAGAAACAGCCGCAGGGGCAGCACGGCACCGGTCACCACTTCCCAGGGGCTCTCTCCATAGTACCAGCCGCTGCTCCTCTGCTGCTCCACCAGGAGGCTGCCCAGGGTAACAGACTCACCGCCTCCCAGAAAACTGCTCAGGCTCACCCGCTGAGCATCATCCAGCCGGATGCCCGCCCACTGGCCCGCCTCCAAGTCGCTGCTGAGCTGGAAGATTTCACCGCCCCGGACATATACCGTCCCCTCTCTGGCATTGAGAATCATGCTCAGCTGCTCGCCGTCCGCCTCATGGATCAGCTCCAGGGACTCGGCGGGCAGAGCGGAAAAAACCGTGTCCGCCAGCTCTCCCAGATCCACATCCAAGGTCAGATCGGCGCTCACCCCGTCCCGGTTCTGGAGGGTCTCCACATCCAGGGACAGGGAGGCGCTGTCATTCCCCTTCTCTCCGTACAGGGTGCCGGTGAGGGTGACGCTGCCCTTGCCGGCATAGGTCTTGTCCCAGTCCACCGCCGCCATGGAGGCGGCAATCAGCTCGTTGAGGCAGGTGAAGTGGCTGTCCACCTCCGCCTGGAGGGCAGCCCAGTCGGTGAGGTAGGCCACCTCATAGAAATCGTCCCACACCACATCCAGGCCCAGGGCCTCCGCCGCCGCCCGGACGGGAATATAGACCCGGCCATCCACCGCAACCGGCGCCGCTCCCATATCGGCCCGGCCCAGCTTGTCCCCTGCGGTATAGGACAGGGTGGCCTCCCCCAGACGCATGATCAGGGTATCCCCCGCCGGGGTAGTCGCGGTAATCAGGCCGTCCTGGTAGTCCACCTGAGCGCCCAGCCCCTCCAGCAGGGGCCGGAAGGGTACCAGAGTCCGGCCATTTTCCGCCATGGGTGCCAGGCCGCCAAAGTCCAAATAGGTCCCGTTCAGACTCACATTGATTCCCTCGGGGTAGGGCATCCCCATCTCCCGCTTTTCCTCCGTGAAATAGTCCTCATACTCGTTCTCGCCATAGTGGTTCATGTACCAGGTGTTATTGTCCAGGTAATACTGGTCCATGGGCAGCCAGGCCCATGCCTCATAGTCCCACCAGTACTGGTTCCACTCCTCCTCGCTCCAGTTCTCCTCGGCGGCATCCTTCTGCTCCTGACTCCAGGTGTGCCAGGGGCCGTACTGCTCGTACAGGCCGGCGGTATCTTCTTCCGCCGCCCAGGCGGGTGCCAGGCAACCCAAAAGCATCAAAATTGTTAAAATTATGCAGATTTTCCGATTCATAATGCCTCCTCCTTTGTCTATTTTCGATAAATTTATGGTAGCATACTTTTTCTCTCTTGTCCACACTACAGAAAAAAGCTCCCAGTTTGAAAAAGGTATTGATTTCACGGGAAATTGAAAATCTCCGTCGATTCGACGGAGATTTAGATAGATAAGAAAAGAAGCCCTATCCAATTTAGGATAAGGCTTCTTTGATTTCCAATCAATGCTGATGAATTGCAGTCCTCTTAGCTCTGAGTGTTAACTCTATTTTATTTCAAAATTTGCATCGTAGTTTTCCTTGTCATAATCGCCAGAACTACGGAAGTCCATAAATTGCTTGACGATACGATACTGCCCTTCCGGTAGGTTGCCGTATAACCAATCCCAAGATAACACAATTTCGCAATCTGTGTCCATTTCTACCATATAGGCTTCGTCTGTCCACGCTACATCAGCCTTAGCAACATAAGGCACATCTTCCCAGGTATCCCCATTTAGAGACTGGATTTTATACGCTGACCCATACCGCAATTCACCGGACGGATTGCCGCCAGACTGGGAAATTACCAGTGTGGCACCAGCGGGAGTGACATTTTTAGCAGACAGGCTTAGCCCCCAGTCGTCTGGCTCTAATTCACCATACTGATTGAGAATGCTATTTATCATTTTCATTTCTTCATCGGTGGCAGCCATGCTCCGCTGATTTTTATTATCATTGAATGTACCGCAAGTGGAATGGTAGTTATACGCTTCACCATCCGCTGTTGTAATCACGCAATCGCTTGCACACTTTGTTAGGCTATCCGCCCAATTACCATTATCAAGTATATCAGAAATTGTTGATCTATCTTCCTGTGAGAGTGCCTTTGCATCGTCTGTACGCCCTATTTTAACGGTCCACGCGTTGTTGTTACTGTCGTGAATCATTTCATCAGGTGTTTTTGATGCTATTTCATTATTGACACTTGAAGTGTTACCTGCTGAAGTGGCAAGCTTGTCTGACTGTCCATTGTTCATACATCCTGCAAGAACGAACATTGTTGTTAATGCTAAGGTCAGTGCTATTAACTTTTTCATGTCTATCCCTCCAATCTAAACTGTGTTTCTATTGATGTAGACGCAAAACAATTCCATATGTTCCCTTTTTATTACCATAAGATATAAAAAGGCTTCCTGCAAGGTATCATTGTCAGCTTGCGGCCAGCTGCCTATGTATGATACCCTATCTGGACGCATGTGCTTAGTGTCCAACATCAGAGAACGTTGTAAAAGACCTTCTCAAGTAAACGGGTAGTAGAACTGTTCGGAGAGGTAGGTATATATCAACTAAACTTTCTGCTTGATAGACACACATGTGTATGTCCTCCAAAGGAATGTACTGCCTCGAATTGCTGAAGTTGTACTTCCTAGGCCCAAATCACAAAAATGTCTCTCTAAATGTGTGCAAGCGTTACAAAAAAGAGAAGTAGCCATAAGCATCGAGAAAATACCTGCTGCTTATGGCTACTTTATCGTTGGGGACTGCTATTTAGTAAAACCGACGGACTTTTTTCATCAACACTTAGCTTGAACAGGAACGAAAAGCTGAACGCCCAGCCGTATTGGAGACACACAGCAGAACAGATTGCTGCCCAGCAGGCAGCGCAGGCTCAGCAGGAAAATAAGCACCAGATTGGCCGCCGCCCTGGAGCGGGCCATCCCCCACTTGTCCGTTCTGCCCAACAATGTCGGGAAATCTCCACACATTGCCTAAGACAATGGCACGCCCGGCGGAGATACGCGCAAAACTCAGCTGGGAGGCATATGAGAATACCCTACAGCCAGTCGTCAATCACATCCCGCAGCGCCACCGGGGAGACCGCGTTGCGAATCAGCAGTTCCATCAGCCGGTCGATGCGTTCGGTCCGGATGGTGAGGTTCTCCACCGACGCCTGATCTCCGTTCTCCCCCACAATCTTCACCCCGTAGCTCTCGCAGGTCAGCCCGCCTACCGGCATCTCCCCTACCAGTATGTAATAGCGATACCCGTGGGTCCGGCCCTCCTCATCCATGGCCTGACAGCTACCCACCAGCAGCTCCCGCATATGCTTCGTCCCCTTTCCAGTGTTCTATGACTTAATTATACAATATTGCCATAAATTGTAAAGCAATATTGTTCGTGGGGTTTCGTCATGAATCGCGGGGCGGGGCGGTCAGGGCCCTCTCAGTTCCGCCCGGGTATACAGCAGTACCGCCCCCAGCACCACCACAGCGCCCAGCAGCTGCATGGGGGTGGGGATCTCCCCGAACAGGGGGACCGCCAGGGCGCCGGAGCAGACCGGCTCACATAGCTTGGCCGCCGAGACGTAGGCCGGGGAGAGGTATTTCAGGCACCAGCTGAACAGGCTGTGGCCCATCAGGGTACACAGCACCGCCAGGCCCAGGCCGATGAGCCATTCCCGGCCGCCGTATCCTGCCAGAGGGGTGCGGGAGAGGACCGCCATCCCCAGCAGGGCCAAAAAGCAGAAGAGGTAGGTGAGGAAGGTGTAGATGGTGGTGGAGAGGTGACCCCGCTGCACTTTTCCGATCAGGGTATACAGGGAGACGAAAACTGCCGCCCCCAGAGCCAGCAAATTGCCGTAGAGCCGGCTGCCCTGGCCCCCGCCGGCCAGGGCCAGCAGGGCGCTGCCCCCGAAGGCCAGCAGAACGGCGACCACCCCCAGGGGAGGGATGCGGCCCTTGAGGAAGAGGGCGAAGCCCAGGGCGGTGAAGATCACCTCGGTGGACACCAGCACGGTGGATACCGCCACCCCGGTCCATTTCAGCGACTCGAACCAGGTGAGAAAGTGGAGAGCCAGGCATAGTCCGCTGGCGGCACACAGCAGGATGTCCCGCCGTCCCACCCGGAGCAGCTCTCCCCGAAATCTGGTGAGCACCGGCGCCAACAGCAGCGCCACCGTCCAGCCCAGGCGATACATGGCTGTGATCACCGAGGGGGCCTGGGAGTAGCGCACCAGAATGGCGGAAACCGATACTCCCAGCACACCCAGCAGCAGCACCGCCCCGGGATGCTTGTCAAACATGTTCTTCCTCTCCTCCCACAGGCAGAAAGGCACCGGCCAGGGGATCCTGGCCGGTGCCTGCGTAAAACCGGATAACTTACTTCGCGGCCTTGGCGGCGCGGATGGCCTCGATGAGCATGGGGGTAACCTTGTACAGGTCGCCGCAGATGCCGTAGGAAGCCACGTCGAAGATGGGGGCGGACTCGTTCTTGTTCACCGCGAT
>NZ_CALXFV010000054.1 GCF_944387675.1 uncultured Flavonifractor sp. | reverse complement strand
ACCTAAATCTCGCATGTCTACCAATTCCATCACAGGCGCATATTCTGTTGAAAGAGCCATAGCCGCAGAACACATTCAGTTTAGCATCGGACGGAGAAAAAGTCAATTGCACTTCCGGGGCGGGACGGGTATAATAAGAGCTGTTGATGCCGCCACAAGGAGGGAGCGATATGGCACTTGCGCCGAGGATCGCAGCTATTCAGGATATTTCGGGGTTTGGACGCTGCTCCATGACGGTGATTCTGCCGGTCTTGGCCGCCATGGGTGGGCAGTGCTGCCCCCTGCCCACCGCCTACCTGTCCGCCCACACCGCCTTTCCGGCCAGTGACCATGCCACCTTTCTGGATATGACCGGTCAGATGGCCGGTACCGCCGCCCACTGGGCGGAGTTGGGCGTAACATTTGACGCTATCTACAGCGGTTTTGTGGGTTCCGCCGGTCAGATTGCCCTTATCGAGGATTTTTACCGCCGCTTCCGTACCGGCGGCAGCCTGATTCTGGTGGACCCGGTAATGGGGGACCACGGCAAGCCCTACCGCACCTATACCCCGGACATGTGCCGGCGGATGGGGGGACTGGCGGCCCAGGCGGACGTGATTACCCCCAACCTGACGGAGGCGGCCCTGCTGTTGGGTGAACCCTATGAGAGCCGTCCCGGGGAGGAGCAGGGCCTGCGCCGCTGGCTGGAGCGGCTGAGTCTGGGCGGCGGACGCTCCGTGGTGCTCACCGGGGTCAGCCTGGGGCCGGGACAAATCGGAGCCGGTTTTTTTGACCGGACAACCGGTGAGACGGGCTTTGCCATGGCCCACCAGGAGCCGGCCCAGTATCCAGGCACCGGCGACCTGTTTGCCAGCGTGGTGCTGGGTGCGCTGCTGCGGGGTGAAACGCTGGCCCGGGCGGCCCAGCGTGGCGCGGATTTTGTCCAGCGGTGCGTGGCCCGCACGCTGGCTTTAGGTACCCCCATTCTGGAGGGCGTCCAGTTTGAGCCGCTGCTGGGTGAATTGATGACGCCGTAACAGAAGCCCCCGGTGTGCTCCGTGGACCGCCGGGGGTTTTGCTGTGCCGGAAGGGAAATTATAATTGACATATGCCGAAAACGTGGTAAAATAAATGGCATAAGCCAGAAACGGAGGGAACAGCTATGCCCCGCCCCAAAAAATGCAGGCGGATCTGCGCCCTGCCCCGGTACAGCAGCTTTGGGCCGCTGGAGGGGGAGGCGGGCGGACCGGTGGAGATGGCGCTGGAGGAGTATGAGGCGATCCGGCTCATGGATCTGCTGGGCTGCACCCAGGAGGAATGCGCCGGGCAGATGGGCGTGGCCCGCTCCACCGTGCAGCAGGTATACGACCAGGCCAGGGGAAAGCTGGCCCTGGCCCTGGTGGAAGGACGCCGGCTGGTGATCTCGGGCGGCGACTATCTGCTGTGCGGGCAGGCGGAGGAATGCGCCGGCTGGGATTGCGCCCGGCGGGACTGCGGCCGGAGGCGCTGCGGATGCGGGAGCTGTACCAGGCGAAAAAACGGAGGGAACGAACATGAAACTTGCGGTAACTTATGAAAACGGACAGGTATTTCAGCACTTTGGACACACGGAGCAGTTTAAGCTCTATGAGGTGGAGGACGGCAAGGTGGTGTCCGCCCAGGTGGTGGACACCAACGGCAGCGGCCATGGGGCGCTGGCGGGCTTTCTGGCCGCCCAGGGGGTGGAGGCCCTGATCTGCGGCGGAATTGGCGGCGGCGCCCGCAACGCTCTGGCCCAGGCGGGAATCCGGCTGTTTTCCGGGGCCGCCGGCGATGCCGATGCCCAGGTGAATGCCCTGCTGGCGGGCAGCCTGCGCTACGACCCCGATACCGTGTGCGCCCATCACCACGACCATGGGGAGGCGCACGACTGCGGCAGCCACGGCGGCGGTCACAGCTGCGGCGGCCACAGCTGCGGCTAAGGGCTATTGGTGAATATGCGCAGAAGAATTTCAAATTAGTTGTGACATTTGGCGAACTTCGTGGTATAATCAAGGCAGGAACCCGGTGCAGACCGGTTCCAGCAAGGCCCTCCCCGGAGGGCGGAAGGAGCTGAAAGCTATGAAGTTCGTGTTTACTGACAAGAAGATCAATCTGCCTAACAAGGTCCACGCCTATGCGGAGAAAAAGGTGGGCAAGTTAGACCGTTATTTTAAGGCGGACGCGGAGGCCGCCATCGTCTTCAGCGTAGAAAAGGGCCGCAACAATGTGGAGCTTACCATCCGCTCCGGCGGCACCATCATCCGGGTGGCGGAGAGTACCTCCGACATGTTTGCCACCATTGATGCCGCCGTTTCCTCTGTGGAGCGCCGGCTGCGCAAGAACAAGACCCGGCTGGAAAAGCGCCTGCGCCAGGACGCCTTTACCCGCAGCGTGGACGCCGAGGAAATCTCCTCCTTCGTGCCGGAGAGCGATGAGGAGGAGTATAAGATTGCCCGCACCAAGAAGTTCCCCATCAAGCCCATGACGGTGGACGAGGCGGTGCTCCAGATGGAGCTGGTGGGCCACACCTTCTTTGCCTTCAAGGATGTGGACCATGACGGGCGGTTCTGCGTGGTGTATAAGCGCAACGACGGGGACTACGGTCTCATCGAGGACGAGACATAATCAAATCAGGACGCGTCGGGGCGCGCCGCGAAACTCGCGGCGCGCCCCTTTTGCGCAATTTGCACCACAATCAGGGAAAATCTTTCCCGGAATCTTGGTTTGACAAACGCCGGAAATGGCTATAGAATCAGGAAACTGAATTTGATGTATGGGAGGCGGCGACGCTGTGAAGATCATCACCCAGATTGCCATTCTCTTTTCCATCTGCTGGGTCAGCCAGATTGTGGAGGCTCTGCTCCCCATTGCCATTCCCGCCAGTGTGATCGGCATGGTGCTGCTTTTGCTTCTGCTGCTGACCAGGGTGCTGCGGGTGGACCACATCCGGGAGAAATCCGACTTTCTGCTGTCCAACATGGCGTTTTTCTTTATCCCGGCAGGGGTGAGCATCATCAATTACTTTGACGTGCTGGCCGGCAGCCTGCTGCCCTTTTTGGCGGTGTGCCTGATCAGCACCGTGCTCACCTTTGCGGTGACCGCCTATACCGTGCGCCTCACCCAGGCGCTGATGAATCGGAGGAAGAAATGATGTCTGAACTGTTTGCCTCTCCCTTTTTCGGCATTGCCCTGAGTATTGTGGCCTTCCTCATCGGCGTACAGATTCGGAAAAGGACCGGGCTGGAAATTTGCAATCCCCTGCTGATCGCCATTGTGCTGGTATCCGCCCTGCTTCTCCTCTGCCGGATTCCCTATGAGGACTATAACCAGGGGGGCGCGGTGATCAATATGTTCCTGGCCCCCGCCACCGCCTGCCTGGCGGTATCCATCTACACCCGCATCCAGCTGCTGAAGGAGAACTGGCTGCCTATCCTGGCGGGCTGTACCGCCGGGTCCCTCACCTCCATGGGCAGCATCTACGGCCTGTGCCGCCTGTTCCGGCTGGACGAGGTGATAACGGCTTCCATGCTGCCCAAGTCGGTAACCACTCCCATCGCCATTGCGGTATCCCAAAGCCTGGGGGGCGTCCAGGCTGTGACGGTGGTGGCGGTGCTGGTTACCGGCATTTCAGGCAGTATTTTCGCCCCTTTCCTGGTCAGGCTGTTCCGGGTGAAGGACCCGGTGGCGGCGGGACTGGCCATCGGCGCCTGCTCCCACGCGATCGGTACCTCCAAGGCCCTGGAGCTTGGGGAGACGGAGGGAGCCATGAGCGGGCTGGCCATCGGAGTGTGCGGGATTCTCACCGTGATTGTCTCCCTGTTTTTTGTGGGATAGGCAGGCGGAGAAAACCGGCTCGGGTCATGGCCGGTGCGCCTGGCCCGGCTCCTGCGCGGTCAATGCCTGATACAGCTTCATCAGCTCCGCCACGCAGGAGGCCTCGGTGGTGGTTTTGATGTCGAAACCGTAGGCCCGCATCACGGCTTTGTCATTCTGCTGATGGGCCTTGCGCAGCTCCGGGGGCATGGTCCGCTCGTCATAGAGGTCGGCCAGGCTGGAGTCGGGATACAGGGCGCGGGCGTCCAGAATGGCCTGGGCGGTCTGCTCGATCTTGGCCTTCTGCTCCTCGGTAGGGGTGGGCCAGGGGAAGTTGTTGTAGACCACATCTTTGGAATAGCGATAATCACTTTTTAGGCGTCCACAGACTGCTCGCATCCACGCCATATGGACATTAGAGGTCAGGACCCCGAAGTGGTAAAGGGTTGCATCGGGAATGATTTGTACCAGATTTGAGGCAATAGTTTCTTTGTTCATAAAGCCCATGGGGACATAACGCCTTTTCTCAGAGGACACTCCTGGGATAATGATATAGTCAGTGTCCGGCTGCGCAATCTGGCAGAACAACGCAGGTGTTTCCGCGAACTTTCTTGTGGCTGCCGCTTTGCTGTTTGCACGAAATACACGAACAGCTTCAATTCTCCGCATAACCTCTTTACAAGTGCGCAATTCGCCAGGTGCAGCATTTATCAGCCAGAGGCAGTATCTCTTCTTGTTGTTGATAAACTCTTCTGCGCCCAGATACAAGCGAATCCATTTTATACAAATTGGTTCTTCTGCAATCAGAGCATCTTTCTCCTCCTCACTTAGTACAAAGCCGCCGCCGTCCCGTGGCATGCTGCCAAATCTCATTTTAGGTACACTGCATAATGGCGTACTCCGATTGTCAATAAAGATGTTTTCAGCACCTAAAAGATAACCGTTAATATTATCAACTTCTATGGGACGCTCCGAAGTGAAGATCACTTTTTTTAGACGGCTGGGGGCCACGCTAAAGCCAACAATAATGCAGTGAACGTGTGCCTTTAGCTTGGCCTCACTGTCCCAGCGGAAGGTCCTGTGGGCAAAATCAATATGAATATGTTTTGCAAACAGAGGCTCCCACACAGAGGCGACGGATTGTCCCTGGCATATTGAGTTAGTCGAAACAAAGGCACACCTAATGGAAGTTTCCTGAATAAATCTTGCCGCTTTTGCATACCATCCGGCAACGTAGTCAACTTCGCCTACTTTTTTGCACTCTGGAAACGCCGATGCCAGTTCGTCATGTTGTGCTCTTGTCATCATCATGCCACCCACAAACGGCGGATTACCCATGATGTAATTCAGCTTATGCTTTGACACCACGGTTTCCCAGTCCAGCCGCAGGGCGTTGCCCTCCACGATGTTGGCATAGGATTTCAGCGGGAGGAAGTCCAGGGACGCATGCACGATGTCCTCGGTCTCTTTCATCATCTGACTTTCCGCGATCCACAGGGCCGTCTTGGCCACGGTCACGGCAAAGTCGTTGAGCTCGATGCCGTAGAACTGGCCGATGGTAACCTGAATGGGGGCCGCCACGTCGCCTAGCATGATCTGATCGGAAAGGGAGCGCAGGACCTCGTTTTCCAGCTTGCGCAGAGAGAGATAGGTCTCGGTCAGAAAATTGCCGGAGCCGCAGGCGGGGTCCAGGAAGTTCAGCCCCGCCAGTTTCTGCTGAAAGGTTTTCAGGCGGCGTTTCCGGGTGGTCTCCACGGAGATAGCCTGAATTTCCGCCAGTTCCGCCCTCAGATCATCCAGGAACAGCGGATCAATTACCTTGTGGATGTTCTCAATGCTGGTATAGTGCATCCCGCCGGAACGCCGGGTCTCCGGATTCAGGGTGCTTTCAAACACGGCGCCGAAAATGGTGGGACTAATGGCCGACCAGTCAAAGTCCTCGCTTGCCCGGCGGAGAATCAGGTCTATGATGGCCGCGTCCAGCCGGGGGATCAGAATGTGCTCGTCGGCAAACAGCCCGCCGTTGACATACGGGAATGCGGCCAGGTCGTCGTCCATATAGGGGTCCCGGTCCTCCGGCTTGGTGTCCAGCACCTGGAACAGGTCAATCAGGGCGCGGCGGGCGTCGCTCTGGTGGCGCTGCATATAGTTGTGGAATTTGCCGTGGCCGCCGAAAACTCCCGAGTCCTCGGCGTACAGACAGAATACCAGCCGGACGCACAGGGCGTTCAGACTTTTCAGCGTCTCCGGAGATTCCGGGTCTTTGTACTGTTTCAAGAGGGCATCGTACAGAACACCCACAATCTCCCCGGCCTGTAGGGAGACCTCCATCTCCTTTTTAATCGCCTTATCCCCGGTGTCCACCAGAAAGTTCAGACGGTGATACTCCTTCTCCAGATCGGCCAGTGCCACCACTTCCGGCGCATCGTTGGGGCGGTTCATGTCGTGGATATGGAACTGCCTGAAATTGCACACCACGATCCAGCGGGGGTTTCTGTCGTGGGGCAGATAGCCCGCGTAGCGGCGGGCCTGCTGATAAGGGGTCAGGATAGAGCCGTCGGACTGCTTGCAGCCCCGCCGCAGGTCAATATCTGCGCCCTTCTGCTCGATGAGGACGCGGGTTTCCTTGATGTATCCGTCAATGAAGCTGATATGGTCCAGCTTCACAGGCAGCTCAAATTCAATGGCCTTTTCCGGCTCCGCCACGCCGTAGACATTCCGAAGCAGATCCATCCAGAAACGCTGGGTCTCCTGCTTTTCGTCCCCACGGCCTGTCCAATATCTGGTGAACTCTTTTGCCGCCGCCCGCTGCTGTACGTCTGTCATGGCATCCGATCCTCCTGGACACTGATTTGCTGATTTTATTCAGCATAGCATAAACCGGCTGTTTTTTCCAGACGCTGCTTGGGTAAAAAAGATGGGAGCCGCTGAGCTCCCATCTTTTTTCGTTATTCCAGGGGAAAGACCTGAGGCCCGTCCTCCGGCGGGGGAAGCGCGGTGCCGTTGACCAGCGCGGCCAGGTCGGAGGGGGCCACCCCCCTTACGCTCCAGGTCACCGCTACGGTGGAGCCGTCCACCTGGGGATAGTGGATGGTGAAGGCATCATACCGCCAGCCGGGGTTGTCCCCCCGGTCGTAGTCTGTAAAATAGTCCACATAGTATCCATATTCCTCCAGGGCGGCGGCGGTGACCTCATCGGGCTGGAAATCAGGGGCCAGGAGGCTGGCGGAGGCGGGGAAACGGGTGACGCCGATGGAGATGGAGTCGTTACCCCGGGTGAACAGGATGGAAAGCGTGCTCTGGTCCACATTCCAACTCCGGCCGGCGCTGGCAAAGGTGAAGCCGTGGGGCAGCACCTCCGGATCGGGGAAGAAGATGGACATCTCTTCCTCATAGGCTTCCTCTTGGGTCAGCTGGCGGTCGCCGGAGACGGTGGCGGTACCCAGATCCAAAAACCCCTCCCCGTTGGTGCGGGAGACCAGATGCTCCGTGGTAAAGCCGTCATATCCATACTGGGCCAGCACGCATGCCAGCCAGCTGGCGGGGTCGGAATCGGAACCGGCGGCGGTGAAGCTCACCCCCAGGTCCTTATACTGGAAGTCCACATGATAGGTGTATTCGTCCAGGCCGTCCCCGTCAGAGTCACAGCAGGTGGACCAGCTGGTGACGGTCAGGCCGTTGATGTCCTCGGTGACGGCGTCGGTATAGCTGGGGCTGAGCAGAGGATATTGCCCCGGCCACAGGGTGAGGGTAAATTCGGTCTCCCCCTGAACGCCGTGGATGGAGGCGTTCCAAACGGAGCCGTCTCCGGTGTAGCTCACCAGACCGTCCAGACTGAAGCCGGTCCAGCACAGCACCCAGGGTACCTCGTCCGTTCCGCCCAGGGTAGCGATGATGTCCTGGGCGGTCATCCGCTCCATAAACCAGCCCTCCGGTGGGCCGTAGTCCACCAGCATGGCCCCCGAGTTGGTGCAGTCGGGGAAGGCCAGGCCGGTGACGTTGAAGAAGCCGTGGGGCTGGTTCTGGAAGGGGTCCTCCACCATCAGAGTGTGCTCCGTGCCAGGCTCCGGCGGGAGGCTTTCCTCTGTGGCCGGGGTGGCGGCTACTCCGGCGGTGGGGGAGAGGCTCTGGCGGACGGTGTCCGCCTCCCAGGGCCGCCCCAGGCCCACCGCCGCCAGCAGGCAGCAGGCGGCGGCCAGGGCGAAGGCCGGGGCGTACCGGCTCTTCCGGCGGCGGGGAGGCTCCCCGGCCAGCAGCTTTTCGTGGAGGCCGGCGGGGGCGGTGATGCGGTCCATATAGTTCCGATAGCGGTTCATTCCCATTCTCCTTTCAGCAGCTGGCGCAGCTTGTCCCTGGCCCGTGCCAGCCGGGAGCGGACGGTCCCCTCCCGCCAGCCGGTCATGGCGGCAATCTCGGCGGTCTGATAGCCCTCGTAATAGTAGAGGTGGAGCACCGTCCGGTCCTTGGGAGGCAGGGACTGGATGACCTCCAGTACCGCCTGCTCCGACCGATCGGCGGCGGGGTAGCTGTCCAGCAGGGGGGCGGCGCGGCGGCGCCAGGGGGCGCGCAGGCGGCTTTTGCAGTTGTTGACCGCCACCTTCAGCAGCCAGGCCCGCTCATGGGCGGGGCTTTCAAAAAGGGGGGCCTTTTCCCACAGGCGCAGGAAGGTATCCTGTACCACGTCCTCCGCCTCCTGGGGGTCCCCCAGAATGGCCAGGGCGGCGCGGTACAGGGTGTTCTCATAGGTGCGGATTACAGATTCCAACCGGTTGGATTCCGTCATCTTCCTCCCTCCTTCACCCTTAATACGCCGGAGCGGCGGGAAATGCTCCGCTGAGCCGGAAAAATTTTGGAAGATTGCCACGGGACTTTTGGCGTGATACAATGGGGCCATTGACGAAAGGAGAGGTGTGCCATGAGCGTACAGGCACTGATGGACTTTATAGAGAACAGCCCCAGCCCCTACCACGCCGCGGCCCAGGCCGCCAGGCGGCTGGAGGCGGCGGGCTTTGCCCCCCTTGCGGAGTGCCGCCGGTGGGAGGTGGAGCCGGGGCGGGGCTACTACGTCACCCGGAACCAGAGCAGTCTCATCGCCTTCCGGCTGCCGGCGGGAAAGCCGGAGGGGTGGCTGCTTACCGCCGCCCACAGTGACTCCCCCACCTTCGCGGTGAAAAATGACGCCCTGGAGGGGGACGACCGCTATCTCCGCCTGGCGGTGGAGGGGTACGGCGGGATGAACCGGGCCACCTGGCTGGACCGGCCCCTCACCGTGGCGGGCCGGGTGCTGGTGCGCACGGCGGAGGGGGCGGAGAGCAGGCTGGTCTATCTGGACCGGGACCTGCTCACCATTCCCAGCCTGGCCATCCACATGCAGCGGGACGTGAACAAAAACCACGACTACAACCCCCAGAAGGACATGCAGCCCCTGTACGGCCTGACGGGGAGCCGGTCTCTTACCCGCCTGCTGGCGGAAGAGCTGAAGGTGGAGCAGCAGGCCCTGCTGGCCTGGGATCTGGTGCTCTGTCCCCGGCAGAAGCCGGTGGTGCTGGGGGCGGAGGGGGAGCTGTTCCAGGCCCCCCGCATCGACGATCTGGGCTGCGCCTGGGCCTGCCTGGAGGGCCTGCTTTCCGCCGGCGGGCAGGAGAAGCTGGGACAAGTCTACTGCCTCTTCGACAATGAGGAGGTGGGCAGCGGAACCAGGCAGGGCGCCCTGAGCACCTTCCTGCCCGACGTGCTGGAGCGCCTGGCCTGCTGCCTGGGTATGGACGGACAGGAGCGGCGGATGGCCCTGGCGGGGAGCATGCTTTTAAGCGCCGACAACGGCCACGCCGTCCACCCCAACTTTACCGAAAAGGCCGACCCGGCCAACCGGGTCTATCCCAACGGGGGCGTGGTGGTGAAATACTCCGCCAACCAGAAGTATACCACAAACGCCCTCACCGCGGGGGTATTCAAGGCCATTTGCAGACGGGCGGGGGTGCCGGTGCAGACCTTTGCCAACCGGGCCGACGAGCCCGGCGGCTCCACCCTGGGTAACCTGCTGGGCCAGCAGGTAAGTATCCCCATGGTGGACATCGGCATGGCCCAGCTGGCCATGCACGCCGCCGTGGAGACCGCCGGCAGCCGGGACCCGGACTATCTGGCCAGGGCCTGCGCCGCCTTTTATGAGTGCCGGCTGGTGCAGCGGGAGGATGGGAAGTATTCCCTCTGAAACAGGCGGGAAGGATTGAAAAAAGCGGAGCTTTGTGATATTTTAATAAGTTAGAGTACACAGACAGGGAGGACGGCACATGGGTGTGGATAGACGGATCATCGCCGGGCTGTTGGCTGGGCTGCTGGCGCTGGGCATCTCCGGCTGCCGCCAGGCGGGGGAGACGCCCGCCGGTGCGCCGGAGGGACTGGACGCAACCCAGCCTGCCGATCTCACCGCCGGGGTGCTCCACGGCGGCGAGGACGGGGTCTGGCAGGACACCCTGAGCCACCTCTCCTACAGCTCCCTGGCCAACCTGACTGCGCTGGAGGGGGAGACGGCGGCGGAGCTTGCGGCGTGCGACATGCTCATCGCGGACCCCTCCCTGCTGGAGGAGGCGGACTGGGCGGAGACCAGGCAGGCGCTGATGGACTATGCGCGGGCCGGCGGCCTGCTGGTGCTGGACAACTGCTTCTGGGACCAGTTCCCGGCGGAGTTTCTGGGCATCTCCGGAGGCGGCGCTCTGGAGGGGCTGCCGGCGGAGCTGGCCTGGCCGGAGGTGGAGGACAATCTCACGGAATTCCAGCAGCTGCTCCGGGATTTTGCCGCCCTCTATCCCAGCTACTATAACGCTGAAACCCTGGCGGGCATGGACTATGGCTGGGGCTTCACCCCCACCACCGCCCGGGCCATTGCCCTCCAGGGGGAGCTGGCCCTCTACACCCTCAACGACGTGGGGGAGGGGCAGGTGCTGCTCACCAACCCCATGTTGCCCAACCGCTACTCCATTACCTCCCCCAGCCTGACGGCCAGCAGGGCGGAGCAGGAGCCTTTTGCCAACACCTCCAACAGCGCCAACCGGCTGTTTTACGGCAAGCTGCTGGCGTACCAGTCCATGGAGAAGTACGGTTATGCCCTGGAGCGGGTGTATGGCCCCTTCGCCACCAACCCCGCCGCCTGGGAGCTCCACTATGAGGAAATTACCGCCATCCGGGAGGGCTCGGCCTATCAGTTCGCCCAGCTGGCGGAGGAGGCGGGGCAGATTCCCTCCTTCACCCTGGTGCGGGACGCCTACTGGTGGCTGCTGCGGGCGGAGAGCGTCACCTATCTGGTGAACCAGAGCCAGACGGGGCTGGATTACGACTTGGACGAGGTGGAGGGCATCTACTCCTCCGGCACCCATGTGGTGTGCGGCGGCGACTGGCTCAGCCAGGTGTGGGTGGAGAACACCATCAGCTATTTCAGCGATGAGGGCGGCTACACCCAGCGGGCCTACCCCACCATCGGGGACGTGGACGGGGACGGGGCCGACGAGCTGCTGTGCGGCAGCGGCGACGGCCGGTTTTACTGCTATGAGCTGCTGGACAACGACGCCCGCTTTAGCGTGGAGGAGCCGGTCTTCCTCACCGATGAGGCAGGAGAACCCCTGTTGGTGTCCGGCGGCCACTCCGCCCCCGCCATCCTGGATGTGGACGGGGACGGCGTCCCAGACGTCATCTCCGGGGCGGGAGACGGAAAGCTCTACTGGCTCCGGGGGGTGGGCGGCCTCACCTTTGAGGCGCCCCGGCTGCTGCTGGAGCCGGGCATGGGCCAGGTGCAGACCTTTCCGGAGACCGCCGACATGGACGGGGACGGGGCTGCCGATCTGCTGGTGGGCTCCGCCGGCGGCGGGCTGGCCCTTTACAGAGGCAGAGCCGGCGGCGGCTTCGGAGACAAACAGAGCATTGCCCTTCCCCAGGAGCTGACGGACTGGGCGGCCCCCTGCGCCGTGGATTTGAACGGGGACGGCACCCTGGATATTGCCCTGGGTACCTTCCACGGCTATGTGGCCCGGCTGGAGCGGCAGGGGAACGGCTACACCTTTACCGGCTACTTCCAGGGAGACGAGGAGAACTACAAGGGCAACACCAACCTGAAATTCGGCAACAACTGCAAGCCGGTGTTTTACGATGTCAACGGGGACGGCGCTTTGGACCTGATCTGCGGCCAGCTGGAGTACGGCCTGCCCTGCCCCATCGACTCGGAGTACTTCCCCTTCCGGGAGCAGCTCCAGGAGCAGGTGGACTGGATGGAGGAGAAGAACTACTACCTGGGTGTCCACTCTCTCACCCACTGGTACGCCTCGGAGGCATACGAGCAGCGGGAGTTTGCCCGCAGCATGGAGGCCCTGGCCTCCTACGGGGTGGATTTGAGCCGGGTTGGTACCAACCAGCACACCTGGCACACCAGCGTGTACGGCCCCGCCCAGACCTTCCTGGCCCAGTATGACAACGGAATGCTGTGGAATTCCGGGGCGGAGATGCCCTGCTCCGCCGCCACCCCCCAGACGGCGGCGGAAAATGTGCTCTCCCTGCCCTTCTTCCTGGAGGAGGACGGGACGCCCACCATGCTGATGCTCAATGCCTCCACCCTGTTTTACAAAGGAGAGGACTGGCAGAGCATCACCGCCCGGTACGGTACGCCGGTGCTGCTCTACTACCACTGTGACTGGATCTACCGGGACGACGCCGAGGCCGGACGGGCGGTCCAGGCCATGTCCGACTTTATGGACGCCTACGGCTATACCTGCATCCGGGAGGACCAGCTGGCCTACGCCTCCGCCGCCGCGGTCAACACGGCGGTGACCGCCGGGGTGGATGCGCAGACGGGGGCCATTTGCCTGTCCGCCTCCCCCGTGGATACCGGCCTGGCCATGTATGATGAGCGCTACCAGAGCGCCGTGGGGGTGAAGCTCACCTTCGGGGCGGGATATGCCGCTGCCGACTACACCACCGACGCCTCGGTGTGGCGGCAGGAGGGCAACAGCCTCTACCTCTCCCTAGACAGGGAGACCACCGTCTGGAAGGAAACGCGGGAGGGAACCTGCCTGCGGCTGGTGAATCTCCCCGCCGGCCTGAGCTGGGAGGGGGATACCCTGACCATCGACTTTGCCCAGGGCGGGCTGATGGAAGTGGTGGTGGAGGGCAGCGTATCCACTCCGTCCCAGGGCTGGACCATGACCCGGGAGGGGGAGCGGACCACTTTCACCAAGCGGGGAGACCCGGACAAGCTGGTGCTCCACTTCTGGGAATAAAAACTGCGCAGATAGAGGGTATGAGACAATGAACAATTCAGCCATCCGCCTGCTGGAGGAAGCGGCAAGCCGCTGGCCCCAGCGGGTCTATGTGGAAGAAGAGGAGGGCAGCGCCACCTACGGCGCCATGCTGGAGCGGGCCAGGACCATCGGCACCGCCCTGCTGGGGGACCGGCGGCCGGTGGTGGTCTACCTGCCCAAGAGCATCGACGCCCTGGCGGTGTTTTTCGGGGCCATGTGCGCCGGGCGGCCTTACGCCCCGGTGGACGCCCACATCCCCATGGCCCGGCTGGAGAAGATTGTGGAGAGCCTCCGCCCGGCCTATGTGGTGACCCATGAGGCCCTGCTGCCCAACCTGGAGGGTGCGGAGCTGGGAGACGCCAAGCCAGTGCTGCTCTCCCAGCTGGAGGGAACGGCGGCGGACGCGGGAGCGGTGGAGGCGGCCGTCTCCGCCGTCATCGACACCGACCCCATCTATGTGATGTACACCTCCGGCTCCACCGGCACCCCCAAGGGGGTAACCATTCCCCACCGGGGAATTCTGGACTACGCCGACTGGGTGAAGAATACCTTTGCCTTTGACGAGACCACCGTCATGGCCAATCAGGCCCCCTTCTATTTTGACAACTCCACCTTCGATATCTACGGCACCCTGCGGTGCGGCGGCAGGCTGCTGCTCACCCCGGAGAGCCTGTTCCTCTTCCCCCTGAAGCTGCCGGAGTATCTGGCGGCCCACCACGTCACCTCCATCTTTTGGGTACCCACGGTGATGATCAACGTGGCCAACGCCGGCGCTCTGGAGGGACACCCCCTGCCGGAGCTGAAAAACGTGGCCTTCTGCGGGGAGGTCATGCCCAACACCCAGCTGAACATCTGGCGCCGCGCCCTGCCCCACTGCGCCTACGCCAATCTGTACGGACCCACGGAGATTACCGACGTGTGCTGCTACTACAAGGTGGACCGGCCCTTTGACAACCACGAGAGCCTGCCCATCGGCAGGGCCTGTGAAAATATGCGGGTGCATATCCTCACCGACGACGGCCGGGAGGCCGCCCCCGGGGAGACCGGAGAGCTGTGCGTGCTGGGCAGCGGCGTGGCCCTGGGCTACTGGAACAATCCGGAGCAGACAAAGAAGGCCTTCTGCCTTAACCCCCTCAGCCCCGCCTTCCCGGAGCGGATGTACCGCACCGGGGATTTGGCCCAGTGGGGGGAGGATGGACTCATCCGCTTCCTGGGCCGGAAGGACAGCCAGATCAAGCTCAAGGGCAACCGCATTGAGCTGGGGGAGATTGAGGCGGGGGCCATGTGCATCCCAGGGGTGGAGAACGCCTGCGCCATCTTCGACGCCCCGGCCGAGCGCATCGTCCTCTTTGTGGAGGGCGGTCAGGGGATGACACTGCGCAGGCTCAACCTCCAGCTCAAGCAGTATATTCCCCAGTACATGCTGCCGGGGAAGCTGGTGTGCATGGACAAGCTGCCCCACACCGCCAACGACAAGATTGACCG
>NZ_CALXFV010000053.1 GCF_944387675.1 uncultured Flavonifractor sp. | reverse complement strand
AGGGTCTTCACCGCCAGCTTGAAGGTCATGATGTTGTCGGCGGCGTGGAGGGCCTCCTCATACTTGAAGTCGATCTCATGCTGGCCCTGGGCGCACTCGTGGTGGCTGGCCTCGATCTCAAACTTCATGGCCTCCAGGGCCATGCAGATCTCCCGCCGGGTGGACTCCCCGTGGTCCAGGGGACCCAGGTCGAAATAGCCCGCCTCGTCGTTGGTCTTGGTGGTGGGCTTGCCCTCGTCGTCGGTCTGGAAGAGGAAAAACTCCGCCTCGGGTCCCACGTTGAAGGCGTCAAAGCCCAGGTCCCTGGCCTTCTGAATGGCCCGCTTGAGCACGTAGCGGGGGTCCCCGGCGAAGGGGGAGCCGTCGGTGTTGTGTACGTCGCAGATCAGCCGGGCCACCTTGCCGTGGAGCGGCCGCCAGGGAAACACCCGGAAGGATTTCAGGTCGGGGTAGAGATACTGGTCGGACTCGTCAATCCGCACAAACCCCTCAATGGAGGAGCCGTCAAACATGCACTGGTTGTTGACCGCCTTCTCAATCTGGGAGGCGGTGATGGCCACGTTTTTCAGCTGGCCGAAAATGTCGGTGAACTGGAGGCGGATAAACTCAATGTCCTCCTCCTTCACCATGCGGATGATGTCCTCTTTGCTGTGGGCCATAGCGGCAGTCCCCTTTCTCTGTGCATACGGTTTTCCGCCTGGGCGGAAAGCAGGTACGAAGAAAGGCGCTCCGCCCGCCGGGTCGGAACGCCTTTATTCTCAACTGTTGGTGTTAGTATACGTTTTTTCCCAATGGGTGTCAAGGGCTTTTTCCTGTCCGGGGCGAAACTTTGTTGCAACAAACAGCCTGGCTTTCCGCCCGCAGGTCCCTTTTATGCAAGTTTCCGCCTCCCCGGCCGGCGCGATCGGTTTTGTTTGACGCAGGCGCCTGCACCCCCTATAATAGGGATATCCCATCTGGAAACAAGGAGGTTGCCACCATGAGCCCGTCCATTCTCATCGCCGAGGACGACAGCGACATCCGGGGCCTGCTGCGGCTCTATCTGGAGAGCGAGGGCTACCGCGTGCTGGAGGCGGACAACGGCGCCGCCGCCCTGGACCTGGCCCGGGAGCAGGCGCCGGACATGGCCATTCTGGACGTGATGATGCCCCAGCTCAACGGATATGAGCTCACCCGCGCCCTGCGGAAGTTCAGCGATATCCCCATTCTCATCCTCTCCGCCAAAAGCCAGGACAGCGACAAGATCCTGGGCCTCAATCTGGGGGCCGACGACTACATTGCCAAGCCCTTCAACCCGGTGGAGATTGTGGCCCGGGTGAAGGCCCAGCTCCGCCGGGCCGCCAGAGAGAGCGCCACCGTCCTGACGGTACAGGACCTGACCCTGGACACCGCCTCCTTCCAGCTGACCAAGCGGGGACGGTCCGTGGTGCTCACACCCATGGAGTACAAGATCCTGGCCCTGCTCATGCGCTCTCCCGGGCGGATCTTTACCAAGATCCAGCTGTACGAGGGGGCGGTGGGTCCCTACTTCGAGGGGGACGACAACACCATGATGGTACACATCTCCAAGCTCCGGGAGAAGATTGAGGACGATCCCCGGGAACCCCGCTACATCATCACTGTGAGAGGACTGGGATACAAGATTGAAAAATAAAGCCCCATCCGGCACCCTCTTCGGTCTGCTGGTGCGCAGCTACCTGCTGTTTACCCTGACCCTGCTGCTCATCGCGGCGGGGCTGTTCTGGCTGTGGAACACCGGCTTGAACCGGGCGATTCAGCCCGCGGACTGGGACGGGCTGCTCCGGGACCCGGCCCTGGAGGCCGGCCGCTACGGGGAGCTGGAGCGCTATCTCAGGCCCGGCCAGGGTTCCTTTGCTGTGTACGACGGGACGGGAACGCAGCTCTACGCCTCGGACCGGGGATTCGACCGCTCCTACACCCCCGGGGAGCTGGCCTGCGTCCCCAGCTACGAGGCGGCCTGTATCATCGACGTCTACGACAAGACCCAGGAGGATGGCACGCTGCGTCACCTGCTGATAAAAACCTGCTATGCCGACGGTGCCGACGACACCTCGCCGGAACTTATGGTGCTGAACGAGTCCCTCCAGGTCGTCTTCGGCGGGCTGGGCGACGGGCGCACCGCCTACACCCGGCGGGAATACCAGCTGCTCACCTCCGGGGTGCTGTTCCGCGCCAGCTTCCCCTTGGCAGACGGGCAGGATGGTACCGTGCTGCTGCGCATCCCCAGCGTCAGCGGGGAGTCGTATGTCGCCGCCTATCAGCGCTCCTGGCGGGTCTGGCTGCTCTTCCTCCCCCTCTATCTGTTGGCCACCGCCCTGTTCATCTGGCGGCTGCGGCGGAAGATCGACCGCCCCCTCCGCCGGCTGAACGACGCGGTGGCGGCCCAGGCGGAAAACAGGCCGGCCCGGGTGGGCGACTGCGGCGGTCCCAGGGAGATCCGCTGCATCGGGGAGAGCTTTGACCGGTTTGCCGACCGGCTGGCGGAGAGCGAGGCCCAGCGGCGGCAGCTGGATCAGGACCGGCAAAAGCTCATCGCCGACATCTCCCACGATTTGAAAACCCCCATCACCGTCATCGCCGGATACATCGACGCCATCTGCGACGGCAAGGTACCCCCCCAGGAGCAGGAGCGCTACCTCCGGGCCATCCAGGGAAAGGCGGAGGCCCTTACCGAGCTGGTCAACGCCTTCCACGAGTACAGCAAGGTGGAGCACCCGGAATTTGTCCTCCACCCGGAGCACACCGATCTGTGCGAGTTTCTGCGGGAGTATCTGGCGGGCAAATACGAGGAAATCGACCTGGCCGGCTTCTCCCTGGAGGTCTCCATTCCCGAGCGGCCGGTGTGCTGCCTGCTGGACCCCATGCAGTTCCGCCGGGTGCTGGACAACCTGCTGTCCAACGCCCTGCGGCACAACCGGCTGGGTACCGTGCTCTATTTCAGCGTGAGCAGCACCCCCCGGACCGCCCTGCTGCGGATGGGGGACAACGGCGGCGGCATTCCGCCGGAGCTGGCCAGGCACATCTTTGACCCATTTGTAGTGGGCAGCGAGGCCCGCTCCGGCAGGGGCAGCGGCCTGGGCCTGTCCATCACCCGGCGGATCATGGAAAAGCACGGCGGCACCATCTCCCTCAACCCCCACCCCGCGCCGGGGTGCAGCACGGAATTCCTCCTGGAGCTGCCCCTGGACCCCTGAGCGCCAGCCCCGGACCCGTCCCCCCGGACGGTCCGGGGCTTTCTTTTTCCTTTACGAACCTTTAGCTTCCCCACAGGGCAAATGAAGCTTGACCGGATATGATACCCGCAGAAAGGAGGCCGAGCCGATGAATCCGCCCAACGCCCGCAGCCGGCCCATCATTGAAGTGAACAACGTCCGCAAGGAGTACCCCGTGGGAGACGAGACGGTGGTGGCTCTCAAGGGCATCAGTCTGGAGGTGATGCGGGGAGAGATCTGCTGTATCTTCGGCACCTCCGGCTCCGGCAAGTCCACCCTGCTCAACCAGCTGGCTGGGATGGAGAAGCCCACCCGAGGGGAGGTGCGCATCGGCGGGGTCCCCATCTCCCGCCTGAACGAGCGGCAGCTGGCCGGCTTCCGTCAGCGGCATCTGGGCTTTGTCTTTCAGTCCTACAACCTGCTGCCCAATCTCACCGCCACGGAAAACGTGGCCATGCCCCTGCTGTTCCGGGGGGTACCAAAGGCCCAGCGGGAGGCCGCCGCCCGGAAGCTGCTGTGCAGGGTGGGGCTGTCCCACCGGCTGGACCACTTCCCCCGGCAGATGTCCGGCGGACAGCAGCAGCGGGCGGGCATTGCCCGGGCCTTTATCGCCCGGCCGGACGTGGTCTTTGCCGACGAGCCCACGGGAAACCTGGACTCCAAAACCACCCTGGAGATCATGGACATGATCTGCTCCTTCGCCCGGGACTTTCACCAGACCATCATCCTGGTCACCCACGACCCGGAGATGGCCGCCTACGCCCACAGAATCGTCACCCTCATCGACGGGGAGATTGTCCGCAATCAAGTAAATCATAAGGAGAATGCACGCCATGGTACATCGCCCTTTCCACAGAGTTCTGTCCCTTCTGCTCCTCCTGGCCTTGCTGACGGCGGCCCTGCCCGCCGCGCTGGGGGCGGAGAGCGGTAACCTCTATGTCACCGGATACACCCTCACCAACAGCTCCGGCGCCCTGCTGACCAGCGTCCGCAAGGGGGACAAGGTGGATATCACCGTGTCCGTCAAGGATACCGGCCCCGCCGGTACCGATGTGGGAACCCTGGACATCACCAAGCTGGAGGACAGCTTTAACGGCGATGCCGCCTCGGTGGAGCGCACTTCCCAGGAGGGCAAACCTCTCATCTACGCCGTCAAGCTCACGGGTCTGACCTACAAGGGGGTGGGGCAGAGCCTGCGCCTCCAGGTGGGTGTCCCCGGCGACCCGGCCTCCTACCAGACCCTGGAGCTCACCATCACCGAAGCGGTGGTCTACGACCCCTCCCCCGCCCTGCCCGAGCTGCCCACCGTGCAGGACCCCGCCCCGGCGCCCATGGTGCTCATCTCCCGCAGCGACATGGAAAAGCCCCTGGAGGCAGGGCAGGAGCTCACCCTCACCCTCTCCTTCCGCAACCTGAGCAACACCGCTCTCAAATCGCCGGTGGCCACCCTCACCCCCTCCGACGGCCTCACCCTCACCGGCGGGTCGGCCTCCTTCGCCATGGACGACATCGGTGGGAAAAAGACCGGCACCATCCGGGTGAAGCTCAAGGCCAACAGCACCATCCCCTCCCCTGCCCAGTCCCTGGGGGTGGAACTGAAGTTCAACTACTTCAACAACATCGCCCTCACCCAGGGCTCGGTGAGCGACAAGGTGTCCATCCCCGCCCTGGGCCGGGAGAGCGTCCCCCAGCCGGTGGTGCTGGTCACCCGCGCCCCCATGGCCGGACCCATCGCCCCCGGCGGCACGGCGGAGATCACCATCCAGATTCAAAACGCCGGTTCCACCAGGCTGGTCAAGCCGGTGATGAGCGTCACCCCCTCCGAGGCCCTGGTGGTGACCAACGACGCCGCCACCTTCCTGCTGAACGACCTTGAGCCGGGCAAAACCGCCTCCGTCCAGGTGCAGGTCACGGCCCTGAAAAGCCTCTCCTCCACCACCCAGTTTCTGAGCACCGAGCTGAAGTACAGCTACGACAACGGCGGCATGCTCACCCAGGCCACCGCCTCGGACAAGGTGATTCTGCCCGCCCAGGCCCGGGAGAGCATCCCCCAGCCGGCGGTGCTGGTCACCCGCTCGGTGCTGGACCGGCCGCTGGGTCCCGGCGAAACCGTCTCCCTCACCCTGACCTTTCAAAACGCGGGGCGGGCCAAGCTGCTCTCCCCCGTGGCCTCGGTCACCCCCTCCGACGCCCTCACCATCACCAACGACGCCTCCTCCTTCCTGCTGAGCGACATTGAGCCGGGCGGCAGCGCCGCGGTCACCGTAAAGGTGAAGGCGGCCCAGGAGGCGAGCAGCGCCACCCAGTCCCTGAGCACCGAACTGAAATACAGCTACGACAACGGGGAGACCATCACCCAGGCCACCGCCACCGACCGGGTCAACCTCACCGTCACTCTCCCGGGCAAGGGGGACCAGTCCATCCCCAATCTGGTAATCCGCAGCTTTGCCTACGGCGGGGAGTCGGTGGCCGCCGGGTCCAAATTCCCCCTGTCCTTCACCTTCGAGAACACCGGCACCGTCAAGGTGGAAAACGTGGTGGTCACGGTGGACGGCGGGGAGACCTTCGCCATGGACGGCACCACCAATACCTATTTTTACCGCGCCCTGGCCGCCGGGGGCAGCCAGAGCCAGCAGATCCCCATGCGGGCGGTATCCACCGGCAAGACCGGCGCCCAGAGCGTGGGCCTCTCCTTCAAGTATGAATTTACCGACGGGGAGAAGCGGACCCAGGCCACCTCCGACGTCAAGCTGTCCATCCCCGTCTACCAGCCCGACCGCTTCCAGATCAACTCCCCCACCGTCCCCGAGTACGCCACGGTGGGCGAGGAGGTGGAGCTCACCCTCTCCTACGTCAACAAGGGCAAGGACGACATCGCCAACCTGGAGGCCACCGTGATAGGCGAAGATGTGGATACGCCGGCCCGCACCCAGTACCTGGGCAACGTCACCGCCGGCACCAACGGCAACGTGGGCTTCGCCCTGACTCCCAATACCGCCGGTGAGCTCAATGTCACGCTGAAAATCTCCTACGAAAACGCCGACCAGCAGGTGCTGACCAAGGAATTCCCCATCAAGCTGACGGCGGAGGAGTACGTTCCCCCCGCAGAGGAGGGAGAGGAATTTGCGGAGGGCGGTTCCGGCCCCTCCATCCCCTGGCCGCCCATTCTGCTGGGGGCCGGCGGCGCCGCGGCGGCGGCGCTGACCGCAGTCCTTGTGAAAAAGAAAAAGGCGGCCCGGGCTGCCGGGGATCACACGGCCTGGGACACCTGGGACGACGGCCCGGACGGCGGGGAGGGATAAGCCGTGCAGAAAAAGGATTTGCTGCGCATCTGCCTGCAAAACCTGATGCGCCGCCGCTCCCGCACCTTTCTGACGGTGCTGGGGGTGCTCATCGGCTGCTGCTCCATCGTCATCATGGTCTCCCTGGGCATCGGCATGAAGGAGTCCCAGGACAAGCTGCTGGCGGAGATGGGGGATCTGACCATCATCACCGTCAGCGCCCCCCAGCGGGGCAAGGGCAAGGTCAAGCTGGACGAGCCGCTGGTCAAGCGGCTGCGCAATCTGGAGGGCGTGGTGGGGGTCTCCCCCAAGCAGAGCCTGGAGGTGGATTCCATCCGCATCCTGGCCGGCGCCAGCAAGCGCTACATCGCGGAGTGGAGCTCGGTGGTGGGCATGGACACCGGTGAGATAGGGCGGCTGGGCTACCAAATCGTTGCCGGCGCACCGGCCAAGGGGGACGGACAGGTGGTGGCCGGTGAATTTCTGGCCTACAGCTTCAAGGACACCCTCCGGCCGGAGGGCCGCAACATGATTGACCGCTGGACCGGGGAGATCGACAGCAGCGGCCGGCCCGTGGACCTGCCGCCCCCCTACCTGGACCCCATGAAAAGCCCCCTTGTCCTGGAGGTCACCACCCAGGCCGGCACCTTTTCCTTCCCCATCACAGTCTCCGGGGTGGTGAAGGAGGACTACTCCAAGGGCTACGAAACCTCCGAGGGACTCATCATGAGCCTCTCCGACCTGCGGAAGCTGCTGGACAAGGTCCAGGGCGCTGCAAAGAAAAAGCTGCCCTATGATTCGGTGCTGGTCAAGGTGGCCTCCATTGACCGGGTGGCCGATGTGGAGCAGCAGATCAAGACCATGGGCTACGCCACCGAATCCATGGAGAGCATCCGCAAGCCCATGGAGAAGGAGGCCCGGCAGAAGCAGATGATGCTGGGGGGCCTGGGGGCCATCTCCCTGTTCGTGGCCGCTCTGGGCATCACCAACACCATGATTATGTCCATCTCCGAGCGCACCCGGGAGATCGGCATCATGAAGGCCCTGGGCTGCTACGTCACCGACGTGCGGGTGATGTTCCTGGCGGAGGCGGGGGCCATCGGACTGATCGGCGGGGTGATCGGCTGCGTTGTCAGCTCTGTCGCCTCGGTGGTCATCAACCTGGTGTCCATAGGCCTGTCGCCGGAGAATCTCCCCGCCGCCCTCCTGGGCGGGGAGGGCGTCAACCGGGTGTCGGTCATTCCCCCCTGGCTGCTCCTCTTCGCCATCCTCTTTTCGGTGCTCATCGGCCTGGGTTCCGGCTACTATCCCGCCAACAAGGCGGTGGGCATCCCCGCTCTGGAGGCCATCAAAAGCGAATAAAGACCGTCAAAAGGCTGTCGGAAAAGTGTTTACCACTTTTCCGACAGCCTCGCTTTTTAAAACCTGGGCCGGAACCGATGATAGATCCAGAAGGACAGGGCCACGTTCAGGGCATCCGCAGTGACCTGCGCCCAGACCAGGCCGTACATGCCGAAGAGTCTGTTGAGCAGGAATAGCATGGGGATGTTGAGGACCAGCCACCGGGTCATCCCCAGGAAAAGGGAGATCTGCCCCTTCCCGAAGGCCTGGAACAGGTAGACGGTGAAAAAGCTCAAAAACATCAGCGGGGTGGCCAGCACCCGGATCTGGAGAAAGCGGGCGGCCATCTCCAGGGTCTGGGGGTCAGAGAGGAACAGGCCGGTCAGCTGGCGGGCGAACAGCTCATACAGGACCACGCTGACAGCGGCAATCACCAATCCCAGGGTGCGGGCCAGCCGGATGGTGCCGTCGGTCCGCTGCCGGTTTCCCGCCGCGCAGTTGTACGCCACCAGAGGCAGCATCCCCTGGCAGATGCCCACTCCCACATTCAGGGGAAAGCGCTCCACCTTCAGCACAACGCCCACCGCCGCCAGGGCCAGGTCGCCGTAGGAGACCATCAGCTTGTCGATGATCACATAGTCCAGATCAAAGAGGAAGGTGGCCACAGCCGATGGGATACCCACGGCGAACACCGCCGCCATACTCTGCCGCCGGGGCAGGCCCACCCCGGGGTGGAAGGTGATGACGCAGCCCCGCCCCATTCTGGCGAGTACCAGCAGGAAAAACAGACAGCCCAGGCAGTTGGACAGGCAGGTGGCGATCCCCGCCCCCAGCACCTCCAGCCCGTCCGGCATGAGCACAAACATGAAAAGGGGGTCCAGGGCGATGTTCAGCACGCCCCCCAGAATGATGCCGATCCCCGCCTCTCTGGAGCGGCCGATGCTCCGGAACAGATTGGCCAGCACATTGGAGAGCACGGTGGGGATGCCGCCGGTGACAATGACGCACAGGGCGTACTGCCTGGCATAGACGCAGGTGTTCTCCCCCGCCCCCAGCAGGCCCAGCACAGGCTCCATAAACAGCCCCATCCCCAGGGCGAACAGGGCGGCGATCAGTCCGCCCAGATAGAGGGAGAAGGTACCCACCCGCCTGGCCTCCTCCTCCCTGTCCTGGCCCAGCAGCCGGGAGATCAGCGCCCCACCGCCGATCCCCGCCAGCCCCGCCAGGCAGAGGGTGATGTTGAACACCGGCAGAATCAGAGAGGTGGCGGCCACCATGTAGGGGTTGTGGGTCTGCCCCACATAAAAGGTGTCCGCCATGTTGTAGATCAGCACGATCAGCTGACTGGTGATGGCGGGAACCACCATCACCCGCAGCGCCTCCGGCACCGGCAAACTCCGAAACACATCCTCCCGGGAGGTTTTCTTCAGCTCTTCCATTTCTCTCATCCAGCTTTCCCGTTCTCCCGCGCAAACAGCAAAAATCCCCGAAAACCGCAGTTTTCAGGGATTTTTGGAGCTAGTGGTGGGAATCGAACCCACGGCCTGCTCATTACGAGTGAGCTGCTCTACCTCTGAGCCACACTAGCAATTCACAAGGCATCCGTCATAGGCGCGGTTATTATGATACTATATTTCAGGCTTCTTGTCAATCATTTCATACCGCCCCCCTGCAAGGGCGGCCCGGCGGGTCCGGTCCCCTTGCAGAGGGGGCATCTCCTCACTTTTCCTCCAGCAGCTTGTTCAGCTCCGCCATAAAGGTGCTGATATCCTTGAACTGCCGGTAGACGGAGGCGAAGCGGACATAGGCCACCTCGTCCACCCCCTTCAGGCGGTCCATCACCAGCTCCCCGATCTTGGCGGAGGGAATCTCCCGCTCCATGTTGTTCTGCAGAGTCTGCTCAATCTCGTTGGCAATGCCCTCCAGGGTGCCGAAGGAGACGGGGCGCTTTTCACAGGCGCGGATCATGCCGTTGAGCAGCTTGGTCTTGTCAAAGCTCTGGCGGCTGCCGTCCTTCTTGATCACCATGAGAGGCAGGCTCTCCATCGTCTCGTAGGTGGTAAACCGCCTGTGGCATGCCAGGCACTCCCGCCGGCGGCGGATGCTGGCACCCTCGTCCGAGGGGCGGGAATCTACTACCTTGCTCTCCGGGTTGGCACAGTAAGGGCATCTCATGGTCGGCCGCCTCCCTTGTACAGATTTGCTCAGATTATACCACACAAGCGCAGAATATGGTATCCCCGCAGCAGAAAAAATTCCCGTATATTTCCCGGATTCCAGGGCAGACTGAGAGGGCGAAAGCGAGGTGAGCGTGATGCAGAACCAGGGTAAGGAGCAGAACAACGGCTCCAGAAACCAGAAGGTCCAGCCCCGGACGGAGCCTCAGACCAACCCGCACGCCAAAAAGAAGGACCAGAATCAGAACGGCCGGAGCCTGGAGCTCTGAGCATAAAAGGGCGCCCGCCTGTCATCGTCACAGGCGGGCGCCCTTTTTTCCTTCTCAGCCCTGATCCCAGTTGTGCCAGACGTTCTGCACGTCGTCGTTGTCCTCCAGCAGGTCGATGAGCTTCTCCATGTTCTTGATGTCTTCCTCCTGCTCCAGCTTGACGTAGTTCTGGGGTACCATCTCCACCGCAGCCTGGACAAAGGTGTAACCCTTCTCCTCCAGGGCGGCCAGCACGGTGCCGAAGGAGTCGGGGTCGGTGTATACCTCAAACACCTCGTCCTCCACCTGCATGTCGTCGGCGCCGCAGTCCAGGGCGTCCATCATCACGGTGTCCTCGTCCAGATCTTCCTTCTCAATCACGATGACGCCCTTCCGGTCAAAGGACCAGGACACACAGCCGGTGGCGCCCAGACCCTTGCCGTACTTGTCCAGCAGATGGCGCACCTCGGGGGCGGTGCGGTTGCGGTTGTCGGTGAGGGCGTCCACAATGACGGCCACGCCGGAGGGGCCGTAGCCCTCGTAGGTCACGTTCTCATAGGCGTCGGCATTGCCGGAACCCAGGGCCTTGTCAATGGTGCGCTTGATGTTGTCGTTGGGCATGTTGGCCGCCTTGGCCTTGGCAATGACGGTGGCCAGGCGGGAGTTGTTGTTGGGGTCGCCGCTGCCGCCGGTCTTGACGGCCACGATCATCTCCCGGGCGATCTTGGTGAATATCTGAGAGCGCTTGGCGTCCGCCGCGCCCTTGGTCTTCTGGATGTTATGCCACTTGGAATGTCCTGACATAGTTTCTCGTTCCCTTCCTCGTCGAAAATCAGCGCAACCAGTTTACCACGTTTGCCGCCGCTTGACAACCCCTCACAGGTAGGAAAACACCTCTTTATGCCGCCGGGTGACCAGCACCTCCACCCTGGGAAAGCCGGAGGAGAGCCATTTGGCCAGCACCGGCACCACCACCTGCTCGGTGGGGTAGTGGCCGGCGTCGATGAGGTTGAGTCCCAGGGCCTTGGCGTCCAGAAAGCCGTTGTACTTCACATCCGCTGTCACAAAGGTGTCGCACCCCATGGCCAGGGCGTCCTTCAGCAGGTCGGCACAGGCGCCGCCCCCCACCGCCACCCGGCGCACCGGGCGGCGGGCGTCCACATAGCGCACGCCGTTGGCCCCCAGGGCCTGCTTCACGAAGGCGGCAAAGGCGGGGGCGTACATGGGGACTCCGGCGGTATTGCCCACCCGGCCAATGCCGTAGGGCCGGCCGGAGGCGTCCACCCCGTCCTGCTTGAGCTGCTCAATCTGGGTGAGCTTCAGCTTCTGGGCCAGGGCGTCGTTCACGCCGCCCCACACCGCATCCAGGTTGGTGTGGGCGCAGACGGCGGCAATCCGGTGCTCCGCCAGGGCCAGCAGGGTCCGCCCGGTGGGGTCGCCGTCGGTGACGGACTTGGCGGGGAAGAAAATCACCGGGTGGTGGGAGACGATGAGCTGGCACCCCAGCTCCGCCGCCTCCGCCGCCACCTCTTCGGTGATATCCAGGCTCACCAGCAGCCGCTCCACCTGCCCGTCTCCCCTGCCCACCAGAAAGCCGGCGTTGTCAAAGTCCAGCTGGAGGGAAAAGGGCGCCAGAGTGTCCAGATACTGATAAATCTCTCTTACCGTTGCCATGATGACCACTCCTCCTTCAGTCGGAGCAGATCCCCGTAAACCTGCTCCAGTTCCAACCGCCGGGCGCTGTCGGACGCCCGGGTGGAGCGCCGCAGACCCGCCAGCGCCCGGCCGGCCTGCTCCGCCAGCCGGTCCAGATAGGCCCCCCGCAGGGGGGCCTCCTCCCCCGCCCACTGCCGGCCCGCCCACTGCTCTCCGGGCGTCAGCGGCGCCATCCGGCCTTCGCTCACCTGGAAGGCGACATAAATCGTCTCTCCCTCCCGGCTCAGCACCTCCCGCCGGATGGCGTAGCCGTTGGCCTGGAGCCAGCGGCGCAGCTCCGGCTGGGCGCTCATGGGCTGGAGCAGCAGCTGCTTTCCCCCGGTCCGGGTCCAGGGGGCGGCGGACAGGATGGCGGCGATGGTCTCTCCGCCCATACCCGCCACGGCGATCACATCCGCCTCATCCGGGCGGATGCCGGCCAGCCCGTCGCACAGCCGGAAGCTCATCCGCCCGGCCAGACCGTACTTTTCCGCCGTCAGCCTGGCCCGCGCCAGAGGGCCGGCCCGGAGATCGGCGGCAATGGCCCGGTCAATCACGCCGCCCAGCATCAGCCACGCCGGCAGATAGGCGTGGTCCGTACCGACGTCGGCCAGCCGCGCCCCCCACGGCACCAGTTCCGCCACCGACCGCAGCCGGGGGGAGAGTTCCAACCGCCCCACCACTGTCACCTCCTGATAAAAAAGGAGCGGACATCCCGCTCCTTTTTTGGTTTGCCTTTTTACTGGGCGGCGCCCACGCTGGCGTTGATCTTGGCCAGCAGCTCGTTCACATCCACACCGTGGACCATGCAGGCCTCCTCCACGGTCTCCCCCCGGGAGGAGGGGCAGCCCAGGCAGTGCATGCCGATGGACAGGAAGATGGGGGCGGTCTCAGGGGCGATGTCCAGAATATCGCCGATGATGGTATCTTTGGTAATCTGAGCCATGGGGTAATACCTCCAAATTTCTAGGATATCGGTAGTATAGCCCATTTTCCGCCGTTTGGCAAGAGATTGTTGCAATTTCTCCAAAAAGGAGGAGGGGGACCGGCGCCCCCCTCCTTCTCCTCCCGCCTGCGGCGGGCCTCAGTTGCCGTTGAACTCGTGGAAGAACCGGTCGTGGATGACCTGCACCGCCCGGTCGGCCTCGGGCAGGTCCACCAGGACGGAGACCTTGATCTCGCTGGTGGAGATCATGTTGATGTTGATGCCGGCGTTGTACAGGGCCTCAAACATCTTGGCCGCCACGCCGGGATTGTGTACCATACCAGCGCCCACAATGGACACCTTGGCGATGGAGTCGCTCACGTCGATGTGGTCAAAGCCCAGGGCGGCCCTGTGCTCCTCCAGCACGCCCTTGGCCCGGTCCGTGTCCTGCTTGCCCACGGTGAAGCTGATGTCCTTGGTGTTGTGGCGGCCGATGGACTGGAGGATGATGTCCACATTCACATTTTCCTTGGCCAGCAGTGAGAAGATTTTAAAGGCGATGCCCGGCTCGTCGGGCAGGCCCACCACAGCCAGGCGGGCCACATTCTTATCGCAGGCTACCCCGCTGATGTGCATTTTTTCCATGGTCTTCGCAACCTCCTTGACTTTCGTACCCGGTCTGCCGGAAAAGCTGGAGAGCACCTCCAGACTGATGCCGTAGCGCTTGGCCATTTCCACCGAACGGTTGTGGAGCACCTGGGCGCCCAGGGTGGCCAGCTCCAGCATCTCGTCATAGGTGATCTCCTCCAGCTGGAAGGCGCCCGCCACCGTGCGGGGATCGGCGGTAAACACCCCGTCCACATCGGTGTAGATCTGGCACAAATCGGCGTGGAGCACGGCGGCCAGCGCCACCGCCGAGGTGTCCGAGCCGCCCCGGCCCAGGGTGGTAATGTCGTCATACTTGTTGATGCCCTGGAAGCCGGTGACGATGACGATGGCCTTTTTATCCAGCTCGGCCAGCACCCGCTCGGTGTTCACCCGCTTGATCCGGGCGTCCCCATAGGCGGAGTTGGTGCGGAAGCCCGCCTGCCAGCCGGTGAGGGAGACCACCGGATAGCCCATGGCCTCGATGGCCATGGCGCACAGAGAGCAGGAAATCTGCTCGCCGGTGGACAGGAGCATATCCATCTCCCGCTTGGAGGCGTTGGGATTGATCTCCGCCGCCTTGGCGATCAAATCGTCGGTGGTGTCTCCCTGGGCGGAGAGCACCGCCACCACGCTGTGGCCCCGGCGATAGGTCTCGGTAATGATGCGGGCTACGTTACGGATGCGGTCCGCGTCCGCGACGGAGCTGCCGCCGAATTTCTGCACAATGAGTCCCATTGGTGTTTGTACCCCCTAAATCGTAGGAAAATCTAGCCTGCCGCCCGCTGTGTCATCCTATGCGGCGGCGGCGGAGCCGGTCAATCCAGTGCCCGGAAAACCGAGCAGGCCTTGAGTCCGGCCAGCCGCCCATCCAAGGCGGCGCGGGTCACGGGCTCGGTAATCAGGGCAAACTCCCCCTCCGGGGCCCCCGCCCGGGCCAGCAGCGTCCGGTCGGGGAAGGCGGCGCGCACCTGCTCCCCCGTTCCCTCCGCCCGGACATACCAGGCGCTCTCCAGGTCCGCCGGGGAGACCGTCACGTCCTCCCCGCCTTCCGCCCAGAACATCCGCTTCTTCTCGTCCCGGTGCTTGGCCGCGTCGATCACGTCGGCCACCACCGCCGAGGCGGTGGGCAGCTTGCCGGCACCCCGGCCGTAGAACAT
>NZ_CALXFV010000052.1 GCF_944387675.1 uncultured Flavonifractor sp. | reverse complement strand
GACGCTTCCCGATCAAACATTAACGTTGAATCATTGTATCCCAACTTTCCACTTCTGTCAACGGTGAGGCGAAAAGGGTCCCTTTTCAAGATAAGTAGTGATGGCCCAAACTCCGTCGGTTTCACCAAATAGCAGCCTCTAACTTGAGAACGGCCACAAGCAAAAGGTGATTTGCCTCGTGCTTGTGGCCGTTTTGCGTTGTTAGTCGATTTGCACACATGATTAAGTGCGTTTTTGTAATATCAAACAAATTTAATTTGTTGTTGAGTAAAGGTAGAAAAAGCCGTTGATACAGTCTGAACGCAAACGCATCATAAGTGTTTTGAGCAGGACATTCCCACTTTAGGCCCTCCATCATGAAAGTATAAGGAGGTACAACTTCGGAAAACCGGGGTGAGTACATTCTTTGGAGGGCATACACATGCCAAAAGTATTAAGCATTTCAGAGTGTTTAACCGGAGCAGATTTCGAGAACACCATCCTAAACATCTTAGTCAACCTTGGCTTTGATGCGCACCTGACCGGGAAAGAGGATCGGGGCATTGACATCATCGCTTCCAAGACAGTCGATGAGAAAGCCTACAAGTTTTATATCCAGTGCAAGTTCTGGAATACCACTGTGGGAATGAAACCAATCCAAGAGGCATTTACAGGCTGTCACTATTTTGGAAATGACGGAACGCCAGTCGTAATAACCAACAACCGGGTAACCATAGAGGCACGGCAATATGCCCGCAAGTTAGGTGTGGAGGTCATAGGGAAACCAGAATTAGAAGAAATAAGATGTTCGAATAAGAAAGGGGGCAAGTGTGATGTAGGCATTACAGGTTTACAAGGATTGCTGATATTCAAATTAGAGTGATCATTTTCATGTTGCCGGTAGATGCACACCCCACAGAACAACACCCAAGTACCAAACTAAAATTTTCCAATAATTATTCACTGGGTTGGATGGAATATACACCGGAAACACATTATCGAATTGGGAGTACATTCAAAAAGCGAGAACCATTGATAATTCAACTTCTACGATTAAATTTTACGGCTTCATGGTAGTAAACTATACAATAGTATGATAAATTTTAGATAAAGGAGTGAATCATTTATGAACGTGCTACGGTTTTGGAATATCCTTTCAAGCGGAATAATGCTTTTGGGAGCATTTTTATTTGGGTATCAGATATGGAAATACGAAACATTCACTTTTTTATCCAGTATCGGTGTATTGATATTTATAATAGGAATTATAATCAGCATTATTAAAATAAAATGTCCATTTTGTCATCATTTTCTTGGTATATTGGGGCCTGTTGGAAAGTTCTGCCCCTTCTGTGGAGAACAGATAAGAAAATAACTCTTTAATAAGCAAACAGCACTTTGAAAGGGTATGCCTCATCTGGAGGGCATACCCTTTTGTCTATATTTACCAATAGTTTTCAATTTTCCGCGAAATCACTACTTTCCTTGAAAAGGGAGGCGAAAAGGTCCCTGTTCAAGCTGAGCGTTGGTGAAAGAAAGTCCGGCGGTTTCACCAAATAGCAGAATAGATTATAATATAGAACTTTTCGAGAAATTTTGCGTCTAAAATAATAAAGACATATTGCAGATTGGAGGTACATACGATGAAGAAATTTTTAACACTATTACTTGCTTTTACTATGGTGTGTACTCTTGTGGCTTGCGGTGAACAGAACGATAATTTACTCAAAAACAATATGCAGGACGGTCAGCAACAGGACCAGACACCGCCGCCGAGCAATACACCGGCGAGTGACCAATCGTCCATGGGCGAAACTGACATAACAGAAACAATCGACTGTAATGCTTCTGTTTCTTGGGCGAACTGGTCGGATGACCCCAAAATCAGAGAATTGGCACTTAACAAGGACACATTTGAACTTAGTTCGGCCCGACATATTCCCGTCTACAAGTGCGGCACATTAGAAGAACTAAACGAGTTCAAAACAACATTTTCAGGCATCTTTACTATGGTTGGAACTTGGGACGAAGTACTCTCTTTTGAGGAAGTGACTGCTGATTATACGGAGGATTTCTTTCTTGAAAACACCTTGCTTTTGGTCTATGTGGAGGCAGGTAGTTGCACTCCTCGATTTGGGGTAGATTCTGTTTCGAAAGAGAACGGCACTCTCTCTGTCTATGTCAAATACACTTATAACCCCGAAGAAGGCGACTGTGCAATGGCAGGGTGGCTATTTACGATCCCTGTAAACAACGACCAGATACAGGATTGCACTAACTTTGATGCTGTTCTGAAGTAAGAAAACAACAAAATTTTGACAAACCCCTCCGCCTGTTCACTATTTGCTGGGTTGGATGGAATATACACCGGAAACACATGATCGAATTGGGAGAAATATTTTTGTCTAATAACACAGACGGCCAAAAACCATTTCAAATATATGCCTTATATGTTTAAACGCAGACTTAAAATAATATAGAGGCAGAAACTACGTATCAGTTCCTGCCTCTTTTTATATATAGTAAGTTTTGGTTAAATTAACAAAAATTTTTAATTTTTTTTGCAATCAACACCTTCCTTGAACTGGGCGGCGGGAAGCGGGCCGGATTTCGGCGGATTTTTTACGGAAAGCGGTTGCGCGGAAAGAAGCGATACGGTATAATAAATGGTCGAGCTTATCGGAATACTGTATGATATCGGATTTGAGGTGTATCACTTTGCAGGATACAAAGCTGAGAAACGTAGCGATTATTGCCCACGTAGACCATGGAAAGACTACCCTGGTGGATGAGATGCTCAAGCAGGGCGGCATTTACCGGGAGAATCAGGCTACGGTGGAGCGGGTGATGGACTCCAACGATCTGGAACGGGAGCGGGGCATCACCATTCTGGCCAAGAATACCGCCGTTCACTACAAGGATGTCAAGATCAACATTGTGGATACCCCGGGCCATGCCGACTTTGGCGGCGAGGTGGAGCGCATTCTGAAAATGGTCAACGGCGTCATTTTGCTGGTGGACGCCGCGGAAGGCCCCATGCCGCAGACCCGCTTTGTGCTGTCCAAGGCTCTGGAGCTGGGCCACAAGGTGATTGTGGTGGTCAACAAGATTGACCGCCCCGACCAGCGCATCCACGAGGTAATGGACGAGGTGTTGGAGCTGCTGCTGGATTTGAACGCCACTGACGAGCAGTTTGAGTCCCCCACCCTGTTCTGCTCCGGCCGGCAGGGAACTGCCTCCTACTCGCCTGATCAGCCCGGCACCGATCTGGTCCCCCTGTTTGAGACCATCCTCAACTATATTCCCGCCCCGGAGGCGGAGGTGGACGCCCCCTTCCAGATGCTGGTCTCCTCCATTGACTACAACGACTTTGTGGGCCGCATCGCCATCGGCCGCATTGAGCGGGGTACCGTGAAGCAAAACCAGGAGATTGCGGTGTGCAACTACCACAAGCCTGACGAGGCTCCCGCCAAAGCCAAGGCCACCGCCCTGTATCAGTTTGACGGGTTGGGCCGGGTGCCGGTGACCGAGGCCACCGCCGGCAACATCATCGCCATGAGCGGCATCGGGGAGATCACCATCGGGGACACCATCTGCGCCCCCGAGGCGGTGGAACCCATTGAGTTTGTGAAGATCTCCGCCCCCACCATTGAAATGACCTTCTCGGTGAACGATTCCCCCTTTGCCGGAAAGGAGGGCAAGTTTGTCACCTCCCGGCAGATTCGGGACCGGCTGTTCCGGGAGACCCTGAAGGACGTGTCCCTCCGGGTTACCGAGACCGACTCCACCGACGCCTTCAACGTGGCGGGCCGAGGGGAGATGAGCCTGTCCATTCTCATTGAGACCATGCGCCGTGAGGGATACGAGTTTCAGGTATCTCCGCCCCGGGTACTCTACCAGGAGATTGACGGCAAGAAGTGCGAGCCTGTGGAGCGGCTGGTGGTGGACGTACCCTCCGACAGCGTGGGTTCGGTGATTGAAAAGATCGGAGCCCGGAAGGGAGATTTGCTGGAGATGACCCCTGTGGGGGAGCGGATGAAGATTGAATTTCTGGTACCCTCCCGGGGCCTGTTCGGCTACCGCAACGAGTTTTTGACCGACACCAAGGGCGAGGGTATCATGGCCTCCGTCTTTGAGTGCTACGCCCCCATGAAGGGGGAGATCCAGCGGCGCAACTCCGGTTCCCTGGTGTCCTTTGAGACTGGCGAGAGCGTGACCTACGGCCTGTTCAACGCCCAGGAGCGGGGGGTGCTCTTCATCGGCGCCGGCGTGCCTGTCTACGCAGGCATGGTGGTGGGGGAGACCCCCAAGCAGGAGGATATTTCGGTCAATATCTGCAAGAAAAAGCAGCTGACCAATATGCGGGCCTCCGGCTCCGACGAGGCGCTGCGGCTTACGCCTCCCCGCCAGATGAGCCTGGAGCAGTGCCTGGAGTTTTTGGCGGATGATGAGCTGCTGGAGGTCACCCCCCAGTCACTCCGCCTGCGCAAGCGTATCCTGAGCCACGCCGATCGAATGAAGGCCCTGAAGGGCGGCAAGTAAATTCCGACAGAAAAGCCAAGGCTCCCGGACCATTTTGGTCCGGGAGCCTCTGTTTTTGACGGGGTAATGCCGGCGTGCTCAGGCGTTCTTCTGCTTTTTCAGGCTGAGGTTCCACACCAGGATGGCGCCGATGCCGATGAACATCATCACGGCCACGGCGATGAAGTAATATTTGTAGCCAAGCTCGGAATAAGTATCCAGGATCGTGCCGGCGGCCAGGGGGCAGACCACCTCAGGCAGGTAACCGATGGTGCTGATCAGGCCGATGGCGGTGCCGGAGACCTCCATGGGGATGCCGCCGTCCTCCATCAGGGAGAAGACGATGCCGTAGTTGCAGTACATGCCCACGTAGATGATGGCGCAGACAATGACGAAGACAGGTACGCTCATGGTGGGGAAGAGGGCGATCGCCAGGGTGCCGACGGCCATAATGAGGAAGCAGGTTACCATGATCTTGGGCCGGCCGATGCGGTCAGCCAGCACGCCGCCGCCCACGGAGGCAAAGGGCCGGATGTAGTCGGCCATAATGGTCACAATGGTGCCGCCGATCATGGCCATGCTGAAGGCGGAGGTGGCGTAGGGGTTGAAGTAGGAGTAGGACATGTTCATCACATAGGTGCAGCACAGGATCACGCAGAGGATCCACACCTGGGGCAGTTTGATGACGGTGACCACCTGCTTGAAGTTGAAGCGCTCGGACTTCTCGCCGCCCTTCTCATCCTTGAAGAACATCAGCACCAGCAGGCCCAGCACGATGACCACTGCGGAGTAGAACACGATGCCGGCATTGAGGCCGGAGGCGGTGATGTCGGAGCCGCCGCCGGAGCTTCTGCTCACCGCGTTGATGATGGCCAGGGCGATGGCCAGGTGGATGGCGTTGGTGACGCCGCGGCCGGCCTCCATGAAGCCGTAGGCCTTACCCTGCTCATTCTGGGAAGCCAGGCTGCGGATGCCCTTCACCAGAGCGGGCCAGAAGGCGAACAGGGACGTGAAGCCCCACACCAGGTAGATCACCAGCAGCATGGAGTAGCTGGTGACAAACAGGTGGCAGATGCCCGCCACACCGGTGAGAATCAGGGAGACCGAAATCAGCTTCTTGGGGGAGAAGAAGTCGGCCACCACGCCGCCGAACAGGTAGGACACCATGCCGAACACACCGAACATGGAGCCCAGGGAGCCCATCTGGGTGTTGGTCAGGTTGTATGCCGCCACGTAGGCGTCATAGTAGTAGGTGCGGAAATAGGGCAGGCCGTAGATCAGGGAGCCGGCGATTGCCAGGATGATCAGCCGCCACATGTTTCCCTTCAGCTTGGATGCAACTTTCTCTGCCATTGCGCAAAAACCTCCTCTTTATACTTTTCGGGCCGCCCGGCCCGGGGACTTTGTTACCTCTCCTCCGCCCCGTGGATTTCCTCCAGGGCGTACACACACAGCTCGGCCGCCGCCGGCAGGCAGTCCTCATCAAAGTCAAATTCCGCGTCGTGCAGGGTGTTGGTGGTGTCGGCGCCGATGCCCACATAGGTGCCGATGCCGCCGTTTTGTTGTACCTTGGTGATCATCACGGCGGCGTCGTCGGTACCGCCCACGTTGCCCTCAAAGTACACCGTCTGGAACCAGGGTACCTTTTTGGCCGCCCGCTGGATGATCTCCATCATGGCATAGTCGCTGGCGCCGGCGGGTACTTCGCCGTAGTCCACATAGCGGTAGGTGAGGCCGTAGGCCTTGGCGGTGCCGTCCAGGATGTCAAAGATCCGCTGCCCGGCATAGGCGGAGATCTCCGGATACTGCCCCCGGTACTCGATGCGCATCATGGCATTGGGAGCGATGGTGTTGGCGCACACTCCGGCGTGGATTTCCCCCACGTTCACCCGGCACAGGCCCGCCCCGTGGGGGGCGATGCTGTGGATGTTCAGAGCGGCGGAGCAGGCCGCCAGCAGGGCGTTGCGCCCTTCCTGGGAGGAGCCGCAGGGGTGGGCCGCCTTCCCCTCCAGGTACACGTCCAGCTGACGGTCGCTGAGGAAATCCCGGCAGCCGCAGGCCATTGTGTGGGAGGGCAGAGGCTTGTTGTCGGCGCTCAGGGCGATGTGGACCGCGATGAAGTTCATCACGTCGTCCAGATGCCCCTTGTCCACAATGGACTGGGCGCCGTAGAAGGTCTCCTCCGCCGGCTGGAAGAAGAGCTTGATCTTTCCCTTCAGCCGGTCCTTCCGCTGGAGCAGGGCCTGGGCGATGCCCAGGCCGATGGCGGTGTGTCCGTCATGGCCGCAGGCGTGGACCGACAGGGGATTGCAGGAGAGGTAGCCCTGGTCGTAGGGGCGGTAGCCCTCCTTCTGGGGCTCATCATAGGGCAGGCAGTCCAGCTCAAAGCGCATGGCGGAGACCGGTCCCTCCCGGCCGGTGTCCAGCACCGCCATGACGCCGGGCCAGCCCTGGGTGCGCTCCACAAACTCCGCCTTGGCGCCCTGACGGATGGCCCGGTCCATCTCCGCCCGGACCTGCTCCTGGCTCAGACGCTCCGGCTCCCCCACGCTGGACGGCTCAATCACCTCTGGCCCCATGGCCACGGTGTAGCCCATCCCGGTGAGCAGCTCAGCCACCCGGGCGCTGGTGCGGAACTCCCGCCAGCCATTTTCGGGGTATTTGTGGAATTCTCTGCGGTATTCAGCTAACTGATTCATCCAATCCCTCCTATTTGCTTGGCTCGGTGCTTCTGCGCAGCGCCTCGCCTAAGATATCCACTGCTCGCTCAATATCTTCATCTCTGATGTTGGAAAAGCACAGCCGGATATGACCGCCCCTGGCATATCCGCTGGAGTAGAACAGAAAGCCTGGTATGATGAGCAGCCCCAGCTTTTCCGCCTCCTGAAACAGGACCCGTTCGTTGATTCCCTCCTCCAGGGAGCACCAAACCAGCAGCCCTCCCTTTGGCCGGATATAGCGAATCCCCCGGTCCGCGATCCGGTCCAGGCAGGCACACAGCAGATCCCGCTTGTGGGCGTAGTACCGGACCAGCCGCTCCAGATGCCGCTGGAAGTAGCCCCGCTCGATGTATTCGTTGAGCATGCTCTGACCCAGGCTGCTCACCGTGGTTTCATCCACCATGATAAGCCGGCCCAGGGTCTCAATCAGGTCGGTGGGACCCACGATGTAGCCCGTCTTGATGCCGTAGGGGAAGGTAAGGGTAAAGGAGTCCACGTAAATCACCGAGCGGTACCGGTCCAGGGCGTACAGACTGGGCAGCCGGTTGCCGTCATACCGGAAATCCCGCTGGGAGTCCTCCTCAATAATGGGGATACAGTACTTGCCCGCCAGATCCAGCAGCTTCTTCCGCTTCTCCAGAGAGGTCTGAATTCCCGTGGGGTTATGGTAGTTGGGCATGGCATAGATAAACTTGGGGGCGTATTTCTTGATGCTGGCCTCCAGCTGGAGCATGTCCATGCCGTCCTCCTCCATGGGAACGGTAACCAGATGGATGCCCTTGTTACGGAAAATGCTGGCGTTGTCCGGCACCATGGGGTCCTCCGCCAGCACATAGTCCCCCTCCTTGAGGTAGAGGGTCAGAATATGGTTAAGGGCGTGGTTGGTTTCCGACACCAGCTGGATGTTCTTTGGGCTGATGTACATGTTCTCCTGGAACAGCAGGGAGCAGATGTTTTTCTTCATCCGCTCGGCCTCGTTCATCCGGGGGACCCGGGCGATGCAGCTCATCACCTGTGCCAGGCCCTCCGCCGGACAGGCGCTTTCGTCGATCACCATGCCGGCTAGGGAGAGGCAGTTTGTCTGCTCCGAGCGGCAATAGATGTCCAGAAAGAGCTTTTCCTTCTCGTTGAAGTGGTAGCGGATCATCTTCTCCAGCGGGAAAAAACGGTTGAAGGAAAACTCCTCCTCGGCAATCTCCTGGACGAAGTAGCCCTTGGGACTTTTGGTGGAGACGATGAGGAAGCCGTCGGCCACCAGCTCCCCATAGGCCTTGATGACGGTGTTCCGGTGTACCCCCAGCTCCTCCGCCAGCCTCCGCTCCGCGGGCATCTTATAGCCCGTGCTGATCTCACCGGACAGAATCAGGTTTTGCACCGCGCACTTGATCTGGAGATAGACGGGGGTCTGACTGCTGCGGTTGATCTTAATGTTCATAGGCACCTCTCGGCCACCCGCGGCGAATTTTTGTGAGATGTGTAATCGCTTTCACAATGTTTTCCCCTTTTATTTGTGAGAATTATATCAGTATCCGGTTCGCAGCTAAAGTACCATAATTATTTTTCGGCATAGTCCAAGTCAAAATGAACGGACCAAGCAGGGGCGGAGGACAAAAAATCACCGGCAGATGCTCTGCCGGCGATTTCAGCTTGAGGAAAAACCTCCCCCGCAGGGAGCCTCGCAGCGTTTTGTCGCCCGCAGGCGACAGAATCAAATGGAAATCCGTCATTCCCGGGGACATGTATCTCAGGAATGATACATCTTCTGTCAGCGGGTGCGCGCCCAGTAGGCCGCCATACTCTCTCCCGGCTGGCCGGTGGTCTCCTGACTGAGATAGTCCGCCAGCTCCGCCGGGGGCCGCCAGGCCCGGGCGGCCTCTTCATGAGGGAACTCCACCTCGGCGTAAAAGAAGCCGGTGTCCCGGTCCCGGTCCACCTGGTTGACCTCCAGCGTCAGGCCCCCGGGGAGGGAGTAACGGCGCTGCTCCTTTTGGATCATAGGGGCGGTGAGCATCCCGGCCAGGGCCTGGTATTGCGCTTCCGTCACCGGCAGCTCAATCTCCTCCCGCACCAGACCGCCCTTGCCCTTGAAGCAGACAACGTACCGGCAGGGGCAGCCCGCCGCCGCCTCCCGGCGGACCCGGACGGCGGGACGGACAGCAAAATAGCCCTGGTCCATGTAGACGACGGCGGTGTGTTCTAACTCCGGCCAGCCATTGACCAGCCAACGGCGTTCAATTTCCATACCGCATGCCTCCTCAGAAGGGCAGGGCCACGATGGCGGGGACCAGAATGGGGACCGCCAGGGAGAGCACCACGCCGGAGGTAAAGGAGTAAATGGTGATCCGCTCGTGGGTGGCGCCCACCACCACGGGAAGCACCGTGTCCATGGCGGCGGCGCCGGGCAGGGCGGCACACTCCACATAGCCGATGTACCGGGCCACCAGGGGAATAAAGAGGATGGAAAAGATCTCCCGCATCACGTTGGACAGAAAGGCCACCGCCGACACCGACAGGGAGTAAGGGGCCAGCAGGGTGGGGGCCAGGGAGTACCAGCCCAGGCCGGAGGCGGCGGCCATGGAGTCCTTTACGCCGATGGGGAGGAAAAGTCCGGCCAGGGCGGCGCACACCAGAGTGCCGACGCACACCGCCACCGGCACCAGCAGCACCTGGAAGCCGGCGGCTCTGATGTCGCTGAGCAGGGTACCCTGCTTGCCCATGTCCATGCCCACCATAAACAGCAGAAGGTACAGGCCGAAGTTGATGACCGTGCCGCAGTGGGCGGTGACGGCGGCTGGCAGTACAAACCGGCCCGCCAGCATCCCCAACACCACCGCGATGACAATCCACTTGGTGAGGGAGTTGTCCGCCTTACCGGCGGCGTGGGTTCCCTGCTCCTCCGACCGCTCGGAGCCGCGGGGCAGTCCGAACCGATCCAGCCTCAGGACAAACCGCCGCAGCAGGGAGAGAAAGAGGATGGAGCCGGACATGGCCAGCATCGTAATGAGCAGAGCGGCCAGACCAATCTGCCCCAGGGAGGCGATGACCTCGTCATTGGCCCCCAGGTTGACCCCCAGGGTGACGATGAGGATCATCAGCGCCACAAATTGCAGCTTGCCCACCCACACCAGGGGGCGGCTGCGCACCCCCTCCCGGGAGCCGATAAACGCCCCGATAACCACCAGGGCAATGTAAATCGCCAGGTTTGTGAGGGTGCTGAGGGTGGTACCCATAACCATCCGTCCTTTGTGCAAAAAATAGGCCGGGACGCCGCCCGGCAGAGGACATTCTAACATATCCCACAGGGAAAGTCCACCTCTACTTGCCGCCCATCAACTCTGGGTTCAGATAAAAAATGGCCGCCCGGACCGGGCGGCCAGAGACTGCCGGAAAAGTGGCTCCGCCACTTTTCCGGCAGTCTCAGATTCTCAGCCTTCCTTCTGCTCCAGGGCCTTGGTGTTCACTTCCTCCTTCAGCTGGGCGGCAAAGGCGTCGAAGGACATGACGGTTTGGGCGCCGTGGCGGTTGCGCACCGCCACATCGCCGGTCTCGGCCTCCTTATCGCCCACCACCAGCATATAGGGGACCTTCTCCAGCTGGGTGTCCCGAATCTTCTTGCCAATCTTCTCGTTGCGGCCGTCCACCTCCACCCGGTAGCCCAGCGCGTCCAGCTTGGCTGCCACCTGGGCGGCGTAGCCGGCGGCCCGGTCGGTGATGGGCAGCACCTTCACCTGCACGGGAGCCAGCCAGGTGGGAAAGGCGCCGGCAAAGTGCTCGGTAATGACGCCGATAAACCGCTCAATGGAGCCCAGCACCACCCGGTGGAGCATGACGGGCCGGTGCTTCTCCCCATCCTCGCCCACGTACTCCAGCTCGAACCGCTCGGGCAGCTGGGAGTCCAGCTGCACGGTGCCGCACTGCCAGGTGCGGCCCAGAGAGTCGGCCAGGTGGAAGTCCAGCTTGGGTCCGTAGAAAGCGCCGTCCCCCTCGTTGATGACAAAATCTTTGCCCATCTCGGTGATGGCTTCTTTCAGAATGTCCTGATTGTGCTCCCACTGCTCCACGGTGCCGATGTGGTCCTCGGGCATGGTGGACAGCTCAATCTTGTAGGGCAGGCCGAAGACGGAGTAGACCTCGTCAAACAGCTTCACCACGTTTTTGATCTCGTCCTTCAGCTGCTCCTGAGTCATGAACAGGTGGGCGTCGTCCTGGGTGAAGCAGCGCACCCGGAACAGGCCGTGGAGGGCGCCGGAGAGCTCATGCCGGTGGACCAGGCCCAGCTCACCCACCCGCAGGGGCAGGTCCCGGTAGGAGTGAGGCTCGCTGGAGTAGACCAGCATGCCGCCAGGGCAGTTCATGGGCTTGATGGCGAAGTCGGTCTCGTCAATGACGGTGGTGTACATGTTGTTCTTGTAGTGATCCCAGTGGCCGGAGCGCTCCCACAGCTGCCGGTTGAGCATGATGGGGGTGGAAATCTCCACGTAGCCATACTTCTTGTGGACCTGCCGCCAGTAATCAATGAGGGTGTTGCGCAGCACCATGCCCTTGGGAAGGAAGAAGGGGAAGCCGGGACCCTCGTCCCGCAGCATGAACAGGCCAAGCTCCCTGCCCAGCTTCCGGTGGTCCCGGCGCTTGGCCTCCTCAATGCGCTGGAGATAGGCGTCCAGCTCATCCTTCTTGGGGAAGGCAATGCCATAAATGCGCTGAAGGGTCTCCCGGTTGGAGTCCCCCCGCCAGTAGGCGGCGTTGCAGGCGGTGAGCTTGAGGGCGTTACCCTTGATGCGCCCGGTGGAATCCAGGTGGGGACCGGCGCACAAGTCGGTGAACTCTCCCTGCTTGTAGAAGGAGATGTGGGCGTCCTCCGGCAGGTCCTGGATCAGCTCCACCTTGAAAGGCTCCTCCTTCTCGGCCATGAACTTCAGGGCCTCCTCCCGGGGCAGCTCAAACCGCTCCAGCTTCAGCTTCTCCTTGCAGATTTTCCGCATCTCGGCCTCAATCTGCTCCAGATGCTCGGGGGTGAAGGCAAAGGGGGCGTCCATATCATAGTACCAGCCCTCCTCAATGGAGGGGCCGATGGCAAGCTTCACCTCCGGCCACAGCCGCTTCACCGCCTGGGCCATCACGTGGGAGCAGGTGTGCCAGTAGGTTTTACGGTACTCGGGATTTTCAAAGCTAAACTCGTTTTTCACTTCTTCGGACATCTGAAATACCTCCTTCAAACTTGGGGCGGAGGGTAAAAAACGCCTCACCCCTGATTGGTCAGGGGTGAGGCGCGAAAAAACGTCCCACGGTTCCACCCTGCTTGCCAGAAGCGCGGAGGCGCCCGGGAGCAGAACAACAGTGACGCGCGCAGACCGAAAAACAGGTCGGGCGAGGCCCGACGGCATTTTCGGCGGAGCATAAAACTGTTGGCCGTCGCGGAGGGCGCGCAGCGTGACATCTCGCCGCTTGTGACTTCCTGTAACGGGAAAGCCCCGGCCCGGTCCTCCCGGGCGGCTCGGGAGTGGTACAGCCGCCGCGTGCCGTGGGACCCTTCCAGCCGTGAGGCCCCTCTCTGTCCGCCGCTGCGCGGGTTCTTCTCCGTCTCAGCCGATTTTGCAACAGCAATATATCACCAAACCGCTGCTCTGTCAAGCGGGAAGGGGAGGAAATACAAAAAGTAGAATTAACAGTTTATTCACAAAGGGGTCACGATTTAGCCTTATTTACCCGGTATGATACAGACAGATTCAGAGATGAATCACAAGCAAGACCATCCTCCCAAACCAATTCCTCTCTTATCCCTCTCCAACACCTTTGCGAACACACAACACACACCCGAAAAGCCCCGGCCTCCGGCCGGGGCTTTTCGGTGCTTTGCGTTGCAATCAGAGAAAAATTAGGGTATGATAAAGTGAATTCCGTGCGGAACATAAAGGAGGCGCTTTCTATGCGCGACGGATTTGTGAAAGTGGCCGCCGGCACCCCGAAGATCCGGGTGGCCGACTGCCGTTATAATGCCGAGCAGATTTTTACCCTCATGCGGGAGGCGGATAAGCAGGGGGTGAAGGTGCTCTGCCTGCCGGAGCTCTGCCTTACCGGCTACACATGCGGGGACTTGTTCCTCCAGCCCACCCTGCTGGAGGGAGCGGAGGAGGGCCTCAAAACCATCCTGGAGGCGACCCGCAATCTGGACATGGTGACCGCCCTCGGCCTGCCGGTGCGGAGCAAATGGGACAACAAATTGTATAATTGCGCCGCTGTTATCCAGAGCGGAGAGATTTTGGGGCTGGTTCCCAAGACGCATCTGCCCAATTACGGGGAGTTTTATGAGCAGCGGTGGTTTGCCTCGGGGGCTGGGATGGACGCTATGGTGGAGTTGTGCGGACAGGAGGTCTCCCTCTGTGACAGTCTCCTGTTTGCCTGCGACAGCCTGCCTGAGCTGGCGATTGGGGTGGAGCTGTGCGAGGATCTGTGGGCGCCGGAACCTCCCTCCGCCGCCCTGGCCCGGGCGGGGGCCACGGTGATTCTGAACCTGTCCGCCTCCAATGAACTGGTGGGCAAGGCGGCCTACCGCCGCTCCCTGGTGTCCGGCCAGTCCGGCCGGCTGGTGTGCGGCTATGTGTATGCCGATGCCGGGGAGGGAGAATCCACCACCGATCTGGTGTTTGCCGGCCACAACCTCATCGCCGAGAACGGCGCCATTCTGGCCCAGCGGCGGTTTGCCTCCGGCCTCACCGTCAGTGAACTGGATGTGAAGCGGCTGACCTACGAGCGACAGCGGATGAACACATACAGCGTGGATAAGAGCCGGGAAATCTGGCGGGTTTCCTTCTCCCTGGAGCTGAGCGACACCCACCTCACCCGCCCCGTATCGCCCACCCCCTTTGTCCCCCAGGACGAGAGCGACCGGGCCGAGCGGTGCAATGAGATTTTGTATGTTGCCGCCCTGGGCCTGAAAAAGCGGCTGGAACACACCGGCGCCAGGACGGCGGTGGTGGGCTTGTCCGGCGGGCTGGACTCCACTCTGGCGGTGCTTATCACCGCGGTGGCCATGGAGATGCTGGACCGCCCCGCCACCGACATCATTGCCGTCACCATGCCCTGTTTCGGTACCACCGACCGCACCAGATCCAACGCGGTACTGCTGGCCCAGCGGCTGGGCTGCACCCTGCGCACCATTGACATCGGCCGGGCGGTGAAGGTCCACTTTGAGGACATCGGCCAGTCCATGGCCGACCATGACGTAACCTTTGAAAACGGCCAGGCCAGGGAGCGGACCCAGGTGCTTATGGACATCGCCAACCAGACCGGCGGGCTGGTCATCGGCACCGGGGACCTGTCCGAGTTGGCCCTGGGCTGGTGTACCTACAATGGGGACCACATGAGCAACTACGCCGTCAACGCCGGCATCCCCAAGACCCTGGTGCGCCATCTGGTGAGCTTCATCTCCGATGACAAGGAGGCGGAGGACCCCCAGCTGTCCACCGTGCTCTCCGACATTCTGGACACCCCCGTGTCCCCCGAACTGCTCCCCGCCATCGAGGGGCAGATCGCCCAAAAGACCGAGGATCTGGTGGGACCCTATGAACTCCACGACTTCTACCTTTATTACGCCATCCGCTGGGGCTTCTCCCCCCGGAAGGTGCTGCGCCTGGCGGAGCAGGCCATGGGCAAGCGGTATGACCGGGCCACCCTGCTGAAGTGGCTGAAAAATTTCTACCGCCGGTTCTTTTCCCAGCAATTTAAGCGCTCCTGCCTGGCCGACGGTCCCAAGGTGGGTTCGGTGGCCCTGTCCCCCCGGGGAGACTGGCGGATGCCCTCCGATGCGGCGGCGGCCCTGTGGCTGGAGGAACTGGAGGGGCTG
>NZ_CALXFV010000051.1 GCF_944387675.1 uncultured Flavonifractor sp. | reverse complement strand
CACAGCGAGCTGGAGGGATGGCAGGACAAGTTCTCCACCATCTACGCCCTGGACAACGACGCCAAGGAGGGCTGGCGTACCGGCCTGGTGACTACCTTCGTCAAGGAAATTCCCTTCGCCTCCTTCGACGGCAACTACGCCGTGGTGGTGGTGGGGCCGCCCCCCATGATGAAGTTCACCGGCCTGGAGCTGATGAACAACGGCGTGGACGCCGACAAAGTGTGGATGAGCTTTGAGCGCAAGATGTCCTGCGCCGTGGGCAAGTGCGGCCACTGCCGGATCGACGAGGTGTACGTCTGTCTGGACGGCCCCGTGTTTCCCTACACCGTGGCCCGGGACCTGGTGGACTGAGAGAGGAGTGGGTGAAGGATGAATCACGATATCAACGTCAAAAAGATGCGCCTGAACTGCTTCCGGCAGTCCAAGGTCCCCGGCGAGTTCATGCTCCAGATGCGGGTCCCGGGCGGCATGGTGGACGCCAAGTACCTCTCCTACGTGGAGCACATTGCCAACACCTGGGGGGACGGCAATTTCCACTTCGGCACCCGGCAGACCTTCGACATAACGGGCATCAAGTACGAGAACGTGCCGGCGGTAAACGCCTACTTGGAGACCTACATCAAAGAGGTGGACGCCCAGCTGTGCGGGGTGGACATGCACACCGTGGCCCACGAGCCCCAGCCCTGGGACCCCAAGGCGGGCTATCCCACCATCGGCGCCCGGAACATCACCGCCTGCGTGGGCAACTACCACTGCATCTGCGGCAACTGCAACACCTTCGAGCTGGCCCGGAAGATCGAGCCCATCATCTTCCCCAGCCACTACCACATCAAGATCAACATCGCCGGCTGCCCCAACGACTGCAACAAGGCCCACCTGTGCGACTTCGGCATCATCGGCGTGGCCCGGATGACCTACCACCCCGAGCGGTGCATCGGCTGCGGCGCCTGTGTCCGGGCCTGTGAGCACGGGGCCACCCGGGTGCTCTCCGTCAACGAGGGGGTGGGTAAGATCGACAAGGACCCCTGCTGCTGCGTGGGCTGCGGCGAGTGCGTGAAAATCTGCCCCACCTCCGCCTGGACAAGGCAGGAGACCAAGTTCTACCGGGTCATCCTGGGGGGCCGCACCGGCCGGCAGACCCCCCGCACCGGCAAGATGTTCCTCAACTGGGCCACCGAGGAGGTCATCCTGGGCGTGCTCAGAAACTGGCAGAAATTCTCCGCCTGGGTCATGGACTACAAGCCGGAGTACCTCCACGGCGGCCACCTCATCGACCGGGCGGGGTACAAGAAGTTCAAGGAGATCATGCTGGACGGGGTGGAGCTCAACCCCGAGTGCCTGGTGGCCGAGGATATCTTCTGGCATGAGACCGAGTACCGCTCCAACTTCAACGTGAAACCCCTGAGCATGCACCACACCGCCGGACCCCAGGAATAAGCAGAAGAAAGCCCGGCCTGCCGCAGATGCGGCAGGCCGGGCTTTTTCTTGTCTTCAGGGCTCCAGGGCCTTCATCACCGCCACCGCCAGGGCGCCTGGGCCGATGTGGCAGGCCACCGACAGGGACAGGGGGTCCATGTGGATGGGGTAACCGGGGAAGGTGCTCTCCAGCTCCTCCAGCCACTCCTGAGCATCCTCCCGCCTGCCGGTGTAGGCCGCGGCGATGTGGAGCTGCTCAGGCCCGGACAGGCCGGCAAACTGGGTGTCCATGGCCGCCCGGGCGGCGTCCAGCATGGTCTTCTTGGCCGCCTTCCACCCACGGGCCTTGGAGAAGGAATCCAGCTTCTCCCCCTGAATGCGCAGCACCGGCTTCAGACCCAGCACCGTGCCGATGGCCGCCGCCGCCGGGGTGCAGCGGCCGCCCTTCTTCAGATACTTCAGGGTGTCCACCGTGATGTAGATGTCCGAATCAAACTTGGTCTGCTCCAGCCTGGCCTTGATCTCCGCCGCACTCATACCGGCCCGTACCATGGCCTGGGCGTCCAGCACCGACTGGCGCTGGGTGATGGAGATGCGCTGGTTGTTCACCACGAAGACCTTTCCCTCGTAGTCCTCCGACAGCATCTGGGCGGTCTCCCAGGAGGAGCTCAGGCCGCTGGACATGGGGATGTACACCACCTGGTCGTACTCCTTCAGGATGTTCTCCCACAGCTCGATCACGTCCCCCGGGGCGGGCTGGGTGGTCTTCACGTCCGCATCCTCCCCCAGGCGCTGATAAAACTGCTCCTGGGTCAGGGTGATGTCCTCCAGAAACAGCTCGTCATTGATATAAAAGGGCATGGGCAGCACGAAGATCCCCAGCTCCCTGCCCTGGGCCTGGGTGATGCCGCTGTTGCTGTCGGTGGCAATGGCTATGGTGCTCATATTGTTCCCTCCATATTTGTCTCCCCGCGAATTTCCGCCCGGGGTGCGGCCAGGCAAACCGCCTGGGACAATTTCTCCACCGCCCGGGCGAAGGCCGCCGTCTCATCCTCCGTCAGGGCGGCGATGGCATTTTCCGTTACCCGCTTGCGAAAGGCGGCATACTTCTCGCTGGCCCGGCGGCCCAGCTCGGTGGGGGTCAGCCGTACCACCCGCCTGTCCCGCTCGTCCCGGCGGCGGGTGAGATACCCCTTCTTTTCCAGCAGCTTGACCGCCGCCGTCAGGGTCCCCGCCGTCACCCGGCGCTCCGCCGCGATGGCCGCGGAGCGGTTGTCCAGCCCGCCGTCCACCGCCCGGCACACCGCCTCCAGCAGCCGGGCCTCCTGGGGCGAAAGGTCCGCCCCCGATAAAAAGCCGGCCTCCGCGCGCTGAAAGCGGTCAAACAGGTCCGTGAAAAAGCGGTTGAGCATCTCTCTGCCCTGTTCCACGTGCCTCCCTCCTTACGCTGTTAAGCATTATACTCCCGCCGGAGAAAATGTCAAGATACTTTGATGGTCAAAGTTTTTTGCCGGGCGGGGACAGGCGCATATTTCCCGGGGCGGAGGCATAGGTATGACTATCAAACTACAAAGGATGATGGGATATGGGGCAGAGAATTTTGTGGGGGCGGCTGCTGCGCCGGGGGCTGGCCCTGTTTCTGGCCACCCTGGCGGTGTGGGTGCTCCCCCTGTGTACCGGGGCGGGGGCGGCGGGCGCCCTGCGGGGGCTGGGGGAGGACCCGGGCTTTGTGGCGGCGGCCCTGGAGGCGGAACTGGGGCTGGACCCCGGCCTCGGGCCGCTGGCCGGTCTGGACGGGTGGGGGCGGCTGGCGGTGGGACAGTCCCCCCTGCTGCTGGCCAATTCCGGAGGTGAGGGGGAGGCGGACGGGGAGGAGGAGCCGGAGCTCCCCGCCGGGCAGCCCGCCCGGGACCTGGACGACATCACCCCGCTGCCGGCCACCACCGCCGCCCCGTCGGACATTGTGGCCCGCACACTGGTCCCCACCAGTCCGGAGGGATACGACGTGGCGGGGGGACTGTACCTCTACAACCGCACCGGGCTGGAGGCGGATCTGGCCGCCGCCGCCGCCGCGCCGGTGGAACTCACCCTGGAGGAGGAGGGGCCGCAGATCCTCATCCTCCACACCCACGCCACCGAGGCCTACACCCCCGACGGCACCGACGTGTACCTCCCCTCGGACAACAACACCCGCACCCTGGACACCAGCTACAACATGGTGCGGGTGGGGGCGGAGATGGAGCGGGTCTTCACTGAGATGGGTCTGGAGGTGGTCCATGACGAAACGCTGTACGACTACCCCCAGTATAACGGCGCCTACGACCGCTCCGCGGCGGCGGTGGCGGCCTGGCTGGAGGAGTACCCCACCATCCGGGTGGTGCTGGATGTCCACCGGGACGCCCTCATCGGAGAGGACGGCACGGTGTACAAGGCGGTGACCACCGTAGACGGGGCGTCCACCGCCCAGGTGATGCTGGTGCTGGGCTCCAGCGAGGGCGGGGAGCATCCAAACTGGCGGTCCAACCTCACCTTGGCCTGCAAGATCCAGAACGGGATGAACACCCTCTATCCCACCCTGGCCCGGCCCATGACCCTCCGCTCCTCCCGGTACAACCAGCAGCTGTGCTCCGGCTCCCTGCTGGTGGAGGTGGGAACCCACGGCAACACCCTCCAGGAGGCTCTGGCCGCCGCCCGGCTTTTCGCCCGGGCCGCCGGCCAGGTGCTGCTGGGTCTGGAGGCATAACAGCAAAATACACGGGTCCGGCGCGGAGAGGAAGGTTCTCTCCGCGCCGGACCCGTGTCCGTCTGTCACAGCTCCAGCGTCAGCTCCACCGGGCAGTGGTCGCTGCCGGTGATCTGGCTGTGGATGATCTGGTCCTTCACCCGGGGCATCAGCCGGTCTGACACAATGAAGTAATCAATCCGCCAGCCTGCGTTGTTCTTCCGGGCGTTGAACCGGTAGCTCCACCAGGTGTAGGCCCCCTCCTGATTGGGATAGAGGACCCGGAAGGTGTCGGAAAACCCACTGGACAGCAGCACCGTCATCTTCTCCCGCTCCTGGTCGGAAAAGCCGGCGTTGCCCCGGTTGGACTTGGGGTTCTTCAGGTCGATCTCCTCGTGGGCCACGTTCAGGTCTCCGCACAGTACCACCGGCTTTTTTTTGTCCAGCTCTAACAGGTAGGCCCGGAAGGCGTCCTCCCACGCCATGCGGTAGTCGATCCGGGCCAGCTCGTTCTGGGCGTTGGGGGTGTAGCAGCACACCAGGTAGAACGGCTCGTACTCCACGGTAATCACCCGGCCCTCGGTATCGTGCTCCGGTATGCCCAGCCCGTAGCTGACCCCCAGGGGCTTTACCCGGGTAAACACCGCCGTGCCGGAATAGCCCTTCTTCTCCGCGCTGTTCCAGAACAGCTGGTAGCCGGGCAGCTCCAGCGCAATCTGGTGGGGCTGGAGCTTGGTCTCCTGAAGACACACCACATCGGCGTCTGCGCTGTGGAAAAAGTCCAGAAACCCTTTATTCAGGCAGGCCCGCAGGCCGTTGACGTTCCAGGTAATCAGCTTCATCCGTCTTTCTCCAGTTCCAATAAATATTCTTTCAGCGCCAGTCCCCCGGCATAGCCGGTGAGGGTACCCTTCGCCCCCACCACCCGGTGGCAGGGGAGGAAGATGGGCAGGGGATTGCGATGGTTGGCCTGGCCCACCGCCCGGCAGGCCCGGGGACTGCCCACCCGGCGGGCCAGCTCCCCATAGGTCACCACCTGGCCGTACGGCACCCGGGCCAGCTCCTCCCACACCGCCCGCTGAAAGGCGGTTCCCCGGGGGTCCAGCGGCAGGTCAAAGCTCCGCCGCTTTCCCTGGAAATACTCCAGCAGCTCCTCCCGGCCCCGCGCCAGCAGCGCCGTCTCAGTCCCTGCCGCCTCCATGGGCCGGCAGGGGAGATAGAGAGCGGTAAGCACCTCACCCCGGCACTCCAGAGCCATGGGTCCCACCGGCGTGTCAAATACCACGCGATCCACTGCCGCGCCGCTCAGTACCGCCGCACCACAGCGGTGACCTTGCCCAGAATGGTGCAGCCGTCCCCGTCAATGGGCTCGTACTCCGGGTTCTCCGGCATGAGCCAGGTGTGGCCATCCTTCCGGCGGAGGGTCTTTACCGTGGCCTCCTCCTCAAACAGGGCCACCACAATCTCCCCGCTGCGGGCGTCTGCCTGCTGGTGGACCACCACCAGATCCCCGGGCAGAATGCCGGCGTACTTCATGGATTCCCCCCGGACCTGGAGGGCGAAATACTCCCCCTCCCGGCCCCCGGTCTCAAAGGTCAGATAGTCCTCCACACACTCCTGGGCCAGAATGGGGGACCCGGCGGCCACATTGCCCACCACCGGAATCCGGTCCCGGGGCGGCTCCGCCGGGGCGGGGGCGGCGTGAGGAGCGCTCACGGTGATGGCCCGGGTCTTGCCCTCCGCCTTGGTGATAAGTCCCGCGCTTTCCAGCCCTTTGAGGTGGAAGTGGACGGTGGAGGGGGATTTTAACCCCACATACTCCCCAATCTCCCGCACCGAGGGGGGATAGCCGTGGGTCTGGGAAAAGGAGAGGATATACGTATAGATCTGCTGCTGCTTGGGTGTAAGCGCCTTCATGGCAGACCCTCCTTACCATGGTATCTTCCAGCTTGAGTATACCACAGCTGCCCGCAGAATGCAAACATTTGTTCTAAATTCAACTAAAAAAAGCGGGCGGATGCGTTCATCCGCCCACTGGCTGCCGGAAGCGGGTATCAATCGTCGCTGAGGTAGTAGGGCTTCATCAGGCTGGGCTGCTCGGTGGAGTCCTTCTGATGGCTGTGCAGGGTGGGTTCCCCGGGGCGCCGGCCGCCCCGGTCCCGGTTCCGCCGCTCCTTCTTCCGCCCCGGGGAGGGCTTGGACGCCTCTCTGGAGGGGGCGGCCTCACGGACGGGTGCCGGCGGCGGGGGCGCAGGCTTCTTCCGCCGCCGCTGCTTTTTCTCCCGCTCCTGGGCGGGGGCCTCCGCCGCCGGGCGGCGGGGGGCCAGAAGGCGGGCGGTGGCGTCCATAATTACGTCGCTGGCCAGGGGGTCCGGCCTGTGAAAGTCGGTGTACTCCGGCTGAGGGGCGGGGCGGGCGGGGGCGGTGGCGGTGAGGGCCTGCTCCAGGGTTTTGCTGGCCCGTATTCCCCGCCGGGGCTTCCGCTCCTCCCGCGGCGGCTGGTCCGGCTCTTCTTTTCGCTGGGGCTTCCCCGTTTCCTTCCGGGCGGGGGCGGGCGGAGGCGGGACCGGCTCTGCCTGGAGGGCCGCCTTGGCCGGGCCTTCCCGGCTCCGGCGCTTTTCCCGGGCTGCCGCCCGGGCCTCCGCGTCCTCCGGGTTTATCACCCGGCCCTTCTTGTCTTTGGGCAGGGGCTCCAGCACCTCCATGGGCCAGGGGTGGTTTTCCACCACCGGAATGGGCTTGCCCAGCAGCTTTTCAATGCCCTTCAGCTCCTCCCGCTCGTTTACGTCGCAGAAGGAGATGGCGGTGCCGCCACGGCCCGCCCGGCCGGTGCGGCCGATGCGGTGGACATAGGTTTCCGGCACATCGGGCAGGTTGTAGTTGAACACATGGCTGAGCTCCTCAATATCCAGACCCCGGGCGGCAATGTCGGTGGCCACCAGGACCTGCACCGCCCCCGACTTGAAATCGGCCAGGGCCTGCTGCCGGGCGGTCTGGCTCTTGTTGCCGTGAATGGCGGCGGCGGAGATCCCCGCTTTCCCCAGCTCCCCCGCCACCTTGTTGGCTCCGTGCTTGGTGCGGGTGAACACCAGGGCGTTTTTCACCCCCAGCTCCCGGATCAGGGCGGCCAGCAGCTTGCTCTTATTCCCCCGGTCCACGTAATACAGCTTCTGGTCGATGACCTCCACCGGGGAGGACACCGGGTCCACCGCCACCTTCACCGGATTTACCAGCAGGGAGTCTACCAGGCTGCGCACCTCCGGGGGCATGGTGGCGGAGAAGAAGAGGGTCTGCTTTTTTTTGGGCAGCCAGCCCAGAATTCGCCGCACGTCGTGGATGAAGCCCATGTCCAGCATCCGGTCGGCCTCGTCCAGCACGAAGATCTCCAGCCGGGTCAGCTCCACAAAGCCCTGCTGGTACAAATCGCCCAGCCGGCCGGGGGTGGCCACCAGAATGTCCACCCCCCGTTTCAGCTGCTCCACCTGGGGATTTTGTCCCACTCCGCCGAAGATGACCGCCGAGCGCAAGGGCAGGTGCCTGCCGTAGGCGGCAAAGCTCTCCTGAATCTGGAGGGCCAGCTCCCGGGTGGGGGTGAGGATCAGCGCCCGGATGGGCCGGCCGGAGACGGGAGCCGCCGCCAGCCGCTGGAGGATGGGGGCGGCAAAGGCGCAGGTCTTCCCCGTGCCGGTCTGGGCGCAGCCCAGCACATCCCGGCCCGCCAGGGCGGGGGGAATGGCCTTTTCCTGAATGGGGGAGGGGTGCTCATACCCCTGTTGGGCCAGCGCCCGCAGCAGCTCGCCGCGCAGGCCCAGTTCCTGAAATGTCATGTGGTCCGTTCCTTTCATGGTCCGCCCCTTCCGCGCCGGGGGCGGTGAAAAAAATGGCCTGCCGCGCGGGGGCAGGACGAAACACGACGAAGCCCGCCGGGAAGCCAGCGGGCAACGTGGTGGTCATAAACGAGGCTGACGAAAAGGGCGCCGCGCCCCTTTCGTCAGGCTGAAATACCGTCAAGCCATAGTATACCACGGATTTCAAAAATTACAAGAGCTTTGCCAGCACCGCCGCCACCGTCTCCTCCAGCCCGGCGCCGGGGCGGACTTCCACCGTCACGTCGGCATACCGGCGGTACAGGGGCTCCCGCTGGGCATACACATCGGCCAGGGTCTGGCCGGGGGCCATGGCAATGCCCCGGGTGGTGATGTTGTCCACCCGCCGCTCCAGCTCCGCCAGAGGCACATGGAGGTACACCACCGGTCCCAGCGCCTTCAGCCGGGCCATGCCGCTGGGGCGGCACACCACGCTGCCCCCGGGGGCGATCACCGTTCCGGTGCAGGTCAGGCCGCTGACCGTCTCCGCTTCCGCGTCCAGAAAGGCCTCCACTCCCAGCTGGTTCAGCAGGTCCTGGAGCAGCACGCCCCGCTGCTGCTGGAGCAGCAGGTCGGTGTCCAAAAAGGCGTATCCCAGGGCCTTGGCCAGAAGTACGCCCACGGTGCTCTTCCCCGAGCCGGGCATGCCGATGAGGGTGAGATTGCTTTTCCTCAGAGTAATTCCTCCTATTCTGCTGTCAGAGAAACCCAGATACTCTCCGTGTCCATAATCAGCACCGACAGCTCTCCCTCCGCCTCCTGCTCCGGCAGGAAGTAAAAGAGATGGCCGTACAGCTCCTCATTAGCCATGCCGTCGGCCAGGGAGACGCTCTCCAGCCCGCACTCCTCCGTCACCTGGAGGGGCAGCTCCTCAGGCAGATAACTGGCGCCGTCCTCCGTCACCAGCAGCGTGGGTACATAGTCGTCCCCCGGCTCCCCCAACACCCACAGGTCCACCGCCAGGCAGCGGGTATCCGCCGGAAACTGTTCCAGATACCAGTCGGGCAGCCAGGGCTGCCAGCGGCCGCCCACCGAAACCTGCTGACCATTGGAGAGGGTAAAGGTGTCATAGTCCTCATACCAGTTTCCAAGCAGCTCCTCCGCCGGTACCGGCTCCTCGTCCACCAGCACCTCCGCCGGGGCGGCGTGACCCTCCTCCCGGCTGCCGAAGGCGTCGCTCAGCCCGTCAAAGGCGGTGATGGCCTGGCGGATGCCCAGCTCCACCAGGGGAGAGAGGGCGAAGAGGAGCACCAGCACCACCACCACAAGAACCATGACCTTGAGGCCGCCGTTCTTTTTCTTCTGCTTCGGTTCGCAGGCTGCGCAGCTCTGGATGCGGCCGGTGTGGGTGCGTCCGGGCTTCAAATCGGGGCCGCTGCCGTAGGTGGGGTGATAGGACACGGCGCGGGCCTGTTTGCCCGGACCCCGGATCCCGGACCCCGGCTGCTGGAAGCGGGAGAGCAGCTCCTGTTCCAGCCGGGTGGCGCCGCCGTCTGGGGGCGGGTTGAAGCTGCCGCAGCGGGGGCAGAAATCGTCCACGTCATAGTCATAGTTCTTGCCGCAGTCGGCACAGTGTATTTTGCGCATCTCCGTCCGCTCCTTTCGCCCGGTCCCGCCTTACAGGCTCAGTATATCAAACCGAAGCTGCCCAGACAAGCAAAAGCCGTCAGTCCCCGCTCATCCATTTGTCCACCATGATATGAAGGATCTCCCGGTCGGTCTCCCGCATGCCCTCCCGGCCCAGGCGGCCCACGCTGGCGATCATGTTTTCCACGCCCTTTTTCACAATGCCCTCCCCGGCCAGAAACTGCTGGCCCTGGCGGTACATCTCCCAGCCCAGGATGCCGCTGTCCACCGCCAGGGCGATTTTTCCCGCGCAGGAGGCCTTGGCCCCGTCGCAGATGACACCGGAGGAGATGGCCAGGGCGTTGACCAGGGTGTGAGAGACGGCGTCCAGGCCGCCCCCCTCCAGGTAGGCGATGGCCGCGCCGGCGGCGGCGCCGGCGTTGATGGCCCCGCAGTAGGCGGACAGCCGGCCGATGGTGGACTTCTGGTGGATGGCCAGCAGGTTGGACACCACCAGCGCTCGGTACAGCCGCTCCCGCTCCACGCCCATGGCCCGGGCGTACACAACCACGGGTACCGAAGCGGTAATGCCCTGGTTTCCGCTGCCAGAGTTGATTACCACCGGCAGCTCACAGCCGTTCATCCGGGCGTCGCTGCCGGCGGCGGCCATGGCCCTGGCCCGCAGCCGCACGGCGGAGGGTCCCCCGGCGGAGAGCACCTCCGGATGAGAGGACATCAGTACCTTTCCCACGTTGGCCCCGTAGTCCCCCCGCAGGCCCTCCTCCGCGATGGCCATGTTGCAGGTAACCTGGGCGTCCAGCAGGGGGGACACGTCCTCCAGGTCCACGGCGCCGGCAAAGTCCAGAATGCCCGCCACCGTCAGGCAGCTCCGGTCGGTAAGGCCCCCCTCCGTATCTCCCGTCACCTCTCTGCGCAGCAGCTCACGCCCGTCCTTTTCCACCAGGACAATGTTGGTGTGGAAATTGGCAATTCGCACCTTGGCCCGGGCGCTCCCCCGGAACAGGGTTACCACCAGGTCAAAGATCAAAGGAGTCTCCGCCAGGCGCACCTCCACCGGCGTTTTTTCCAGAAAAGCTCCGATCTCCGCCTGCTGGGCGGCAGTGACCTGGGAGATCACCTCCAGCTGCTTGTCCGGATTTCCCGCCACAATCCCGGCCGCCACCGCCGCCGGAATCCCGTGGCGGTGGCCGGTGTTGGGAACCACCACGCTTTTTACGTTTTTAATCAGGTTGCCGCTGGCCTCCACCTCCACCCGGTCGGGGAGTGTCCCCAGCGTCCGCCGGGCCACCGCCCCGCAGTAGGCCACCGCGATGGGTTCGGTACAACCCATGGCGGGGAGCAGTTCCTCCTTCAGAATGCTGACATAGGCCTGATAAGTTCCTTCCCCTGGCTTCATATGCTGCCCCTCCCTGCAAAAAGCGGCCTGTCCCGACGGTATGGGGACAGACCGCTGTTTTCCTGTCTTACCGGTGCTCGCCCCGGCTGTAGGCCACCACCGTGCGGCGGTTGGGCTCGGTGCCGATGGAATAGGTGGTCACGTCCGGGGTGTCCTGAAGGGCGGTGTGAATCACATGCCGCTCATAGGCGTTCATGGGCTCCAGGGTGACGTTGCGGCGGTATTTGACCACCTTGCCCGCCACCTTTCGGGCCAGCCGCACCAGGGACTCCTCCCGCTTGGCCCGGTAGCCTTCTGCGTCCACATGGACCCGGACCCGCTTGGACTGGCCGTGATTGACCGCGTAACCGGTGAGCTGCTGGATGGCGTCCAGGGTCTCCCCCCGGCGGCCGATGAGGCCGCCCAGGTCCTGGCCCACCAGCTCCACCTGGTAGGTGCCGTTTTCATCCACCCGAATCTCCGGAGCGGCCTGGGCGCCCATATGCGCCAAAAGGCCGGTGAGAAAGGCCTCAATGGCCGCTCCCCGGTCGTCCCCCGCCAGGGGGGCCGCCGCCGGAGCGCTCTGCTCCCCCTTGTCCGCCGGGGCGGGCCGCTCCGTACGGGGCTGGGGCGCGGGCCGCTCCGCCTTGGCCGCCGGGGCCTCCGGCTCAGGGGGGGCAGCCGCCTCCGGCTCCTCGTCAGGCGCCTCATAACTCACCTTTACCTTGGCCGGGCAGCTTCCGATGCCCAAAAATCCGGACTTGGCCCGCTCCAGGATCTCCACGGATACCTCGTCCCGATCCATTCCCAGCTTTTGCAGGGCGGCCTCAACGGCCGCCTCCTCGCTTTTGCCGGTGCTTTCGATCCATTTCAGCATAGTGGGTTTCTCTCCTTATGCGTCTCGGCAAAGCCGTTATTCCTTGGTTTCCTCTCCGGCGGTGGGCTCCACGGCGGGGAGTTCTTCCCCGGTGACCGCCTCCGGTCCGTCGGCGGGTTTCCGGGCAAAGAGGGGGGCCTCCCCGGGATAGACGGTGGGTCCCTCCTGGCTGTACCGGTAGGGATCATAGGCCCGTCCCCGGGCGTACTGCCGCATCCCCACCCGGCTGAATTCCTTCACCGAGCCGGGAATCTTATCCTCATCCACGGGCTTCTTCTCGCCCTTCTTCTTCTTGCCCTTGTTCTGCTTCTCCTCCTCAATCCGGCGGGCCCGCTCCTCGGCGGCCTTCCGGCGCTGCTCCTTCTCCTCCTCCTTCTCCAGGCGGGCCCGCTCGGCCTGCATGGCCGCGGCCTTCTCATAGTCCTTCTTCAGCAGCCGGCCGCAGATGAACTCCTGGAGCATGGAGAACAGGCTGTTGGCGATCCAGTAAATACACAGGGCCGCCGGCATGGAGAAGCCAATCCACAGAGAGATCAGGGGGGAGACGATCATCATGGACTTCATGGTGGAGTTGGTCTGGGTGCTCTGCTGGTTCACCGCGTTGGTCTTCATGGAAACCAGGGAGAACACCACGCTCAGACCGGCGGAAATCACCGGCAGCAGAAACAGGGCAAAGCCCCCATGCTCCACCGTCCAGAATTTCAGCTGGGGAATTTGGGACAGGTCTACAATGCCCAGAAAATCAAAGTTGATGGAAAAAATCTGGCTCCCCGCCTCGCCCACGGCGGCGCGGACGGCCTCCAGGTTCTCCGGGGTGATGAGGGAGGCCAGATACAGCTGGTTGTAGCCGGTGTCGGAAAAGCTCTCCACCGCCTCCTTGATCCACCCCATGTCCAGCGCCACCGCGTTCCAGTTCACCGTCTGGGCGATGGTGTTGAGCACTCCGGTGTCGCTGATGCCCATCATGTAGTGGATGGGCAGGCGAATGATGGGATAGAGCACCATCAGAATGATCAGGGGAATGAAGGACCACAGGCAGCCGCCCATGGGGTTGATCTTCTCCTTGGCGTAGAGCTTCTGCACCTCTTCGTTGTAGCGCTCCCGGTTGTTGCCGTACTGCTTTTGCAGCTTCTGCATCTGACCCTGGAGCATGTTCATCTGGATCATGCTGCGCTTGCCCTTCAGAGACAGGGGGAACAGCACCACCTTGACCACCAGCGCGAATAAGATCAGCGCCAGGCCGTAACTGCCGCAGAAATTATAAAAAACCTCCAGCAGCCACGAGAAAGGGGTAAGGACGATATCCATTTGCGCGCCTCCATGTTGCGTATTCTGTCCCACTACGGGACGGGGTCGTACTCAATGGTCTCCTGCTTGTGGAAAGGCTGACATTTCAGCAGACGGCGCAGGGCCAGAAGACCGCCCTTGAACGCTCCGTATTTCTCCACCGCCTCCAGGGCGTAGGCCGAGCAGGTGGGGATAAACCGGCAGCAGGGGGGCCGGGCGGGGGAGATATACCTCCGGTAAAAACGGATGGCGGCCAGCAAAAGGGATTTCACCGCTTCGCCCCCTCCTTCCGCAGCAGACCCAGCTTGTCCGACAGGGTGAGCAGGCTGCGCTCCAGCTCCCGGTAGCGGCTGTGGCCCGCCTTTACCCGGGCCACCACCACAATGTCGTAGCCGGGCAGAAACCGGTCCTCATGTACCCGGTAGGCCTCCCGAATCCGGCGGCGGACCCGGTTGCGCACCACGGCCTTGCCCAGCTTCACCCCTACGGTGAGTCCCAGCCGGTTTTCGGTTCCCCCATTTTTCCGGCAGTAGACCGCCAGGCGGCTGTCCACCCCGCTTTTCCCCTTGCTGTACAGCCGGCGAAACACATGATTCTGTTTCAGGGAAATGGTATGCTTCACGTTTCCGCTCCGTTTCTGCACATACTGCGCAGGGGCGGTGGGAAAGCTCCCCCGCCCCTTCATAAAAGCCCTATTCCATTCGCGGAAGCATCAGTGGGTCAGACGGGCGCGGCCTTTCGCACGGCGGCGGGCCAAAACCTTCCGGCCGTTGGCGGTACGCATGCGCTTGCGGAACCCGTGCTCCTTGGAGCGCTGGCGCTTCTTGGGCTGATAGGTACGAACCATGTGGGAACACCTCCTGTTCAAAGATCGACGGGAAACCCCGCCTCCACAACAGCCTTCCGGCTGCGGTTGACAAAGAAAACTGCTTTACACCGCCGTGGATACACGGCGCACATGGTATTATAGCCTATTTCAAAAACACCTGTCAACCATTACTTTGGAACTTTTTCTGTTTTTTTCTCCCATAACAGGCGGGAATACAACATCTTGTGGGTCTTCTTTCTCCTTCCCACAGGCCGGCGGACCCGCCCGGCGGAGAGCCAAAAATACCCCGGAAAAAGGAATTCTTTTTTATATGGTATACGTTGCACCCAGGGCGTTTTTTTGATATAATTACTTGGATACGATATTTTACTGAAAGAGGTGGTCTCCTCGTGAATTTGCCCGCCGATCTCTGGGCTAAGGTGCTCTCCCTGATGGAAGGGGAGATGACCGCTACCACCATCAACACCTGGTTTGACGACGCGGCCGCCGTGGCGCTGGAGGCAAACCGGTTTGTCATTCATACCCCCTCCAACTTCAAGCGGGACATCATTCAGGCCCGCTACGTCCCCGTCATTCAAAAGGCCCTTCACGAGCTGTTTTCCGCCGAGTTTGAGGTGGTGGTACTGGGGGAGGGGGAGCTGGAGGGCTACGGCAAGCCCCCTGAAGATGTGTTTCTCCCCGGTACGGAGGAGTACACCTTTGACCGGTTTGTGGTGGGTTCCTCCAACAAATTCGCCCACGCCGCCGCCCTGGCGGTGGCCGAGCAGCCGGCCAAGACCTACAATCCTCTGTTCATTTACGGGGAGTCGGGGCTGGGCAAGACCCATCTGCTCTATGCCATCGCCCACAAAATCCACCGTAACCATCCGGAATACCGCATTGTGTATATCAAGGGGGACTCCTTCACCAACGAGCTGATCCAGGCCATCCGGGAGGGGCGCAACCCGGAATTCCGGGAGAAATACCGCTCTGCCGACGTGTTCCTTATGGACGATGTGCAGTTCATCGCCGGCCGGGAGTCCACCCAGGAGGAGATGTTCCACACCTTCAATACCCTGTACGAGGCCGGACGGCAGATCGTATTCACCGCCGACCGCCCCCCCAAGGAGATGCTGCGGCTGGACGACCGGCTGCGCACCCGGTTTGAATGGGGCCTGCCGGTGGACATCCAGCCCCCCGACTATGAGACCCGGGTGGCCATCATCAAGAACAAGGCCATCCGCCGGGGCATGAACCTGCCCGACCCGGTGCTCCAGTA
>NZ_CALXFV010000050.1 GCF_944387675.1 uncultured Flavonifractor sp. | reverse complement strand
CCGGCCTTGACCGCACCGCCCTCTTTGATGAGCACCTGGTCCACGGTACCGCTCATCCGGGCCACCACGGAGGTCTCCATCTTCATGGCCTCGATAACGGCCAGCACCTGGTTGACCTCCACCGTATCGCCGGGGCGCACATTGACCTTGGACACCATGCCGGGGATGGAGGCGCCCACCTGGCTCTTGTCGGAGGGGTCGGCCAGGTTGACCTTCCGCACCTGGGAGGCGGCACTCTTGTCGGGTACCGCCACCTCCCGGCGCATGCCGTTGAGCTCAAAGTGGACGTTGCGGGTGCCGTCCTCGTTCAGGTCCCCCAAGCCCAGGTATTTGATAACCAGGGTCTTGCCGTCCTCAATGTTGATCTTGTTGGTCTCGCCCAGGGCCATACCGTTGAAAAACACGTGGCTGCCCATACGCATGATATAGCCATACTCCTGCCGGTGGCGGTAGAAGTCCTCCACCACCTTGGGGTAGAGGCACCAGGAGAGCACGTTGTGGTCGGAGGCGTCGTTATAGAACTTCTGGACCTCCTCCCGGGCCTGTTCGAAGTCCACCGGAGGCAGCAGTTCCCCGGGGCGGCAGGTGATGGGCTGTTCCCCCTTGAGGACCACCTTCTGCAAATCCTCCGGGAAGCCCCAGGCGGGCTGGCCCATCATGCCCTTGAAGTAGCTTACCACCGAATCGGGGAAGGTGAGGGCCTCTCCCCGCTCCACGATGTTCTCCGGGGTCAGCTCGTTCTGCACCATGAAGATGGCCAAATCCCCCACCATCTTGGAAGAGGGGGTCACCTTCACAATGTCCCCCAGCATGTGGTTGACAGTCTGGTACATCTCCTTCACCGCCTCGAACTGGTGGCCCAGACCCAGACTCTCCACCTGGCTTTTCAGGTTGGTGTACTGGCCGCCGGGCATCTCGTAGCGGTAAATGTCGGTGGAGGGGTTCTTGATGCCCGCCTCGAACTTGGCGTAGCGCAGGCGCACGTCCGCCCAGTAGTCGGACAGGGACTGGAGCTTGACGGGGTCCAGCCCAGTGTCCCGCTCCTGTCCCTGGAGGGCAGTGACCACCGCGTTGAGGGAGGGCTGGCTGGTCATGGAGGACATGGAGTCAATGGCGCAGTCCACAATGTCCACCCCCGCCTCAGCGGCCATCAGGTAGGCCGCCACCTGGTTGCCCGAGGTGTCGTGGGTATGCAGGTGGATGGGGATGCCGATCTCGCCCTTCAGGGTGGACACCAGCTTCTTGGCGGCGTAAGGCTTGAGCAGGCCGGACATGTCCTTGATGCACAGCAGGTGGGCGCCCCGCTTTTCCAGCTCTCTGGCCATATCCACATAATACTTGAGGGTGTACTTGTCCCGCTTGGGGTCCAGAATGTCTCCGGTGTAGCAGATGGTGGCCTCGCACAGCTTGCCCTGGTTGAGCACCTCGTCCATGGCAATCTCCATGCCGGGAATCCAGTTCAGGGAGTCGAAAATGCGGAACACGTCGATGCCGGACTTGGCAGCTTCCTTGATAAAGGCCCGGATCAGGTTGTCGGGATAATTGGTATACCCCACAGCGTTGGCTCCCCGGAAGAGCATCTGGAAGGGGATATTGGGAATCTTCTCCCGCAGCAGCCGCAGACGCTCCCAGGGGGATTCGTGGAGGAAGCGGTAGGCCACGTCGAAGGTGGCGCCTCCCCACATCTCCAGGGAGAAGCAGTCGTTGAGAATCTCCGCCGTCCCCTCGGCGCATTTCAGCATGTCCCGGGTGCGCACCCGGGTGGAGAGAAGGGACTGGTGGGCATCCCGCATGGTGGTGTCGGTGATAAGCAGCTTCTTCTGTTCCAGTACCCAGTCCCGCACCGCCTCAGGCCCCTTTTCATCCAGCAGCTGCTTCAGACCGGCACATTTGGGCGGGGTGTTCTGGTAGGGGGGAAAGCGGGGGATATCCAGCTGGGGCCGTTCGGCGGAGGGATTGTCCACCTGAATCTGGGCGATATACTTGAGCACTTTGGTGGCCCGATCCCGGCCGGTGTCGATGTCAAAGAGCTCCGGGGTCTCGTCGATGAACTTGGTGTGGCACCGGCCCGCCTGGAAGGTGGGGTGGGCCAGAATGTTGGTGACAAAGGGAATGTTGGTCTTGACGCCCCGCACATGCTCCTCGCTGATGGCCCGCATGGCCTTGCGGCATACCCCCTCGAAGGTGTTGTCCCAGGAGGTGACCTTCACCAGCAGGGAATCGTAGTAGGGGGAGATCTCCGCGCCGGTGTAGGCGTTGCCGCCGTCCAGCCGGACCCCGAAGCCGCCGCCGGAGCGGTAGGCGGTGATCTTGCCGGTGTCGGGAGCGAAGTTGTTGGCCGGGTCCTCGGTGGTCACCCGGCACTGGAGGGCGTAGCCGTTCATGTGGACAGCCTCCTGGGAGGGGATGCCGATGGCGGGGGCGGAGAGGGGATGTCCCTCGGCAATGAGAATTTGCGCCCGCACCAGATCGATGCCGGTGACCATCTCGGTGACGGTGTGTTCCACCTGAATGCGGGGATTCATCTCAATGAAGTAGTGGCTGCCGTCCTTGTCTACCAAAAACTCCACCGTACCGGCGGAGACGTAGCCTACGTGCCTGGCCACCTTGACGGCGTCCTCATACAGCTTCTGCCGGGTGGCCTCCGGCACGCTGAAGGCGGGGGCGAATTCCACCACCTTCTGGTAGCGCCGCTGGAGGGAGCAGTCCCGCTCAAACAGGTGGACCACGTTGCCGTGCTTGTCCCCCAGAATCTGCACCTCAATGTGCTTGGGCTCCACCAGGTATTTCTCAATGAAAATATCCTCGTTGCCGAAGGCCTTCTTGGCCTCGCTCTTCACCAGGTTGAAGGCGGGAATGATCTCCTCAGGCGCGTCGCACCGGCGCATGCCCCGGCCGCCGCCGCCACCGGCCGCCTTCAGGATAATGGGGAAGCCGTAGGAAACAGCCTTCTCCAGGGCTTCCTCCCCGCTTTTCAGCGGCTGGGTGGAGCCAGGAATCGTGGGAACGCCGCAGGCCTGGGCGATGGCCTTGGCGGTGAGTTTGTCTCCCATCTGCCCCAGGATTTTGGAGGAGGGGCCGATGAAGGTGATCCCCGCCTCCTCACAGGCCCGGGCAAAGTCGGCGTTTTCGCTCAAAAAGCCGTAGCCGGGGTGGATGGCGTCCACATTCCGGCGGCGGGCCAGGTCGATGATGGATGGGATGTCCAGATAGGCCCCCAGAGGGGACTTGTTCTCGCCGATGAGGTAGGCCTCGTCCGCCTTGGTGCGGAAGAGGGAGAAGGTGTCCTCATTGGAGTACATGGCCACCGTGTGCAGCCCCAGGTCGTAGCAGGCCCGGAACACCCGGATGGCGATCTCACCCCGGTTGGCCACCAGGACCTTGTTGAACTTACATTCCGCCATGCTGTCCTTCCTTTCTGCATTTCATTTGTCATAACCTGTCAAAAAAGAAACAAAGACGGCGGATGCGCCCCCGCGCCCGCCGCGCCCAGGACGCCCTTGCCCTGGTGGAGAACCCAATTCTATTGTGAATAAGGACATTATAACTATACCCTAAAGTTTTTGCAAGTCTTTTTGATATAAATTGCAAATCTTGGCGAGAAGTACAGGAAAGCCCCGCCTCCGGACACCCCTTTGTGGCGCTTTCACGGGGCGGGGAGGCGGGGCGATTCAGGCGGAAGTGTCCAGACAGAGCAGCAGGGGAATCAGATCGTAGACGCACAGCTCCGGCCGGCATCGCACCAGCTCCCCCCAGCTCACCAGATTCGGGTTGTGGCGGGCGGACAGCCTGCGGGCGGCCGGCTCCCCGTCGGGGGCGGTGCTGTAACCGTTGAGGGCCATGAATTGGCACCAGCGGCGGTGCTCGGTTTTGGCCAGTTCCTCCAACCAGGGGTGTTGCTTCAAAAGCGCGGCCAGTTCCTCCGGCTGGGGCAGCTGGCCCTGGGGGGCCAGCAGGCCGGTGAGGGTCAGCTTGGCCTGGTGGGTCAGGGTGCCGCCGGTGTACCATCGGGAGAGGGGGCCGCCCAGGGCGGCGGACATCAGGCTGCCGGCCTGGAGGAACCGGGTGGGGGCGTAGAAGGCGCTGGCGATGTTGGAGCTCCGCTTGAGCACGGAGAGCTGCTCCCAGGGGACGCGCTCCCCCTGCCGGCCCGGCAGCTGCCCGCTCCACTGGTTATAGGACTGGTGGTAGGCCCGGCCCGCCCGCTCCGCCGCCGCGTCCCGGATCGCGTCCAGACGCATCACATCCTCATCACTGGGGAAGGGGTGTACCCCCTGATATTGGGTCTGATCCGCTTCCAGATAACCTGCCAGGCTGTCCGGCATCATGAGCCGGGTGAGGATGGGGACCGGAGGGGCGTCCTCTTCCCGGAGGAACAACCGGCTGAGGGTGACCAGACTGGCGGTGGTGAGGGCCGGATTTCGGAAGCATACCGCCGCATAGGTAAAGGGCCGCTCCCGGTGGAGGTCCGCGGCCAGCGCCTGGAAGCGGTGGGAGGAGGCGTCCATGGCGTGGGCGCGGAGCACCAGCCGCCCGTCCATACCCTGGGGCTGGCGGGGAAGTACCACCTCGCCCGGAGTGACCAGGGCGGTGTCCTGGGAGAAGCGGCGGGCAAAGACCTCCAGCTTGTCCGTGGCCTGCCGGTCCACCACGTCCACCACCACATCACCGCCGGAGGACAGTACGCCCTGCTGAATGACCTGGGTCAGCACGGCGCACCCCAGCCGGCCCAGCCCCAGCAGTAGCAGGTGGCACCCGCCCTCCGGGGGCAATCCGGTGTCCGGCCGGACTGCGGCGCTCCAGAGGGGATAGGCGGCCAGGGCCTGCCGGGCTTTCAGCTCCTCCCGGTCGAACAGGGACAGGGTCAGCCGACAGGCGCTTCCCCGGCTGGCCAAATAGTCTCCCGTCAGCTGCGCCATCCAGGGGTCTGCACAGTACATATGGCAGGGGATAGGGGACGCGTCCCCCCGACGGGTGGACAAAAGGACCTCCAGCTGGAGGTAGGTGTTCAGATTGCCGGGAGCATCCTCCTCCAGCAGCAGGATCCGCCGGGCGTTGCGCAGCCAGGCCTCCCTCAGCTCACCGCCGGCCTGGACCACAACCCGGGCGCCCAGCCGGGCGCAGGCCAGCTCCATCTCCTGCCCCGGCTTTTCCCGGGTGATGACCAGGGGGGCGGGACTCTTTCGCTCCAGGGTGCGCAGCAGGGCCAGGGTGTACTCCCCGCAGCCGAAGATGACCAGCCGTCCCCCCCTGCTGCCGGCCAGCAGCCCCCGCAGGGCCAGCAGCCGCCGCAGGGATTGGAACAGGGCGGTGGCGGTACACAGAGGAGCCAGCAGGGTGATGACCACGTAGGCGCTGCTCAGCAGGTAGCGTCCCGGGTCCGTGGTCTGGCTCAGTGTGGCGGCCACCTCTTTCGGGGAGAGGTCGCTGGAGAACAGAAAACACTTGACCGCATTGCTGAGACTCAGCAGCGCCACCGACCAGGTGGGCAGGCTCTGCTGGCTGTAATAGAGGCAGCTCTGGGCGAAGCCGATCAGCCCGAACAGAATGGCGCAGGGGATCAGCAGCCGCCGCAGCTTACTCCGCCGCATGGCCGGTCCGGTAGATCCGCAGTCCCTCAAACAGGTTGAGTAGGCGGATCATATAGCGCATGGGCTGAGCGTCCTTGGCGATGTCCTCCGGAGAGAGGCGGGAGAAGTCCACCATATCCTTGTGCCGCCGGGTGAGAGCCCGCTCCCGGCGGTCCTGGTAGCCGGTGCCGTACTGCCAGCCCATCTCCTCCTTCTCCGTCTGCCAGCGCTGATGCTCCAGCCGGGCCAGCGTCTCCAGTTCACCGGCGGCAAAGTCGGTGAGCACCGGGTAGTCCACCGCCCGGTCAGTGTAGAAGCAGCCCAGCTCCTCCAGATGCCGGGCAAAGCCCTTGGCCTGGGCGATGTTGGACAGCTTGAACTCCAGGGAGAGCTGGTCGAAGGACCGGGCCATGGCGGTCTGTAGGGTGGACAGGCCCCCAGCCGCCATCTCGTCGGCGCCCAACCCGGCGTCGTACCGGGCATTGAGAGCCAGGGCGAAGTCGTAGAGGTTGAGGAACTTGGTGTCGGACAGATAGGTGCCGGTCTTTTTCTCCTTTACCTGGGCGGCTGCCTCCAGGGAGAATTTGCCCAGACAGGACAGGTCCAAAAATTTGGCCATGGCGGCCAGGAAGGGGCAGCCCGCCGGGCTGCCGTCCCCCTCCATGGAGCGCCAGGCGGAAGAGAGGCGGGGGTCCTCTCCGGCGCAGTCAAAAAAGTAGTGCAGGCGCACCGCTCCCTCCTCCGCCTCCAGGTCAAAGCCGAAGGGGGCCACCTGGGTGCGGGAGTTCTGACCGTAGGCCACCCGGTCCCAGCACTGCAGCTCGTCGCACACCATCAGCAGGTAGGCCAGGGGCTGGCCGTGATCCAGGGACAGAGGGGCGCTCTTTCCCTTCAGACCGAAGCGGAACAGGCTGTTGTGGAGCAGAATGGCACACAGGGCGTCCAGGGTATCGTCGGGCAGGGGCTGGTTGGGCTCCAGGGCGGCGATGAGCCGCCGGGCCATGATCAGGGCGCTGAAATAGGCGTGGTCCATATAGGGCATGGAGTCGGCGGGCCGGGCGGTGAGCTGGGCCAGGGCCGACTCATAGGAGAAGCCGTAGGCCTCCCCCAACCGCCGGACCAGGGCGTTGGCCAGCAGGCCGTTAAGCCCCTCGTGTTCTCCGCCGAATCCCCGGAGCAGGTGGCCCACACACAGCTTCTTCTCCGGAGGAATGGCGGTAAAGTCCTCCATCCGCTTGTAGGAGACAAAGGGGGCGTAGTACTGCACGGCGTTGATGCGCTCGGGGTAAATGCCCCACAGCTGGCAGACGTAGGTTTTGATCTGCTGGTGGGCCAGCTCGAAGGGGTAGCCGATGTCGTGGAACAGGGCGGTGAGACCCCACAGACGCACAAATCGCTCTGCCCGGCCGGCGTCATCCTCCGCGGGATATTTCTCCCCAAAGGCCTGGCGCAGGGCGGTGCTGCTCCGGTAGAGGGCCAGACCCAGCAGGAAGACGTACACCGAATGGGCATAGTGGTCCCTGTGCTTCATCAGCAGGGAGCTGGAGTTGCCCTCGTGCTCGGACAGGGTCTCCAACAGCACCCGGGTGGCCTGATAGCCGGTGCCGAAGGGTCGGAACATCTCGCAGTAGCACACGTACACGTCAAAGGCGTTCTCCCGGCTGGCGCTCTGACAGAAGCGGTGGATGGCCCGCTCCAGGCACAGCCGGTCCACATCCCGCTCGAAGTTATAGGGTACGCCGTCGTGGCCGTCCCGGTCGGCCAGCGCCTCCCGGTCCTTGCGGAACAGCAGGTCCCGGCAGTTCTGGCGCAGGAAGGCAACGCAGTCGGCATCCAGGCTGCTGCTGTGGGGCAGGGGCGGGGGAACGGCGGCGCCGAAGGCGGCCAGTGCGCGGTAATCACTCATTGCAATCCCTCATTTTCTTCTCCGCCGCGGGGCGGTTCTTTCTGAAACGGTAGTACTCACATTATAGCCGCAAAGTGGGAAAAAGGGAATAGGGGACCGGGTGGAATCGGGGAAAAGGGCGGGCGGGGGGCGCTTGCCGGGAAATGGGAAATATGCTACACTGGTGCGGAAGGGGGTGAGGGGATGGAACTGACCGACAGCCTGCGGGGGCTGCCCGGGGTGGGGCAGGCTCGGGCGCAAAGCCTGGAAAAGCTGGGGCTGCGCACGGTGGGGGAATTGTTGGCCTACTACCCCAGAAGCTATGAGGACCGTCGGCGGAGCGCCACCGTCGCCTCCGCCCCGGCTGAGGTGCCGGTATGCCTCACCCTGATGGCGGCGGAGCCCCCCCGCCTCTCCCGCATCCGGAAGGGGCTGGAGCTGGTGAAGGTGCGCCTGGTGGACGATACGGGAAGTCTGACCGCCACCTTCTTCAATCAGAGCTATTTGAAGGACGTCTTCCGCACGGGGGAGTCCTATGTCTGCTTCGGCCGGGTAGAGGGGCCGCCTGGCCGGCGGCAGATGACCAACCCGGTTTGTGAGCGGGCCGACCGGGTGCGGTTTGCCGGGCGTATTCTGCCGGTCTATCCGCTGACCCGCGGGATCTCCAACAATCTGCTGGCCGGGTTGACCCTGCGGTGCGTGGAGGGATGCGCCGCTCAGGTGGAGGAGCCGCTGCCCTCCGGCCTGCGGCAGGCCCAGGGCCTGGCCACGGCGGAATATGCCTGCCGGAATATCCACTTTCCTGCCGACGAGCAGGCGCTGGAGGTGGCCCGCCGCCGGCTGATTTTTGAGGAGCTGTTTTTCCTCACCTGCGGCATGGCCCTGCTCCGCCGCCGCCGGGACCGGGCGGCGGGGACGGCCTTTTCCATTCCGGAGCCGGAGGACTTTTTCTCCCTGCTGCCCTTTGCCCTCACCTCCGCCCAGCGGCGGGTGATGGGGGAGATGGCCGCCGATCTGTCCTCCGGTGTCCCCATGAACCGGCTGGTCCAGGGGGACGTGGGCTCCGGCAAGACCATGCTGGCGGCTTACGGCGCCTGGGTGACGGCGAAAAACGGCCACCAGTGCGCCCTGATGGCCCCCACAGAGCTGCTGGCGGAGCAGCACTTCCGCTCCCTGGGGCCTTTGCTGGAGAGGGCGGGGCTGCGGGTGGCCCTGCTCACCGGCGGGATCAAGGGAAAGGCCCGGAAGGAGCTGTACGCCGCCCTGGAGGCGGGGGAGGTGGACCTGGTCATCGGCACCCACGCCCTTTTGAGCGAGGGGGTCCGCTTTGCCCGCCTGGGTCTGGTGGTCACCGACGAGCAGCACCGCTTCGGCGTGGCCCAGCGCGCCGCCCTGGCGGCCAAGGCCAGTACCGCGCCCCACGTGCTGGTGATGTCGGCCACCCCCATTCCCCGCACCCTGTCCCTGGTGATCTACGGGGATCTGGACGTGTCGGTAGTGGACGAGCTGCCCCCCGGCCGTACGCCGGTGGAGACCTATGTGGTGGGGGAGGACAAGCGCCAGCGGATGTACGGCTTTGTCCGCAGGCTGGTGGGGGAGGGCAGGCAGGCCTACCTGGTGTGTCCCGCTGTGGAGGAGGGAGAGGAGGAGAGCGGCGGCCTGGAGCTGAAAGCCGCCGTCACCTATGCCCATACCCTCCAGACGGAGGTCTTTCCCGACCTGCGGGTGGGCCTGGTCCACGGCAGGCTGAAAAGCCGGGAGAAGGAGGCGGTGATGGGCGCCTTCGCCCGGGGAGAGCTGGACCTTCTGGTGTCTACCACCGTTATTGAGGTGGGGGTGGATGTCCCCAATGCGGCCCTGATGGTGGTGGAGAACGCCGACCGCTTCGGCCTGTCCCAGCTCCACCAGCTGCGGGGCCGGGTGGGACGGGGGAAGCACCGTTCCTATTGCGTGCTGGTCACCTCCACACGCAATGGGGATAGCCGGGAGCGGCTGCGGGTCTTGTCAAAGACCAACGACGGGTTTAAAATAGCGGAAGAGGACCTGCGCCTGCGGGGTCCGGGTGACTTCTTCGGTCATCGGCAGCACGGCCTGCCCCAGCTGTCCATTGCCGATCTGACGGCGGATATGCGGGTGCTCAAGCAGGCCCAGGGGGCGGCGGAGGCCCTGCTGGAGGCCGATCCCGGGCTGTGCCGGCCGGAACACGCCGGACTGCTGGCGCGGGTGCGCAGGCTCTTTGCCGACCACGGAGATATGTTTAACTGACAAAGGAATGAGGCGAGCGGATGAACAGATTGGAACAGACACAGGCCCTGCGGGCCAGGACGGATGTCCACTACAACTGCTGCCAGTCGGTGCTGATTCCCTTCTGCCAGGCATACGGCCTGAGCGAGGAGGAGGCCTACCGGCTGGGCGCCCACTTCGGCTCCGGCATGCGCCACGGGGCCACCTGCGGGGCGGTAACCGGGGCGCTGATGGCACTGGGGCTGGCTGGCCGGGATGAAGCGGCCGCACAGGAGCTGCTCCGCTGCTTTCGGGAGAAACACGGCGAACTGACCTGTGACGGGCTGCTGGAGTGGCTGCACGGGGAGGAGGAGGGGCGCAAGCCCTTCTGCGACCGGCTGGTGCTGGATGCGGTTTCGCTGGTGGAAGCACTGCTGGCAGAGTAGGGACCGGGAAGAAGAAACGGACCCGTTGCGGCATGGCCTGCAACGGGTCCGTTGGTCTGTATGGGATTCCGCTATCTGCGGCGGCGGGAGCCGGTGTAGCGGCTGTGCCGTCCGCCGCCGTAAGAGGAGCCGTAGCGGTTCCTGCGGCCCCGGAAGAGCAGCCGCCGCAGCAGCAGAAAGGCGATGAGCACCAGAAGGACTACCAGCAGGATCTTGACCCACAGCTGGTCAAAGAACTTCTCCAGCCGGTCCAGCCGGTAGAGCCACTCGTCCCGCTCCACGGCGATGCTGGCCACCAGGGGCAGGGTGCCGTAGATCTTGTTGTTAAAGGATACGGAGATGGTACCCAACTGCTGGCCCTTTTCCACGGGGGCCTCCACGCTCTCGGCATTGCGGGTGTAGGTGTACTCGAACTGTTCCGCCGACACGTCCTTGGGCAGCAGGGCGGTGACCTCCCCCTGGGGCTCCAGGGTGACATAGTTGGTGTCCTTGCCCAGGGTGACCGCCACCTCCGGAATGTCCCGTTTGGTGCCGTCCAGCATGGTCTGACGGGCGAAATTGCTGAAGCCCCACTCAAACAGGCGGGTGGTTTCGCTGAAGTAGAGGAAGCCCTGGCTGCCGGTGGTACCCGGCTCCCGCTCGCAGCCCATCACCACCGAGATGAGATTTCGGTCCTCCTTGGTGGCGGAGGCGGCCAGACAATAGCCCGCCTCGTTGGTGGAGCCGGTCTTGATTCCGGTGGCGTACTGGTATAGATAGCCCCAGACGCGGAAGTTGGAAATGAGAGCGTTGGTGGAGCGGACGATGCGCTCCTCCGGATGCATGTTGGTGGCGGGCATGGTGTAGTTCAGGGAGGCCACGATGGTGCGGAAGGTCTCGTGCTGCATGGCCTGCTTGCTCATCAGATACACGTCGTAGGCGGTGGTGTAGTGGTTGTCGTCATGGTAGCCGTGGGTATTGGCGAAGTGGGTGCCGGTCATGCCAAGCTCCACCGCCCGCTGGTTCATCAGCTCCACAAAGGAAGTGATGTCCCCGCTCACCGCCTCCGCCATTACGTTGCAGGCCTCATTGGCCGAGGGGATGAGGGCGGCGTACAGCAAATCAATGATGCGGATTTCCTCCCCCACCTTGATGTCGGCGGTGGAGGCGTTGTCCCCGATGCCGGTGTGGAGGGACTGGCTGGCGGTGACGGTCTGCTCCAGGGTGAGTTCTCCCCGGTCCACCGCCTCCAGGGTGAGCAGGCAGGTCATCACCTTGGTGATGGAGGCGGGATACATCTTCTCGTGGGCGTTGTACTCATAGAGAATTTCGTCTGTGTCCGGGTCCACCAGAATGGCGGCCTTGGCCTGCACCGACATGCCGTCCAGAATGGCGCTGCCGCTGCCGGTGGCACAGGCGAAGGGGGCGGCCAGGGTGAGGGAGAGGGTCAGAGCCAAAAAGAGAGCGAGCAGTCTGAATTTTTTCATAGGAAACTCCATTTATGTATGATATAATGTTCCTGTATCTGTGATTATACCAGACCCCGCACCGGGACGCAACGGGGGAGAGGGTTACAAAATGATAAAGATTTCAAAACTGGAATTTGCCTCTATTCTCCTGGCCGCGGCCTTTCTGGCTTTCACCGGCGGCTGGTTTCTCCGGGGGATCAACCAGGCCGGGCCGGTGCGGGTGGAGGTGCAGCGCACCCTGACGCAGGAGAGTCCGCTGGTGCTTACGCCGCCCCCCGCCGGGCAGAGCGCCGGGACGGGGCTGGTGGACCTGAACACCGCCACTGCAGAGGAACTGATGAGCCTGCCGGGCATTGGAGAGAAACGGGCTGCGGCCATTGTCGCCTACCGGGAGGCCAACGGTCCCTTCCGAATTCCGGAGGATCTGACCAGGGTGGACGGCATAGGTGAAGGTATTTTGGAGGGCCTGATTGATCAGGTAACGGTTTCACAAAAGGAGGACGCGCCTTGAAAATACTGGTGGTAGATGACGAGCGGGTGCTGGTGAAAGGCATCAAGTTCAACCTGGAGAGCGAGGGCTACCAGGTGGAGGCGGGCTATGACGGGGAGCAGGCGGTGGAGCTGGCCCGGGGGGGCGGCTTTGACCTGATTATTCTGGACCTGATGATGCCCAAAATTGACGGACTCCAGGCCTGCATGCGGATTCGGGAGTTCTCCAACGTCCCCATTATCATGCTCACCGCCCGCAGCGAGGACGCCGACAAGATCATCGGCTTTGAGTGCGGAGCGGACGACTATATCACCAAGCCCTTCAACATCCTGGAGCTGAAGGCCCGGGTGCGGGCGCTGCTCCGCCGGGCGGGGATGGCGGCCCAGCAGAGCGGCGCGGGGAGCAAGCTGACCATGGGCCATATTGTACTGGACCCGGACGCCCGGGCGGCCTGGAAGGACGGCAAGAGCGTGGATCTCACCGCCAAGGAGTTTGACCTGATGGAGCTGCTCATGCGCAACCCGGGGCGGGTGTACAGCCGGGAGAACCTGCTCAACGTGGTGTGGGGCTATGAGTACGCCGGGGACTACCGGACGGTGGATGTCCACGTCCGCCGCCTGCGGGAGAAATTGGAGCTGGACCCCGCAGCCCCCCAGTACATTCTCACCAAGTGGGGCGTGGGCTACTATTTGAAGCATGGATAGGCGGCGAGTACCCTTTTGGCGCTCCCTCCAGACCAAGTACGCCCTGACCTATCTAGTAATTGTGGCGGCGGTGGTGATTCTGCTGAACACCTATCCGGCGGTAGTGTCCCAGAACCTGGCCTACCGCTCCAAGCAGACCTCCATGCAGAATCAGGCCTCGGTACTGGCTTCCGCCCTGGCCACCGGGCCGGAGCCGCTGACGGCGGATGGAGCCACCCGGACGGTGAATCTGCTGCTGGGCAGCCTGGGGGTGACCCGGGTGGTGGTCATCGACCCCTCCGGCCGTGTGCTGTGCGACATTCAGGAGGGAAGCCTGCGGACAGACACCGCCGGTCAGTACGCCCTGTTCTGGGAGGCGGTGACCGCCCTGAAGGGGAACAACGTCTTCCGGGGGGACTATGCCGACGGGGTGTTTTACAGCTGGGCGGCGGTGCCGGTCACCTACCGCTCCATGACCCAGGGGGCGGTCTACCTCTACGAGTACGACGCCGAGCAGGGCGCCATGCTCCAGGGCATCCAGAGCAATCTGCGCACCATTTCCGTGGTCATTGCCCTGGGTACGCTGGTGATGGGCGTGGTGTTTTCCAAGGCGCTGACCCGGCGGATCGCCCAGCTGCTGGGGGCTATCCACACCGTCCGTCAGGGCGAGTACAGCCACCGGGTGGACATGCGTGGAGGCGATGAGCTCAGCCGCCTGGCCGACGAGTTCAACGAGCTCACCGGCCGGCTCCAGACCACCGAGGAGGTGCGCCGGCGCTTTGTGTCCGACGCCTCCCACGAGCTGAAAACCCCTCTGGCCTCCATCCGCCTGCTTACCGACTCCATCCTCCAGGCCGACCACATGGACGGGGACACCGCCCGGGAGTTTCTCACTGACATCGGGGAGGAGGCCGAGCGGCTCACCCGTATTACCGAGAAGCTGCTCACCCTCACCAGGCTGGATACCGCCCATGAAATTCAGACCGGCCCGGTGGATGTGGGGGAGGTAGTGCGCCGGGTGGAGCACATGCTCACTCCCCTGGCCCGGGCGGCGGAAGTGAAGCTGGAGCTCCATCTCCAGGAGAACTGTGTCATCCGGGCCACTGAGGACGATCTGTACCAGGTGGCCTTCAATCTGATGGAGAACGCGGTGAAGTACAACCTGCCCGGCGGCACGGTGACCGTCACCCTGACGCTGGAGGGGGATGTGGTGTGCCTGCGGGTGGAGGACACCGGCGTGGGCATCCCGGAGGCCGACCTGCCCAAAATTTTCGACCGGTTTTACCGGGTGGACAAGGCCCGCTCCCGGGCCGCCGGGGGTACCGGCCTTGGCCTGTCCATCGTCCGGGACACGGTGCGCCAGCATGGCGGTACTGTTACCGCCCGGCGGCGGGAGACGGAAGGCACCTGCTTTGAGGTGCGCTTTGCCCGCTGGCGGGAGAAGGGGGGCGGCGGAACATGAAGAAGATCTCGATCCTGATTTTGACGGGAATGCTGTTGAGTCTGATGGGCTGTACGCCGGAGACTGGGGAACCCTCGGAGCCGGGGGATTACCGGATCTACTACTCCGCCCTGGAGGACCGGTATGCCGCCATGGCGGTGGGGTATGAGGCATGGACGCTGCCGGAAGGAACCCGTCCGCTGCCCGGGCTGCTGAAAGCCCTGCTCCGGGGACCCTCCGGACAGGAACTGACCTCCCCCTTTCCCGACGGGGTGCGCCTGCTGAACTGGGAGCTGCTGGAGGAAGGCTGCCTCCACCTGGACTTGTCGGAGCAATACGGCAGCCTGACAGGGGTGGAGCTCACCGTGGCGGATGCCTGCCTCACCCTCACCCTCTGCCAGGTGCCGGGGGTGGAATCCGTGTATGTGACGGTGGAGGGAGAGGAGATCCCCTACCGGCCTATCCAGCAGCTTACTCTGGCGGATGTGCTTCTCTCCACCGGCCAGGAGTCCCCGCCGCCGGCGGAAGAGCATCCGGCGGAAACAGACGCGTTTGCCTTCGGTTGACGAAACTCCCTGACGCGTGTATGATAGTCCAGTATTCACCAACAGAAAGGAAGATATGACCCATGAGCCAGCACCGCATCAGCACCCAGTGCATCCACGCGGGCTACACCCCCGGAAACGGGGAGCCCCGGAACATCCCCATCGTTCAGTCCACCACCTTCCGCTATGCCACCGGGGAGGCCATGGGGGCCCTCTTCGATTTGGAGGCCAGCGGCTATTTCTATACCCGCCTGCAAAACCCAACCAACGACCATGTGGCGGCAAAAATCTGCGCCCTGGAGGGGGGGACCGCCGCCATGCTTACCTCCTCCGGCCAGGCGGCCTCCTTCTATTCCATCTTCAACATTGTCTCCTGTGGGGAGCATGTGGTGTGCTCCTCCTCCATCTACGGCGGCACCTTCAACCTGTTTGCCGTCACCATGCAGCGCATGGGCATCCACTTTACCTTCGTGGACCCGGACTGCACCGAGGCCGAGCTGGAGGCCGCCTTTCGGCCCGAGACCCGGGCGGTGTTCGGAGAGACCATCGCCAACCCGGCCCTGACGGTGCTGGACATTGAGAAGTTTGCCAGGGCTGCCCACGCCCACGGGGTCCCCCTCATTGTGGACAACACCTTTGCCACCCCGGTGAACTGCCGGCCCTTCGAGTGGGGGGCGGACATCGTCACCCACTCCACCACCAAGTACATGGACGG
>NZ_CALXFV010000049.1 GCF_944387675.1 uncultured Flavonifractor sp. | reverse complement strand
TTTTGAACTTCCATTCTGCTCAGGAATTATGGGACTTCGAACTCAATTCCTGTTGCACTTAGTTTGACAATTCACTCCAATTCAGCTCTGCCGGGGAACCAGCAGCCAGCCTGTGAGGGGGGGCAGCAGCCGCCGTCCGGGGGCGATTGTTTTTCCGGTCATCCAGTCCCGGGCGGGCCAGGGAACCTCCACCGCCGCCGCCTTCCGGCCGGCGTTGACGGCAGCCAGCACCGGCTCCCCCTCCCCCTGGCGGAAGAAGGTGAGCAGCCGGCCCTGGGCCTGGCCCCAGAGCAGGTTCCCCCGGCGAAGGGCGGGCAGCTCCCGCCGGGCCTTCCCTAGGGCGGTGTACCACTCCAGCAGGGCCTGGTCCTCGCTTCCCCAGGGGTAAGTGCGGCGGTTGAAGGGATCTTCAAACCCCTCCATCCCCACCTCGTCCCCGTAGTACACCGTGGGGGAGCCGGGAAAGGCGAAGAGCACCAGCGCCCCCAGCATCAGCTTGGTACGGCCCAGCAGGTACTGGCTTTCGGTCATGCGGTAGGAGGCCCGCCAGTCCTTGTCGTGGTCCTGTCCGTCGGAGCCGCAGCCCAGCAGGGTGAGAATCCGGGGGGTGTCGTGGGTACCCAGGAAATTCATGGCCGAGCGCCAGGCAAAGGGGGGATAGTTCTCCCGGATGGTCTCCATGGCGGTCCGGAATCCCTCCGCCTCCCCTCCCATCAGGTAGGCCAGCAGGGCGTTGCGGAAGGGGTAGTTCATCAAGCCGTCACAGTGGCCGCCCAAAATATGCTTGCGGCGGACGCCGTAGGCGATTTTGGTGGAGCCGTCCTCCCACACCTCACCGATGACCATGGCGTTGGGATCGGTCTCCCGCACCGCCTGATGGATACCGTGGACGAAGTCATCGGGCAGCTCGTCGGCCACATCCAGCCGCCAGGCATCCGCTCCCGCCCGCAGCCAGCGGCGGACGATGCTGTTCGCCCCGCCGAAGATGTATGCCCGGTAGCTGGGTTCGGACTCGTTGACGGCGGGCAGGGAGTAAATGCCCCACCAGGAGTCGTACTTGTCCGGCCAGTGGGAAAAATTGTACCACTTGTAGTAGGGGCTGTCCTGGGACTGGCAGGCCCCCGCCTCCGGGTAGGAGCCGTCCCCGTTGAAGTAGCGGCTGACAAACCCCTGGTGGTTGAACACCCCGTCCAGCATCACCTTCATCCCCAGCCGGTGGGCCGACTGGCACAGGAGCTTGAAATCCTCCTCGCTGCCCAGCATGGGGTCAATCTTCTCGTAGTCCCCGGTGCCGTAGCGGTGGTTCTCCGGCCCCTCGAACACCGGGCAGAAGTAGATGGTCTCCACCCCCAGGTCCTGGAGGTAGGGCAGCTTCTCCAGCACGCCCCGGAAATCCCCGCCGAAGAAGTCCCGGTTGCGCACCTCCCCCTTGGCGTCGGGACGGTACTCCGGGGCGTCCCCCCAGTCCCGGTGTACGGTGCGGCCCCCCACCATGCCGGCGGGGTCCGGGATGCGGGAACGGCGGAAGCGGTCGGGAAAGATCTGGTAGGTCATTCCCTCTCCGAACCAGCCCGGCACCCGGTCGGTGCCGTCGTAAACGGTGAGCTGGTAGGGACCCAGCTCCTCCTGGCGGCCGTCCAGGCCCACCAGGCGGAAGGAATACCACACCAGGCCCACATAGTCCCCGGTGGGGAGAACCACGCCGAAGACGTCCCGATCCCCCTCCATACCCTTCCACTCCATGGGCAGCTCCAGCCGCTCTTCATTGCGGCTTTCAAAGTAGGCGATGAGCAGCCCCTCGGAAAAGCCTCCGGTGCGCAAGGGCCGCAGGGCCAGATTGACCCGGGTGCCGGCGGGTACGGCGCCGTAGGGCTGCTTGTACCGGACATCCCGGCTGTTAAATGTCTGTGCGTCCAGCAAATGGAAAACTCCCTTCAGCGGAGCAGGGTATTCTCGGTTCCCACCGATTCCATGGTATTCTCCGCGCTGAAATAGTAATCGACGATCTCTGCGGTGGCCTGGGCCAGCTTGCTGCCCGAGGCGCCCCGCTCCACCACCATGGCGATGGCAATCTGGGGGTCGTCATAGGGGGCAAAGCAGACAAACAGGGCGTTGGCCTCCACGTTGGAGGCCACCTGGGCCGAGCCGGTCTTGGCTCCCACCTCCACCGGCAGGTCCTTGAAGTAGGCGGAGGAGCTGCTCTCCGGGTCGTTGGCCACCTCCCACATGCCCAGCTTCACCGTCTCCACATTCTCCGGGTCCAGGTCCAGGGTCCCCAGCAGCCGGGGCTCATACTCGTAGACGGTGGAGGAGTAGTCGCTGGATTTCACGGTTTTGAGCAGGTGGGTGGCGTAGTGGTTGCCCCCGTTCACCAGGGTGGAGATGTAGTTAGTGAGCTGAATGGGGGTGACCATGTTGTTATCCTGGCCGATGACGGCGTTGAGCAGGTTGCCGCCGTACCACTCCATACCCAGGGCCTCGCTGGTCTCCGGCCCGGCCACCCAGCCCTTCTCCTCCCCCAGCTCCAGGCCGGTGGTCTGGCCCAGGCCGAAGGCATAGGCGTACTGCTCCACCCGCTCGATGCCCAGCCGGTGGCCGATGGTAAAGAAATAGATGTTGCAGGAGTCCCGCAGGGCGTCGGCCAAATTTTCCAGGCCGTGGGTGCGCCCGTACTGGCGGTAGTACCAGCACTGAGGGTGCCAGTCGCCATAGGGGTAGTGATCCTCCTCCGGCAGCAGGAGGTAGCCGGTGTCCCGGATCTTCTCCGTGGCCGTCACCACCCCCTCCTCCAGGGCTGCGATGGCCACCAGCGGCTTGAAGGTGGAGCCGGGGGGATAGGTGCCGTTGGTGGCCCGGTTGTTGAAGGGTTTCAGCGGGTCTTCGGCCACCTGCTGGTAGTTTTCGGTGCTGCTGTATACGGTGGACAGGTCAAAGGTGGGATAGGAGGCCATGGCCAGAATGCCTCCGTCGTTGACGCTCTGCACCACCACCGCGCCCCCCTGGGTGTCCTCGGAGTCAATGGTCTCAATGGTGTCGGCCAGCACTTCCTCCACCTTCTCCTGGAGGCGCAGATCCAGCGTGAGCATCACATTGTCTCCCGGTTTGGGCTCCAGGCTTTCGCCGGTCTGGACGTCCACCTTCCAGCTCTCGCTGACCACCTTTCCGCTGGTGGACAGCTCCTGGAGCAGGGTGCCGGACTCCCCCCGCAGGTAGTCCTCAAAGGCGGCCTCCACGCCGCCGATGCCCACCGTGTCGTTCATATTGTAGCCCTTGTCCTTGTACTGATCCCAGTTCTCTCTCTGGATGGCGGCCACCCGGCCCAGCAGGTGGGCGGCGCTGGTGGTGTTGTACTGGCGAACGGTGGTGGCACTCACCGTCACGCCGGTGAGGCTCCGCTCCTTGATGGCGGAGATGACGTCAATGCTCACGTCCTGGGCAAAGATATACTCGGTCTGGCGGACATTCTTGCTGCGGAGGTTTACCTCGTAGAGCACCCCGATCAGCGCCCGGGCGTCGGCGTCGGACAGCGACTCGTCAAGGAGGAAATACTGCCGCAGGCCGGCGATGATCTCCTCCGCCGTCAGGCCCTCCCCCAGCGCCTCCCGGGAGGGGGCGGCGTCCAGGTCCGCCCGGGTCCACCGGTTGGGCAAAATTTTGCTCCCCAGGGGCAGAGCATCCAGCAGGACGCCCAGGTAGTTGAATTGCAGCTTCCCCTCGCTGTCGGTATACACCAGGGGCGTGTCGCTGGTGTAGGTGAAGGGGGCGTCGGCGGAGATGGGCAGGGTATCCGTCCAGACCAGGCCGTTGTCCTGGCAGATGTGGATCAGTTCCAGCAGAATGGCGTTGCGCTGGGCCTCCGCCCCCATGATGGAGGTGTTCAGGGTAATCTCATAGGTGGCCCGGTTGCCCACCAGACTGCGGCCGTACCGGTCCACCACCTCTCCCCGGGCGGCCTCCACCGTCTCCACATTGGCGATCTTCACCGTGGAGGCGGAGCGGTACTCCTCCCCCTTCACAATCTGCAGCTGATAGAGCGTACCGGCAAACACCAGCAGCAGCAGGGCCAGAAGCCCGGCCACCACCAGGGTGCGGACGTGAAATTGCTTTCCTTCCATGGGTTCCCTCCTCGGGGGTCACTGGGACAGGGTCACGCTGTCCTTATGATAAAACATAGCCATCAGGTTGTTGCGCCAGTCCGCCGCCTCGGTGGTGATGTCGGAGCTGTACAGCAGAAGGGGGCGGGTGCGGATGGGGTCGAACACCGGGTCGGTGACCGTCTCATCCAGCAGAATCTCCATCCGGGCCGCCTGCTCCTGATAGTAGGCGGCGGCGGAGCCGTCGGCCAGCTCGGCGGCCGCCCGGACACAGGTCATGGAGCCGTGGCACCGGACCAGGCCCACCACCATCAGCACCAGCAGCGCCGGCGGGACCAGGCCGCGGACCAGGCCGAGCAGCTTTTCCCGCGCCCGGAGCCGGGGCAGCACCGCCCGGCGAAGCCAGCCCAGCCAGTACCACAGATTGAGCAGTACCAGCCAGTAAAAGGACAGATACACGATATTCCGCAGCCGGTCCGGCCCAGCCTTGTCCAGGGCATAAAAGTGGGGGGCGTTCTGGGCGGCGAAGAGCAGGAAGGTGAACAGGGAAAAGGCAGGGGGCAGCGGAAAGGAAAACTTCACCGTTCTGGTCAGCTCCCACGCCACCGGAATGAGCAGCAGAAAGACCAGCAGGCTCACCCAGTTGGGCCAGGCCAGACAGTCCTCCCAGGCCTGGAGAATGGACAGGTTCACCGCCTCCATCGCCCCGATGGGCTGGGTGCCGCCGGTGGCCTGGCGCACCTGATTGCCCGGGGCCAGGATGCTGGCGGCAAAGGGGACGGTCAGGGAGAGGAAGAGCACCAGGCTGGGGAGGAACTTCCCCCGCTCCCGCCACAGAAACCACAGCAGGAACAGCCCCCCGATGAGGGTGGCCAGCAGGGCGGAGACGTAGTTGCTCCCCCCCACCAAAATACCGGCCAACAGGCCGGGGAACACCGCCCACAGCACCTGCCGCCGGGTTTGGGCCAGCTTCAGGGCGGCAAAACGCTCCACCAGCAGCAGCATGACGCCGTAGGTAAAGGTATAGTACACCGCCCCGTTCCACCAGTAGAAGCTGTCCTTGGGGGCTGGGACAAAGTGGATGGACAGCAGCAGGATGGGTACCGCCACAAACACCGTCTGCCGCCAGGTGCCGCCCAGACCCCGGCGCACCAGGGTGTCGGTGAGCTTGAAGGTACCCAGGCACAGGCCGGCCAGCATCACCACCGGGGTGAGCCAGTAGAGGTACTCGGAAATGGTCAGCGGGGTCAGGGCCATCAGGGCCAGGGCGGTGAAGGTACCCTGCCAGCTCTGGTAATACCCCCACATAGTGTGCCACACCTCTCCCCAGAAGCTGCCCCCCTGGAGCAGGGCCTCGTGGGGCAGATAAGCGTAGCAGTAGTCGTCGGAGGTGGGCCAGTCGTACCGGCCCAGGATCAGGAGTGGGACCAGGGTGGCCGCCAGCAGGGCCAGCAGCAGCCAGGGTCCGTATTTTTGCCAGAATGCGCGGATAGCTTCCATGGAGGTCTCTCTTTTCTTCCTTTACAAAACGGTTTTCTTGGGGACCCGGCGGTATACCCATAAAAACAGGGCGTACACCGGAAACACGAAGAGCAGGGAGACCAGAATCTCCCGCCCGGCCAGGCTGAGCATGGCCCCCGGCTCCCCGCTTCCCCGAAGCAGCCGGGCCAGAATACGCACCGCGTCAATGGCGGCCAGGGCCAGCAGGGAGCACAGCAGGCAGCCCAGCAGGTTCTGCCGCAGCAGGTACTGGGCCAGGGCGCCGGCCACCATACCCGCCACGCAGATGCCGATGGTCATGGCGCCGTTGGTGCCGAAATACACCGCGTCGCACAGCATACCCACTCCCAGGCCGAAGCCGGCGCCTGCCACCGCCCCCTCCAGCACCGCCACGGACACGGCGGCCAGGGGGAGAAGCATGGGGGTCACCGGCAGCAGGGGAAGCCGGTTGAGGAGAAAACACTCGCAGAACCACACCGGCAGCAGCGCCAGGGCGTATACCCCCCATTTGATGAAAAAGTCCTGAGTGGTCACGGAACAGACTTCCTCCTTGGCTCACTCCACGATGGTGAAGTCCTTGATGATGAAGACCTGCTTGAGATTGTCCAGGTCGGTCTCCGGTACGATAACGGCGTACTGGCTGATGCCGGAGGCGTCGGTGCGCACCTCCTCCACATGGCCGGCCACCAGTCCGGAGGGGTAGACGCCTCCCCGGCCGGAGGTGGTCACCAGGTCGCCGGACATGAGCTGGCTGTTTTCCGGCAGGAAGGTGAGCTTCAGCTTCCCCTCCCCCATGAGGGCAAAATCTCCCTCCAGAATGGCGGCGCCCCCGGTGCGGGAGATCTGGCCGCCCAGTTCGGTGTCCGAGTCGATGAGGGTGCGCACCGTACACCAGTTCTCCCCCACCTCGGCCACTATGCCCACCAGGTTCCAGTAACCGTCCACCACGCAGTCGTCCGCCTCCACTCCCTGGGCGGAACCCTTGCTCAGGGTGAGGGTGGAGGCCCAGTTGGAGGCGGAGCGGGCGGTGACCATAGCCGACTCCAGCTCATCAAAGCTGCGCTCCTTTGGCCGCAGGTCGATCACGTTGCGCAGCCGCTCGTTCTCCTGGAGGGCGGCCTCGTATTCCCGCTCCTTCTCCTCCAGCTCGGCCAGGCGCTTTTTCAGCTCCTCGTTCTCCTGCTTGAGCTGCTCCTGCTCAAAGGCGTCGGAGTAGCGCTCCTCCGTCCAGTTCACCACCGCGTTGATGGCACCCCGCACCGGAGTGGTCAGCACATTGGCCAGGTTGGAAAAGGGGTCGGCCACACCCCCCAGCAGGGCGGACACCACCGCCGTCACCAGGGCCAGCAGAATGGCCGCGATGAGGATCAGCAGCCCGTTGCGCCGGAAAAAATCTTTCACGCTTCCGTCCCCTTATTCCCGCCCGGCGGCCAGAGAGAGGCAATCCACCCCCAGCGTCCGCAGCAGCTGGCCCAGCCGGCACACCGGCAGGCCCATCACATTGTAGTAGTCCCCCTGGATGCCCTCCACCAGCAGGGCGCCGTAGCCCTGGATGCCGTAGGCTCCCGCCTTGTCCATGGGCTCCCCGGTGGCAATATACCGGTCGATTTCCTCCCCGCTCAGCTCCCGGAAGGTGACGGTGGTCTCCTCGCTCACCGTGTACCGCTCCTCTCCCCGGAGCACCGTCAGGCCGGTATACACCTGATGGCGGCAGCCGGAGAGGGTGGAGAGCATCTTGAACGCCTCCAGCTCGTCCGCCGGCTTGCCCAGCACCGCCCCGTCCAGGGCCACCACCGTGTCGGCGGCAAGGATGATGGGGCAATCCCCCTCCTGCGCCTGCACCGCCAGGGCCTTTTCCAGAGAGATACGGCGCACCAGCTCCTCGGGGGGGAGGCTCCGGTCCATATGCTCCTCAATGTCGGGGGTGACCACCCGGAAGTCCCGCACTCCCATCCGCTCCAGCAGCTCCCGCCGCCGGGGGCTCTGAGAGGCCAAAATAATCTCCATGCCGTTGTTCCTTTCTTTGCCGTCTAGCGCCCGGTGGAGCCGAAGCCCCCGGCGCCCCGGCTGGTCTCCTCCAGCTCTGCCGTGATCTCCACCTCCGGCGTCACCACCGGGGTGAGCACCAGCTGGGCGATCCGGTCCCCGGGCTGGATGGTATAGGGGGTGTGGGAAAGGTTGGTCAGTCCCACCTGAATCTCCCCCCGGTAGTCGCTATCGATGACCCCCACCCCGTTGGACAGGGCAATGCCGTGCTTGATCCCCAGCCCAGAGCGGGCGAACACCAGGGCCACATACTCCGGCCCCGGCAGGGCGACGGCAACGCCGGTGGGAATGCGCACCAGCTGCCGGGGGGAGATGGTCACCGCCTCGTCCAGGCAGGCCCGCAAATCCAGGCCGGCGGAACCCTCCGTGGCCCGGCTGGGGAAAGGAATGTCCGTCCCCACCTTGGGGGACACCGCTTTCAGCTTCAGCTTCATAAATGGTTACTCCACATCGCGATAATACAGGCCCCTGGTGTACTCGTTGGGACTCCAGCTTCCCTGACCCAGGTACCGCTGGGTCACCTGGACGCACTCCCGGGGGTTTTCGGTGGTAAACAGCAGCCGCTGCGCCCACAGGCCGATGTGCCTGTAGTCGGCGGCCTTGTCCGCCAGAAAGAGCTTTTGGGAATTCAAAAGCTCGTTGCGGCAGCCGGGGGCCTTCACCACCGGGAACCGGGCGCCCTTCCGGTCGGTGAGGATGTTGGTGTTCTGGCAGGCGCACTGGCCGGCGCGGTTTTTGATGATGCAGTTCTCCATGAGCATCAGGGGCAGCCGGCCGTAAGTAATCAGCTCGGTGTCCAGGCTCTTGGAGATGTCCCGAATCTGGGCCAGTTTCAGCTCAAAGGACAGGGTGAGGGAGGCCAGGCCCAGCCGCTTATATTCTTTCACCGCCTGGGAATTATAGACCTCCAGCCCAAAATCCCCCCGGAGGGTGAAGCCCAGCGCCCGAGCCACAGGGAGCAGGCCCAGGTTCCCGACGAGGGCGTCCTTCACCCCCAGGTCCTTCACCCGCCGCAGCTGCTCTTCCACCTGGTCCATCTCCCGGTCCCAGGCCACCCGGGGCAGGATCACCCCGATCCCCGTCCCCGCCGGAGCCTGGGCCTTCTCCGGGTGGGCGGCCAGCTCCTCCAGAGGGAGGTACACCAGGGCGGGTCCCAGCTCCAGCAGCTCCTTTGTCACCTGCTCCGCCGTGCGCACCGAAATGGTGAGGGCGGGGGACTCCTTCCGGTTTTCGTACCGGGCGCCGGGGCGGAATTCCCCCCGCCGCCGCCGGGGCGGCTGCTCCCGCTGCCTGGTCAGCCCGTCCAGTGCCTCCCGCCGCAGGGCGTTGAGGGTGGCCAGAGGGAGAGACAGCCCCTCCTCCACCAGAGCGCGCACCCTGGCACAGCGGTAGGGGGTGCCGCCGGTGCGGGAGAGCTGGGTCTCCACCGTATCCGGCGTCAGGGGCCGGGTGCGGGCAGCCTCCGGCACCGGCCCCTCCACCGTCGCCACCCGGCCCTGGGGGTCCTCCACCCCCACCCGGGCGGGCTCATTGGGGCGGAGCATGGCGTAGAAGGTGACGGGGACCCGCTGGGCCTCCCCGCTCTGGTAGGTGTTCCGGGCGGCGGCGAAAAGCTCCTTGGGCTCCTTCTCTTCCTCCCGCACGCCGAACATGTGGGGACCCTTCTGGTCCAGGTAATATCCCTGGGTAAAGCCCTGCCGGGAGAAGGCCGCCCGCAGCTGCTCCAGTTCCGCCGCCGTGGGTTCCCGGTCCTCCCGGATGGCCCGGGCATAGATGCCGGTGACCACCGCCACATACTCCGGCCGCTTCATCCGCCCCTCCAGCTTGACACAGGCCACGCCCATCTTCCGCAGCTGGCGCAGGTAGCCCGCCAGGGACAGGTCCTTCAGGGACAGGGGGTAGGAGTCGGCCTTGTCCATCCAGCCGTACTTCAGCCGGCAGGGCTGGGCGCACAGCCCCCGGTTGCCTGAACGCCCCCCGATGAGGGAGGAGAGAAAGCACTGCCCCGAGTAGCACATGCACAGGGCGCCGTGGGCAAACACCTCAATCTCAATGGGGGCGTGCTGGCAGATATGCTCTATCTGATCCCGGGAGAGCTCCCGGGAGAGCACCACCCGGCTCATCCCCAGGTCGGCGGCCATGCGCACCCCGTCCAGATTGTGGATGGTCATCTGGGTGGAGGCGTGGAGCGGCAGGTCGGGGGCGGCCTGCCGCAGCATCCGCACCACCCCCATGTCCTGCACCAGCACCGCGTCCGCCCCCAGGTCGCTGGCCCGGGCGGCAAACTCCGCCGCTCGGGGCAGCTCCCGGTCGGTGAGCAGGGTATTCAGGGTCAGATAGACCTTGGCCCCCCGCACATGGCAATAAGAAACCGCCGCCGCAAACTCCTCCTCAGAGAAATTCTTCGCGTTGCGGCGGGCGTTGAAGTCCCCGTATCCCAGATACACGGCGTCGGCACCGTTCTGTACGGCCGCCGCCACGGCCTCCATGGACCCGGCGGGAGCCAGCAGTTCCAGCATGGTATCCCTCCCAAAAGGGGGCGGGCGCCCCCTTTTTTATTGCTTCCGGTTTTGCAGCTTGAAGATCTCCCGCTTGGCCTCGGACAGCTCCAGCTTCATCTTGGTGGCCTCCTCCAGATACTCCTTCAGCTGCCGGCGCAGGTTCTCCGCCGTCTCCACCTCTTTAAAATACTCGTCGGCAATGTTGACCGCCGCCAGTACCGCCCCGTCCACCAGGGATACCCTGGACCCGTCCAGGATCTCCCGCACCTTGGCGTCCACATGGGCGGCTACCTTCTCGGTGTAGCTGGGCTCCTCGCTGCCCACCAGGGTGTATTCCTGGCCGGCGATGGTGACGGTGACGCGGTTTTTCATGGGTACCCCTCCTGACCATAGTCATAGCGATTTAGGCTATTATATCACAGATAAAGGAAGATGAGAAATAAATTCTTCGTGAATTTTCCGCCCGCCCATCCCCGGGGATTGAACTGCCGGCGGAGGTTGTGGTATCATAGGGAAAAACCGCAGGGAAGGAGGGGACAGGCATGGGGGAGCTGCTGCTGCCCGGGGAAATTCTGGCCATGGACCGGCGGGCGGCGGGGCGGCTGGTGGCCGCCGGCAGCGGGGACGCCGCCCTGCTCTACCTGTGGCTGCTGGACCGGGGGGGAGAGCTGATCCCCTCCGCCGCCCGGGCGGCCTTGAAGTGGGACGAGGTGCGGCTGAATCAGGCCCTGGCCGCCCTCAAGTCCCTGGGCCTGTCCGACGGCAGCGTGAAGGAGGAGGCCCCGCCCCCCGCCCCTCCCGAGGGGCCGCCGGAATATACCGCTGCCGACATCACCCGGGAGCTGGAGCAGGGGGATTCCCCCTTCCCCGCCCTGGTAAATGAGGTGCAGCGGCGGCTGGGCAAGATTTTGTCCACCGCCGAGCTGAAAATTCTGTACACCCTCTACGACTATCTGGCCCTGCCGGCGGAGGTGATCTGCCTGCTGGTGAGCTGGTGCGTGGAGGAGTTTGAGCGGAAGTACGGCGCCGGCCGGAAGCCCCGCATGTCCCAGGTGCAAAAGGAGGGCTTTGTGTGGAAGCGGCTGGGAGTGGACACCGTCCCCGCTGCCGAGACCCATTTGAAGCGGCAGGCGCACTACCGCGCCCGGGAGGTGGAGGTGCTCCGCCTGCTGGACATTCCTCCCCGGCCCCTGGTGGAGGGGGAGCGGAAGAAGGTGGCCGCCTGGACCGACATGGGCTTTGAGGACGCCGCCCTCCGGCTGGCCTATGAGAAGACGATATACAAAAAGCAGAAGATGGACTGGGACTATATGAACGGTATCCTGGCCCGGTGGCACCGGGCCAATCTCCACACCGTGGCGGAGATTGAGGCGGCGGACACCCCCCGTCGGAAGGGGACGCCCCCCGCCATGCAGAGCCAGCCCAATCCCCCCGGCGAGGCCGACCGCCGGGTGCGGGAGGATGTGGAGCGGATGCGGGCATTTATGCGCAAGCAGAATGAGCAGGGGGGAACGTAAGCCATGGGATATGAACCCGCCGTCCTCCGCCGGGCCGCCAAGCGGCTGGAGGAGCAGCGCCTGGACCGGGCCGCCAGGCAGGAGCAGGCCCAGCGGGAGATTTACGCCAAGCTGCCCCGGGTGGCGGAGATCGACCGGGAGCTGAAGGGGACCATCTACCAGATTATCTCCGCCTCTTTGAAGCAGGGGCGGGACCCGGTTCCCGCCATCGGAGTCATCAAGGACCGCAACCTGGACCTCCAGGCGGAGCGGGCCAGGCTGCTGGCCGAACACGGCTACGCACCCGACGCACTGGAGCTCCGCCCCGCCTGCCCCAAATGCAACGACACCGGCTGGGTGGGCAGCCGGATGTGTACCTGCCTGCGGGCGCTGTGCGCCCAGGAGCAGATTCGGGAGCTGTCCAAGCTGCTGGATCTGGGAGAGCAGTCCTTTGACTCCTTCTCCCTGGACTGCTACTCCCCCCTGCCCTGGCCGGGCGAGCCGGTCTCTCCCCGGGAGAACATGGAATTTATCTACGAGGTGTGCCTCAATTACGCCCAGAAATTCGGCAAGTTCTATTTCCGCAACCTGTTTCTCACCGGGGCGCCGGGGCTGGGCAAGACCTTCCTCTCCGCCTGCGTGGCCCGGGCCGTGTCGGAGCAGGGGTTTTCCGTGGTGTACGACACGGCGGTGAATATCTTTACCCGGTTTGAGGAGCAGAAGTTTGCCCGGGACCGGCAGGAGGCGGGGGAGGCCAAGGACGAGACCCGCCGTTACCTGGGCTGCGATTTGCTGATTCTGGACGATTTGGGCAGCGAACTCACCACCCCCTTTGTCCAGTCCGCCCTCTATACCCTCATCAACGCCCGGCTGACGGCGGACAAGCGGACGGTCATCTCCTCCAACCTGTCCATGGACCAGGTCCGCCAGCGGTATACCCCCCAGATCGCCTCCCGGCTGGAGGGGGAATACCGGGTGCTCCCCTTCTACGGGGAGGACATTCGCCTGCTGCGGAAGGGTCAGCTGTAACCGCTTCGAGGCGCATGTCCCCGAACATGGCGGATTTTGATTTCGTCGCCTGCGGGCGGCGGAACTCTGCGCGGCTTTCCCGCAGGGAAGTTTTTTGCCAAGCTGCCCGCGGCCGCCTGAGGGCGGCCGCGGCCTTTTGTCTTGCTTTCCGGTAAATTTATGATATACTGTTTGGGCTGATTCTTTCACTTTTGTCTGTTATAAGGAGTTCCACATGATCACAGTTTCCGACTTGGGCCTGGCCTACAGCGGCCAGCCTCTTTTCTCCCACGTGGATCTGCAGTTCACCAAGGGCAACTGCTACGGCATCATCGGCGCCAACGGCGCTGGCAAGTCCACCTTCCTGAAAATCCTCTCCGGCCAGCTGGAGGCCACCTCCGGCGAGGTGAGCATCCTGCCCAACACCCGCATGTCGGTGCTCAAGCAGGACCAGAACGCCTACAACGCCTACAATGTGATGGACACCGTCATCATGGGCAACCAGCGTCTTTACGACATTGGCAAGGAGAAGGACGCCCTCTATGAGAAGGAGGAGATGACCGAGGCCGACGGCATCCGGGCCTGCGAGCTGGAGGAGGAATTTGCCGAGCTGGGGGGCTGGGAGGCGGAGAGCGACGCTTCCCGCATCCTCCAGGGGCTGGGGGTGGGGACCGAGTTCCACCAGTCCTCCATGGAGACCCTGGACCCCCGGCTGAAGGTGAAGGTGCTGCTGGCCCAGGCCCTGTTCGGCAGCCCGGACATCCTGATGATGGACGAGCCCACCAACAACCTGGACATCAACGCGGTGAACTGGCTGGAGGACTTCCTGCTGGACTTTGAGGGCACCGTCATCGTGGTCAGCCACGACCGCCACTTCCTCAACACCATCTGCACCCACATCGTGGACATCGACTACAACAAGATCAAGCTCTACGTGGGCAACTACGACTTCTGGTACGACGCCTCCCAGCTCATGCAGAACCTGATGAAGAACCAGAACAAGAAGAACGAGGAGAAGGCCCAGGAGCTGAAGGAGTTCATCTCCCGCTTCTCCGCCAACAAGTCCAAGAGCAAGCAGGCCACCGCCCGGCGCAAGCTGCTGGAGAAGATCACCCTGGAGGAGATCCCCGCCTCCTCCCGCCGCTATCCCTGGGTGGCCTTCTCTCCCGACCGGGAGGTGGGCAAGGACATCCTTTTCGTCACCGACGTATCCAAAACCATCGACGGGGTGAAGGTGCTGGACAAGGTGAGCTTCATCGTGGGTCACGGGGACAAAATCGCCTTCGTGGGGGACAACGAGAACGCCCAGACCGCCCTGTTCAAGATCCTCACCGGGGAGTGGGAACCCGACGAGGGCAGCGTGAAGTGGGGGCAGACCGCCACCTTCTCCTACTTCCCCAAGGACAACACCGCCTTCTTCCAGGACTGTGACGACAACCTGGTGGAATGGCTGCGCCAGTTCTCCCCCGACCCCCACGAGGCCTATCTCCGGGGCTTTCTGGGCCGGATGCTCTTCTCCGGGGACGAGGTGTACAAGCCGGTGAAGGTACTCTCCGGCGGCGAGAAGGTGCGGTGCATGCTCTCCCGGATGATGCTGTCCGGGGCCAACGTGCTGCTGCTGGACCAGCCCACCAACCACCTGGACCTGGAGTCCATCGCCGCCCTGAACAACGGTCTGGAGGCGGTGAAGTGCAACGTGCTGGTGGCCTGCCATGACCACCAGCTCATCCAGACGGTGTGCAACCGGGTGTTCGATTTCACCGAGGACGGTAGGCTCATCGACCGGAAAATGACCTATGACGAGTATCTGGAGAGCCAGAAGGACGCCTGATGCCCGGCTTTTTCCAAAAAATCCGTGCCACAGGGAAAACTCTGTGCTATAATGTGAGATTGATGATTCCCATCCGGAAAGGATGCTGACCATGCGAAAAGAACTACTGATCCCGGCCGTGGCCGTGGCGGGGGGCGCCGCGGGCTTTGCCCTGCGGCGGTGGGAGCTGGCCACCGGGTTTGAGCCGGACACCGGCCTGCCCATTCCGGGGGCGCCCTCCAACCTGGCGCTTATCGTCCTGTCGGCAGCCATGGCGGCGCTGCTGGCCCTGCTGTGCCTGGCGGGCCGGGGACACAGCCTTGCCGGCTACCGGCAGGCCTTCCAGGCGGAGGGCTGCACCGCCTACGCCGGGGCGGGGACTCTCTCCGGCTTTCTGCTGCTGGCGGCGGGGGCGCTGATGGCCGCCCAGCCCCTGACGGGGGGCCAGGTGGTGTATACCCGGCTTATCACCGCCGCCCTGGCCCTGGTCGCCGGGGTGTGCGTCATCCTGACGGTGCGGGACAATTTCCGGGGCCTGGGCAGCGGCAAGTACAGCTTCAAGCTGCTGATGCCCGCCTACGCCTACTGCGTGTGGCTTATCGCCGCCTATCAGGTGCGGGCGGGGGACCCGGTGCGGCTGGACTACGTGTATGAGCTGTTTGCCATCATTACCAGCCTGCTGGGGCTGTACAGCGCGGCCAGCTTCTCCTTTGAGCGGGGGCGGGTCCTCCCAGCCAGTCTGTTTTCCCTGCTGGGGGTGTACTTTTCCCTGGTCACCCTGGCCGACGGACATCAGCTGCCAGACCTGCTGCTGTACGCCTTCTCCATCCTCTACCTGCTCACCAACACCGTCACACTGCTGCGCAACGCCGCCCGGCCGGAGCAGACCGGCCAGGGCGAACATGATACGGAGGGATCTTCCGATGCCTGAGAACAAGAAATTTTATATCACCACCCCCATTTACTACCCCTCGGACAAGCTCCACATCGGCCACACCTACTGCACCGTGGCCACCGACGCCATGGCCCGGTACAAGCGGCTCACCGGCTATGACGTGATGTTCCTCACCGGCACCGACGAGCACGGCCAGAAGATTGAGGACAAGGCCAAGGAGGCCGGCGTCTCCCCCAAGGAGTTTGTGGACCGCATTGTGGAGGGACCCCAGGGCGTCAAGGATCTGTGGAAGCTGATGAATATCTCCAACGACCGGTTCATCCGCACCACCGACGAATACCACGTCTCCGCCATCCAGAAGATCTTCAAGGCCATGTATGAGAAGGGGGACATCTACAAGGGCAAGTATGTGGGCAAGTA
>NZ_CALXFV010000048.1 GCF_944387675.1 uncultured Flavonifractor sp. | reverse complement strand
AGGACGAGGCTACCCTCGTCAAGATAGGTACAGGGGATGTTTCCGGTCTGAAGCTGTACGTGGCGACCGGCTGGCTCCTGTCCGGCACCATCAGCCTGCCTGAGGGTGGCTATATCACCGATGGAACGGTGAATGTAAGTGTATCTGTAAAGAATCCCAACAGCAAGTATTCTTACGGCAATGGTACCGTAGGCCCCGATGGCGGCAGCTGGTCTGTGGTAGTACCCAAGGTGGAGGGTACGCACAAGATCACCCTCAATTCGGTATACTCTCCCCAAGTGTCCAGCAACATCTACTGGGGAGAGAAGCAGATCCTGGAGGACATCATGGTCACCGGCGACACCGACGGGCTGGACTTTACCCTGGTGAAGGCCAAAACGGTCATCACCGGCACGGTGTACCGCCCGGAGGGCGTCGAGGGTTCCCTGAACCTGAACCTTTACGCATTGGTAATACGGGACCATTCCACCCAGTCTTACACTGCGAATGCGTCCATCGACTACAATAAGGACAGCGGCAACTTCTCCATCGCCCTCCCCACCACGGAGACCGCGGAGGAGTACCAGCTGTACTACAACACTTACAACAGCGCCGAGATTCTCTCCGGCAGAAATGTCTACCTGTGTGCCGACGGCAGCCTGACCACCGATAGCTCTCTGGCGGGTACCTTTTCCCTGGCCGGCTCCCTCGTCCACACCTTCACCCCCCTGACCGTCCAGCCCTTCGCCACCGGCAAAATCTACTGTCCGGAGGAGCTGACGGAGTCCATGCTCATCGTGGTGGACTATGAGAACCAGAGCGGCATCTCCACCTTTGATATGAGCCCCACGGCCATGCAGGTCACCATTGGCCCCAACATTGGCCAGCAGGACGACGACGGCCGCTGGTACAGCACCTACACCCTGTCCGGCCTGGACGAGGGCAGCTCCTACAAGCTGATCTACTATTCCTACGTTGAGAGCGAGCTCATCGACACCAACTGGCACTACGTCAACCCCGACGGCTCCGTGGTGGGCGCCGACAAGGCCGAGGTGTATACCGCCCCTTACGGCGGCGCGGTCAACTCGGTGAACTTCACCCCCATCCTGTGGGATACGGGCAGCGAGGACTTTGTGCTGCAGAGCGGCCACGGCTTTACCGGCAACCCGGAATCCACCACCTATACCTACACCTATCCCGGCGCCACCGGTCTGTATGTGGCTTTCTCCGACCGCACGGATACCACCCTGCTGGTCAATGGCCGCAGCTATGACTCCTATTCCCTGGCCGGAAAGACGCTGGAGCTTGACGGCGACACCCTGACGGTGGTAATGCCCTCCCTTGCCGACTACGGCATCCACAGATTCGGCTTCGCCGTGGAGCGTATTGAGCCCGTGGGCGGCACCAGGCCCGAGGCCGCCGCCGCCGCGGTGTACACCGCCTCCGGCAGCTCGGAGGAGGCCATCCTGTCCGGCGTGAAGTCCGGCCAGCCGGTGCGGGTCACTCTGGTGGGTTGGGATACCGGTTTGAAGCACAACCTGTTGGGCGCCATCTACGACCGGAACGGCATGATGCTGGACGTGGTGTTGGTACCTGTGTCCTTCGCCTCCGGCAGTTGCACCGCCAGCCTGAACTTTGAGGAGGCTTACGGTCAGGCCGTCACATTCAAGCTCTTCCTGATGGGTAAGTATCTCTATGAGCCTGAGATGGCAAGCCTCACCTTTACAGCAGAATAAGACAAGCCAGAGCAAACGCGCCCCGGGGCCATATGGCCCCGGGGCGCTGATTTGATTGGGAATGGATTTTCTTTTAAAAATATGGTAAGCTGTGGGGGAACGGCAAGAGAGAGGAGCGCTTTCATGGAACGGATTTTTCAACTGAAGGAAAACGGAACAACCGTCCGTACAGAGCTTTTGGCGGGACTGACCACTTTTATGACCATGGCTTACATCATTGCCCTCAATCCCAACGTGCTCACCGGCTTTGACACGGCGTCGCCCCTGTGGAACGGGGTATTTCTGGCCACCTGCCTATCCTCGGCGCTGGCGATGTTCTGCATGGCCTTTCTGGCCAACAAACCCTTTGCTCTGGCGCCCTGCATGGGGCTGAACAGCTTTTTTGCCGCTATGGTGGCCAACATCGCCGCCCTGACCGGAATGAGCTATCTCCGGTCCTTCCAGTCGGCGCTGGTGATTATTCTGGTGGAGGGCGTGGTCTTTTTTGTCCTCTCCCTGCTGAATGTCCGGGAGAAAATTGTGGGGGCCATCCCCCTGGGGGTGCGGCTGGGGATCACGCCTGCGGTGGGCATGATGCTGCTGAACATCGGCCTGGGGTCCAACGTGGGCATCTACTCCGAGACCGGCGGCCCCTTTTATGTGATGCGGGACTTTTTCGGCAGCCTGGCACCCACTGCGGCCCGGGACATGATGGGGAGCGGCTATCCCGCCATGGTGCTGACGGCGGTGACCATTTTGGCGGGACTGATCCTCATTGTAGTTCTGGCCAAGCGGGGAGTGCGGGCCGCTGTGCTGCTCGGGATGCTGGCGGCCTCCCTGGTCTATTGGGCGGGGGAGGCTGTGATACTGGGGGAGAATCCCTTTGCGGACCTGACCGCCGCCTCCTTCCTCCCTCCCTTCGGAGACATGGCGGAGACCACATTGTTCCACTTTGATTTCAAGGGGTTTCTCCAGATCGGCTGGTTTACCGCTCTGACCAGTGTGATTACCTTCTGCATCATCGACATGTTTGACACCATTGGTACCCTGGTGGGTATCGCCACCCAGGTGGGCATGGTGGACGAGAGGGGAAAGATGCCCCGGATGCGGGAGGCCCTGCTCTCCGACGCGGTGGGGACCATGGTGGGGGCCTGCAGCGGTACCTCTACCGTCACCACCTTTGTGGAGTCCGCCGCCGGGGTGGAGTCCGGCGGCCGCACGGGCCTTACCGCCCTGAGTACCGGCCTGCTGTTTCTGGCCTGCATCTTTCTTGCCCCTGTGGCCGCAGTGATTCCGGCGGCGGCCACCTCCCCGGCCCTGATCTATGTGGGGGTGCTGATGCTCCGGGGTCTTCGGGATGTGGACTTCGGTGACTTGGATCAGATGGTGCCGGTGGCCCTGATGATGATCGGCATGCCTGTCTCCGGTTCCGTGGGCCATGCCATCGGCCTGGGTATGATCTCCTTTACCGCCATCAAGCTGTTCAGCGGGCGGGGGTGGGAGGTTTCGGCGCTCACCTATGGGATTGCCCTGCTTTTCCTGGTAAAGTTTTTCCTGATTGTATGACCGGCCTGTGCAGATTGTTGGAACAGAAAACAGTTGAGAAATCGGCCGGTATCTGCTAGCATAGAGCGGGTAGATCCCAGGTAAGGAGAAGAAGGAATTGCGTGAGCTTTGGCTGAAAATCCTGGTCTGCTTTTTCGCCGGCGCCGGGGCGGGACTGGGTACCGGTTTTGCGGGAATGAGCGCGGCCACGGTCATCAGTCCCATGCTGGTGACGCTGCTGGGCGTGCCGGCCTATGACGCCATCGGCATTGCCCTGGGCAGCGATGTCCTGGCCAGCGCCGCCAGCGCCCGTACTTACGCCAAAAGCGGCGCCATTGACATAAAAAACGGCGTGGTGATGATGTGCGGGGTACTGAGCATGACCATGGTGGGCAGTTGGCTGTCCACCATGGTACCCAACAGCACCCTGGGCGGCTTTTCGGTGGTGATGACGCTGGTGCTGGGACTGAGATTTCTCATCCTGCCGGTGACCTCCCCCAACCGCACCATACAGGGGGGCAGCCCCGCCGTCCGGATCGTCAAGGGCGCCGTGGGCGGCGCCTGTATCGGGCTGATCTGCGGGTTTTTCGGGGCGGGCGGCGGTATGATGATGCTGATGGTGCTGACGGTGGTGCTGGGCTATGAACTGAAGACCGCCGTGGGCACCAGCGTATTTGTCATGACCTTCTCCGCCCTTACCGGCACCGTCAGCCATTTTGCCCTAGGCAGCGGCGGACCCAGGCTGGATTTGCTGCTACTGTGCGTGGTGTTCACCCTTTTTTGGGCGCAGGTCGCCGCCAAAATCGCCACCCGTGCGGATGCACGGCTGCTCAACCGGCTCACCGGGGCCATCCTTACCGCGCTCGGCGTGGTTTTGATTGTCATATCCTTTTGGTAAATGGAATGGATAAAGGTAGGGCGGGCAAGATGAAAACAAAAACGAATTGGAAACGGATAGGGCTGATTGTGCTGATCGTGGCGGTGGGACTGGCCGTTGCGATCCCGGTAATTGTGCTGGCGGTCTCCAAATTCTTTACCGCGCAGGAGCGGACGGTGCGCACCGACTGGAGCTTTGAGACTGGCGACATCATTGCGGAGATGGACGAGTGGCAGGTGGACTTTGCCGAAGCGGAGCTGGGGGACGGGCTGCGGGCCTTCCAGCTGGTACCCCGGGATATTGAGGAGGAGGGGTTCAGCTATTACGATTTGACGGTGCAGCAGCGGCTGGCGGGGGCGCTGGAGGAGATGAAGCGCTATCCCGGCCTGTCCTGGACGGCCACCCAGCCCCTGGCGGTGCTCAACCCCTTCGGCACCGGGAGCAATGGGCTGTACCTGTATTTTGAGACGGAGCGGGCCACCGCCGTAAGCTATACCGTCCATGTGGAGGGGGGAGAGATTCCCGATTTTACCGCCTCCGCTGCCGACTACGGCGGACAAACCCACACCAAAGTTCACGAATTCCAGGTGATCGGCCTGGTGCCAGGGGAGGTCAACGACGTTACCCTGACCATCACCGGCAGCTGGGGCAACACCCGGCAGGTGGTGCGCTTCACGGTGGATATGCCGGAGACCAGTTCAGGCTATGCCACCCGGCTGGACGTGACCGACGGCCCCTCTCAGGCGGCGCAGGCCGGCGGCCTGTTCACCATGATGCGGGTCAATGGTTATCTGGGCTATGGATTCTTCTATGACAACGACGGAATTCTGCGCTATGAGATGGTGCTGGAGGGCTATGGCTTTGACCGGCTGCTGTTTGTGGAGGATGAGATCATAACCTGCGTCTCCTCCTCCAAGCTGGCCCGGATCAACGGATTGGGGCAGGTGACCCAGATCTGGGAGCTGGAGGGCTATGACCTGCACCACGACATCGGCTTCGGCAGGGAGGGGGAGATCCTGGCCCTGGCGGAGGAGAGGGAAGGGGAGACGGTGGAGGACCGGCTGCTGTCCATCGACCTGGAGAGCGGAGCGGTTACCCTGCTGCTGGACTTCCGGGAGCTGATGGAGCCCTACTTTGAGACCACCCGCCGGGTAGGCGCCACCGACGAGTTTTTCTGGCAGGCGGGAGAATGGGACTGGCTCCACCTGAACAGCCTGCAATATCTGTCCCAGGGAGACAGCCTGATTGTGTCCTCCCGGGAGACCTCATCCATTATCAAGATAGCGGATCTGCATACCGCGCCGGCGGTGGACTGGCTGGCGGGGGATGCGCGCTTCTGGGCGGATACCGCTTATGAGGAGGCCTGCCTTACCCAGGTGGGGGATTTCGTCCCCCAATACGGCCAGCACTGCGTGGAGTACTACGCCGACGGGGAAGAGGAGGGGGTCTACTACCTGTCCCTCTACAACAACAACTACTGGGCGCTGAGCAGCCGGGACTTTACCCTGGAGGTGGCGGACAGTGTGGGGACCGGCCTGTATCAGACCGGGGAGGAGACCAGCCAGGTCTACTTCTACCGCATTGACGAGAACGCCCGCACCTTTACCCTGGCGGACAGCTTTGACGTCCCCTACTCCAGCATTGTGTCCAACGGCTCCCTGTGCGGAGATTCAGGCAACTGGACGGTGAACAGCGGCGTGGCCATGGTATTTGGGGAGTACGACGCCCAGGGGGTACTCATCCGGGAGTATGCCTATGAATGTACCATGCAAAATTACCGCACCTTCAAGTATGAGATGCCCATGTGGTTCCGATAAAAGAAGATCAGAGCCTGCGGCCAAACAGGGAGACAGGCGGTTCAAAGGCGGTTTGCCGGGGCGGGGACGGCGCCGGGACTTTACCGGGAAAGCCGTCCGGTCTGCCCCAGGGTGGGGGCATAGCGTTTTTTAATGTGGTCGCAGAAGGCCTGGATGTAGGACTTCAAGATAAAATTTTTGCGGAAAAGCAGATAGAGATACCGCCTGGAAGTGGACTCCGGCAGCTCAAAGAGAAGCACCCGCTTCTCCTCGGCAAAGTTGCGGGCAGCCCGCTCTGAGAGAATGGATACGCCCAGGCCGCCGGCCACCAGATTTTTGATGGACTCCTGATCGTTGATCCGGGCGGTGACGTTCAGCTCCTCCTCCCGGATACCGGCGCTGTCCAGGAAGCGCTGGGCGCTCTTCCGGCTGCCGCTGCCCTGTTCCCGCAGAATGATGGGCTCCCGCAGCAGGCTGTCCAGGGGGACCTCCTCCTGCTCCTTCATGGCCAGAAAGTGGGGGGTTACCGGGGTGATGAGCACCATCCGGTCCTGGTAGAAGGGGACGCAGGCCAGCTGCTTATGGTCTATCTCCATCCCAGCCAGGCCCAGGTCAAAGCTGCCGTTGAGGATACCGTCGGCCACCCCCTGGCTGTCGCTCTGGTGGATGGTGAAGTAGACCTCCGGGTGGAGCCGCCCGTAGTCCGGCAGGATCTCCGGCAGGATGTAGGCCGAGGGAATGGTGGAGGCGCCCAGCTGGATGGTGCGGTTCTTCTCCTCCGTCCACCGGCGGATCAGGTTGTCCCGCAGGCTCAGAATATCCCGGGCGCACTCATATAGCTCCTGCCCCCGGGGCGTGACCTCCACGGTGCGCTTGGTACGGATGATGAGGCAGGAGTGGAGTTCCTCCTCCAGCAGGCGGATGTGGGTGCTGATGGTGGGCTGGGAGAGGTAGAGCTTTTCCGCCGCCTTGGTAAAACTCCGGTAGGTTACAACTGCGGCGAAGGACTGGAGCTGCTTCATATCCATAGGCCGGGCCGCTCCCTCAGCAGTTTTTCCAATACCTCCAGCGTCCGGTCAATCTCCTCCGGCGTATTGCTCCAGCCGAAGGAGAAGCGGATGGTGCCGGCGGGATAGGTGTTCAGGGTTTTGTGGGCGGAGGGGGCGCAGTGGAGTCCCACGCGGGTCATGATACCGTATTCCTCGTCCAGGCGGCAGGCCACCTCCGCCATGTCCCGGTCCAAAGTCTGGATGGATACCACGCCGGTACGGCACGCGATATCCTCCCGGCCCACGATACGCAAGGGCAGTCCTGCTCCCCGCAGGGCGAGCAGCCCCTCCAGGAACCGGCGGGTGAGGGCCAGCTCGTGCTCCCGCACGCTGTCCATTCCGGTCTCTTTCAGCCAGTGCAGGGCGGCGTGAAGTCCCACAATGCCGGGCAGGTTGGGAGTACCCGGCTCAAACCGGTCGGGCAGGAAGTCGGGCAGCTCCTCCAGGTGGCTGACGCTCCCCGTGCCGCCGGAGAGCAGGGGCTCCAGCTCCCCCTCCAGCCCGCCGCCCAGCACAAACCCACCGATTCCCTGAGGCCCCAGCAGCCCCTTATGGCCGGTGAAGGCCAGGGCGTCGATGTGCATCTCGCCCATGTGGAGAGGAAACACGCCGCCGGTCTGGGCGCTGTCCACGAAAAACCGCAGGCCGTGCAGTGCGCAGAATTCCCCCACCGCCGCCAGGGGCAGCATCGTGCCGCACACATTGCTGGCGTGGGTCATCACCACTGCCCGGGTGTTGGGGCGCAGGCAGCCCTCCAGCCCGGCGGGGTCCAGCCTTCCCGTCTCATCGCAGGGAACTCGGGTGAAGGCCACCCCCTGCTTCTCCAGCTGGACCAGAGGGCGCATCACCGCGTTATGCTCCATGGCGGAGACGATCACGTGATCCCCCGGTCTGAGGAACCCCTTGAGCAGTACGTTCAAGCTCTCCGTGATGTTTTTGGTGAACACCACGCTGCGGCAGTCCCCGCCCCCAAACAGCCCGCATACCAGCTGCCTGGTCTCATATACCGTTTCCTCCACCCGGTAGGCCCGCTGATAGCAGCCCCGGTTGACGTTGCTCCCCACCTGGCACAGGTACTCATACATAGCCCGGGGTACCGCCTTCGGCTTAGGGAAGGAGGTACAGGCGTTGTCCAGATAAATGGCGTCCATATCAATGCCCCCCTTTTTCTCCATTTTACCGCATAATTATTGGAAATTCAAATAGAATGATTAAATATATCAATACTTACTATTGGAAATCCCTCACAACCTCCGGTATACTCACATCAGAGTAACAGACAGGAGGAGAGAGATATGGATTTCAAACAGGAGAAGGCCGGAATCATTCTGGCCGGACTGGTCATCGGCGTCATTGCGGCGGTGCTGGTGGTACTGGGCAACCCGTTGAACATGGGCTTCTGCATTGCCTGCTTCCTGCGGGACACGGCGGGGGCGCTGGGGCTGCACGGGGCGGCCAATGTGCAATACATCCGCCCGGAGATCATCGGCCTGGTGCTGGGCAGCTTCCTGCTGGCCAGCTTCCGGGGGGAGTTCGGCTCCAAGGGGGGGAGCGCCCCGGTGACCCGGTTTGTGCTGGGCTTTTTTGTGATGATCGGCTGCCTGATGTTTCTGGGCTGCCCCTTCCGTATGATCCTGCGTCTGGCCGGCGGCGATCTCAATGCGGTGCTGGGCCTGGTGGGCTTCGTGTGCGGCATTTTGCTGGGTGTATTTTTCCTGACCCGGGGCTACTCCCTGGGCCGCACCTACAAGCTGCCCGCCCTGGAGGGCCGGGTGCTGCCGGTGGTGCAGGTGGTGCTGCTGGTGCTGCTGTTGGCCGCGCCTGCGTTTATCCACTTTACAGAGGCCGGCGGCGGCCCTGGCGCCCAGCACGCGGCGGTTCTGGCCAGCCTGGCTGCCGGACTGGTGGTGGGCGCCCTGGCGCAGCGCACCCGGCTGTGCATGGTGGGGGGTATCCGGGATGTGGTGCTGTTTCGGGAGTGGAAGCTGCTGGCGGGCTTTGTGGCCATTTTTGCCAGCGCTCTGGTTTGCAACCTGATTCTCACCGGTGTCACCCCCACCGCCTACTTCAAGCTGGGCCTGGCCGGGCAGGCTGTGGCCCACACCGACGGACTGTGGAACGCCCTGGGCATGCTGCTGGTGGGTTTTGGCTGCGTACTGCTGGGAGGCTGTCCCCTCCGCCAGCTGGTGCTGGCCGGAGAGGGCAACACCGACAGCGCCATTACGGTGATCGGTCTGGTGGCGGGGGCTGCCTTTGCCCATAATTTCGGTCTTGCCTCCAGCGGGGAGGGTCCCACCGCCAATGGGCGAATCGCGGTGCTTCTGGGCATCGCCGTGGTGGCAGTTATCGCCTGCTGCAATACCTTTGGAAAGAAGAGAGGAGAATGAGCATGAAACTGGTGGATGCCCGGGGGCTGTCCTGCCCCGAGCCTGTGATGCTGACCCGCAAAGCCGTGTCGGCGGGGGAACTGCCCTGCCGGGTGATGGTGGACAACCCTACCGCCCGGGAGAATGTAACCCGCTATGCCCAGCACCAGGGCTGCCAGGTGTCGGTGGCGGAGGCTGACGGGATCTATACCCTGACGCTGAGCAAGTGATATGGTCTATATCGCCACCTTTTACTCCCACTTTGGGGCCATGCGGTTCAAAAAGGACTGCGAAAGGCAGGGAGTGGAGGCCCGGCTGATGCCCGTCCCCCGGGACCTGAGCAGCAGCTGCGGCACCTGCGTGCGGTATGGGGGGGAGTACCCCTGCCCCGCGGGCGGGTGGCCGGAGGAGATGGAGCAGGCTGTGGCGGTGACGGAGGGGGGATATCGCCCCCTGTACCGGGCCGACCGCAGCTGAGCGCACCCCATCCCCTTGACGGCGGCTGCTGCTGTCCGCTATAATGGAAGCAGTGGAAGCAGCATGGGAAAGGGGGAGCGTATTATGGCGGATGAGACCAGGATTGTCAACCTGGCGGACGCGCCGGAGTTTATGGAGGAGGTCTCCCGCTGGTTGTGGGAGGAGTGGGCCAAAGGGGATGGGTATACCCTGGAGGAGATTGTCTACCGCACCCGGTATGCCTCTCAGCGGAACACGGTACCCCAGATGCTGGTGGCGGTTCAGGACGGGAAGCCGGTGGGCGTGGTGTCTCTGTGGCTCAATGACCTGAAGACCCGGCAGGATCTGTCCCCGTGGATGGCCACGCTGTATGTGCAGGATGCGTACCGCAACAAGCACATCGGCCAGCAGCTGCAGCGGGCCAGTATCGAGGCGGTGCGTGCGCTGGGCCGGTATGACTGCCTGTATCTTATCACCAAGCTGGACGGCTATTACGAGAAGCTGGGCTGGGAGTTTGTGGACCGGGCGCCCACCGGGGGCGGCGGGTCTGAAAAAATTTATCGCTATCATTGGTAAGGGCAAAGCCGCATCTGCGGCTTTGCCCTCTCAGCTTCTCGAAAAACCTCCCCCGCAGGGAGCCTCGCAGAGTTCGCGCCCGCAGGCGCGAAGGAAGTGGAAATCTGTTTTCAGCCGCGACATGTGCGTGGATGAAAACACTGCTCAGGCCGCAAGTGTGGGATTTGTCCGCTGCAGACGGACAAATCCTGCGCGTAGCGGCCTGCATCCCATTCGAAAAAGTGGCTCTGCCACTTTTTCGACAGCCTCAGGGCAAAGCCGCATCCGCGGCTTTGCCCTCAGTTTATGGAAAAAGTCTCGCGCCCACAGGCGCTTGGCGGAAAACACTGCTCAGGCTGCATTCAGCAAAGAAGCAGAAGAAGGGAGAAAAAGCGATGTATTTCCATGGAAAGGTAACTGCTGCCTGTTTCAGTCCAACCGGCGGGACCCGTGCCTATGTGGAGGCGGTGGCCGGGGCCATGAGTTCCGCCCCGGAGGCGTGGGATTTGACCCGGCCTGAAACCCGGCGGCAGCCGCGAAGTTTTGGGGCGGAGGAGGTGCTGGTGCTGGGTGTGCCGGTCTATTATGGCCGGGTGCCTGAGGTGGGGGACCTGCTGGCCGGCCTGACGGGGACCCGTACCCCGGCAGTGCTGCTGGCGGTGTACGGCAACCGGGCCATTGATGACGCCCTGTTGGAGCTGGCCGACTTGTGTGACGCCCGGGGCTTCCGGGTTGCGGCGGCGGGGGAATTCATCGCGCCCCACACCTTCTCGGAACATATCGGGGCGGGCCGGCCCAGCGGGGCTGATCTGGAGGCCGCCCGGGCGCTGGGGCGGGGTGCGGCGGACAAGCTGGCCCGTCCGGACTGGAGCAGTCCCGCTCTGCCGGGGAAGCGCCCCTATCGGAGCTTTCAGCGGGCGCCCTTCTATCCGGAGGGGGACGACCGCTGCGTGGGCTGCGGCGCCTGCGTCCGAACCTGCCCTGTGGAGGCTATTGCCCCTCAGACCCCCGTCCGCACCGACCCGGAGCGCTGCCTGCGCTGTCTGGCCTGTGTGCGGGCCTGTCCCACCGGCAGCCGGGCGGTTCGCTCGGAGGCCTTTTTGGCCACCCGCTCCAGGTTGGAGGGGGCGCTGAAGGAGCCCCGCCAGCCCGCGCTTTACTTCTGAGACAGCCTGTCCTCGGCGGGCATGCGCCGCATCTCCCGCCGGGTGAGGAGGAAAGCCGCCGCCAGTGCCGCGCTGTCGGCGATGGGTCCGGCGTACATCACTCCGTCAATCCCCCACAGCAGGGGGAAGAGAAGGATGAGGGGGATGAGGAAGAGCACCTGACGGGTGAGGGAGATGAGAATCCCCTTTTTCGCCTGGCCGATGGAGGTAAAAAAGTTGGAAGTAATGGGCTGCACCGCGTTGACGAAGGTCATCAGCATGAAAATGCGGAAATAGCGCTCGGAGAACTGGAAATACAGCTCCGAGCCGGAGGCGTCAAAAATGGCGGCAATCTGCCGGGGAAAGAGCTGGAAGCAGAGGAAGGCCACGCAGCAGATGAGAGTTGCAACACTCAGGGCCTTCCGGTAGGCCTCCCGCACCCGGCTGTACTTGCCCGCGCCGTAGTTAAAGCTGAAAATAGGCTGACAGCCCTGGGAGATGCCGATGGTAAAGCCCAATACCAGGGTGTTGACCTTGGAAATAACCCCAACGCAGGCCAGTGGAATGTCGGAGCCGTACCGGGACAGGGCGCCGTAGTAGGTGAGGGTATTGTTGAGTACCACCTGCACCAGGAGCATGGCGATCTGGTTGAAGAAGGGGGCCATGCCCAGGGCGAAGATGGCCTTGAGCAGCCGGGGCTGGGGTCGCAGATCGGCCCGGGTGAGGGGCAGGGTGCGCAGCCTGGTGCGCAGCAGATAGACCAGTACCAGCACCAGGGACACCGCCTGCCCGATCACCGTGGCCAGGGCGCCTCCCGCCACTCCCCGGTCCAGCCCGAAAATGAAGATGGGGTCCAGAATGGTGTTGAGTACCGCCCCGGACAGGGTGCAGAACATAGAATAGGATGGGCTGCCGTCCGCCCGGATCATGGTGCTGGCCCCGGTGGTGAAGGTGACCATGGGCAGGCCGAAGGCGATGATGCCGGTGTAGGTCATGGCGTAGGGAAACACGTCGGGCGTGGCGGCGAAGAAAGCGAGCAGAGGCGCCCGGAGGAAATAGGCTGCCAGCCCCAGAAGTACCCCCAGCCCCGCCAGCACCACCAGGCCGGTCCCCGCCACCGCCCGGGCGGTCTCCCGCCGGCCCGCTCCCAGGTTCAGGTTGAAGTTGGCGGCGGTTCCGATGCCCATCAGCAGGGCGATGGCGGTGGAAGCGGTGACAAAGGGGAACGCCACAGTAGTGGCGGCATTGCCCAGATAGCCCACGCCCTGTCCGATGAAAATCTGATCCACAATGTTGTACAGGGAGGTCACCAGGAAGGCGATGACCGACGGAATGGCAAATTTGGGCAGCAGCCGGTTGATGGGGGCGCTGCCCAGGGGATTGGGGGGAAGAGAGTCCATGTGCTTCGCCTCATTTCGGTAGAGATCTGTGTGCTTATTTTAATATAGGAATATTGACATGTCAATAAAGCGGCGGGGCCATCCGACAATGGGACGGCCCCGCCGCTGTCTTTCTGCCTATCTGGCCGGCGGCTCCTCCGCCGGGCGCTTTCTGGTGAGAGGAAGGGAGACCTGAACGGTGAACAGGTCGGCCTCGGTGGTCAGGGTAAAGCTGCCGCCGCAGGCCTCGGTAAAGGTGCGGGCGATGGACAGGCCCAGGCCGCTGCCTCCGTCGGTGCGGCTGGCGTCCCCCCGGACAAACCGCTCGGTGAGATCCACTCCCTGGGGCAGCTCATCCCGGGAGATGTTGCGGATGACGGCAGTCGCCTGTCCGTCCGCAGTTTTCAGTTCCAGGTAGATCCGGGAACCCTCCAGAGCGTACTTCAGGGCGTTGCCGATGAGGTTCTGAAACACCCGGTACAACCGGTCCCCGTCGGCCTCAATCCATACCGGCTCCTCCGGCAGGGTGGGCCGCAGAGAGGCAGGAGCAGCTTCAATCTCCTCGTTCATATCCGCCAAAGTCTGCCGCAGGAGTTTGGTATAGTCAATTACCTTTACAGAGACTGGCAAACTTCCGGCAGCCGCCTTGCTTACATCAAACACATCCCGCACCATGGTCTGGAGCCGCTGGGTTTTGTCGGAGAGGATCCGGACATAGTCCCGCACATGCTCCGGCAGATCCTCCTCCTGCTGGAGCAGCTCCACATAGCTGACAATGGAGGTGAGGGGGGTTTTCAAGTCGTGGGAGACATTGGCAATCAGCTCAATTTTGGTCCGTTCGCTTTTCATCTGCTCCATCAGGGCGGTGCGCAGCCCGTCCTCCATATGCGCCAGGCTGGCGGCCGCCTCCCGCAGGTCGGAATCCTCCGGCAGCTCCAGCTTCCCTGTGGGCTGGCCCGACCCGGCGGCCTGAATGTGGGTGAGCAGCCGGTCCACATCCGCCGTGGCCCTGCGGTTGGCCGCCATCAACCTGATTTGGGCGGCGATGAGAGCCACGCCTCCCAGAAAGAGGATGACCAGCAGGAGAGGCTGAAAGCCGATATAGAAGCGCTGGTAGAGGGCGGGAAATTGGGCCAGCCACACCAGAAAGAAGGGAACACACAGGGCAAACTGGAGCACCGGGCGCCGGTCCATCCGCCGCTGGACGGACCAGGACAGCGCCTGCCGCCGGAACAGCCGGACGCAGGCGGCGCAAAAGCTGTGGGTGCGCAGCTGGCCGAAATTATACCGCAAATCGTTGCATATGAAGTAGGACCACCAGAGGGGCAGCAATGTGGCCAGACACCAGGGCAGCAGGGTGTAGTTGCTCTGGAGGAAGGAATTGATACAGGCCACAATGGAGTTTACCCACAGCCAGGTCAGGGGGAGCAGCAGCGTCAGCTTGATCTCCAGCCAGATGTGGCCGGTGAACCAGGCAATGGCCTGGTCGGCCCGCCGCTTGTATCTGCGCCAGAGGATATACCAGATCAACAGGGCGGCTCCCGCCACAGGCGGCACCAGCAGCAGCCAGATGAGGAGCGTGCGTATGCGGGCCGAATCCTGCACGATGCTATAGGGACCGTAGGTTACCGTATAGTTTGCCGGTTCCTTTGCCGCTGCCAGACAGACCATCACCTGTGCATAGTCCGCCTCCTCGTGGGTGCTTCCGTTGGCGTAGCCGGGAACGTACCAGTCCTCCTCCCAGCCGCGGTAGAAGCCGTCGCCGTACACGTCTATCTCTTGGCCGTCCTTCCAGATGGAGGCGGTCTCTCCGTTAAAAATCAAGAGAAAATTGTAGCCCTCAGGCAGACCGTCCGGAGCGGAGAGGTCGGCAGTGGTGTTGGAGGCCAGGAGACGGCCGTCCTTTTCCACATGGTAGAGCAGGTTTGTGTCGTCCTCCGCCAGGGGTGCGCTGGAATAGTACTCTGTGCTGGTGGCATAGTGGAGCAGCGCGTAGAGGTCCTCTCCCAGGACACGGCGGAAGAGAGAGGTATTCTGGTAGTCAGCTTGGAAGGCATCCATCAGGCTGACCCGGGTGCTGGGACTGGTACTGGTAAAAAGGAACAGCCAGGCCGCCCCGCTGTACAGCAGCAGGCTCATCCCCAGCACAAAGGCCAGAAGGGTTAGGGCGGGCTTAATGCTTCTCGATTTTGTATCCAATTCCCCACACCACCTTTAAATATTCCGGTTCCTTTGGGTTGAGTTCGATCTTTTCCCGAATCCGCCGGATGTGGACCATCACCGTATTCTCCGTGGCGTAGGGCTCCTCCCCCCACACCCGGCGGTAGATCTCTTCGGCGGGGAAAATGCGTCCCACGTTGCGCATCAGCAAATCCACGATTTTCAGCTCCGTGGCGGTCAGACGCACCGGCTCGCCGTCGGCCAGCAGCACCCGCTCTTCCGGCTGGTAGCACAGCCGGCCGTTGCGGATTTCTCCGGCCTGGACAGCGGTATTTACATCGCCCAGCTGGGTATACCGCCGCAGGTGGCTGCGCACCCGGGCCACCAGCTCCTGGGGGTGGAAGGGTTTGGAAATGTAGTCGTCGGCCCCCATGGAGAGCCCCAGAATTTTATCGGTGTCCTCGCTCTTGGCGCTGAGGATGAGGATGGGCAGGTTGCGCCGTTCCCGGATTTTCAGCACCGCCGACAACCCGTCCAGCTTGGGCATCATCACGTCCATCAGAATCAACCGCAGCTCCGGTTCCACCGCCAGCTCCAGGGCTTCCATACCATTGTAGGCCTTCAGCACCCGGTAGCCCTCTTTTTCCAACAGAATGGCGATGGCTCTGACAATTTCGGCATCGTCATCCACCACCAGAATGCACTCGTTCATGGGACCCCTCCTGTCTGAGGATAGTGTAGCCGGATTTTCTTTCAAAGGGAATGGGGAAAACC
>NZ_CALXFV010000047.1 GCF_944387675.1 uncultured Flavonifractor sp. | reverse complement strand
GAGGTGTCCGAACCCCCCCGGCCCAGGGTGGTGATGTCGTCATACTTGTTGATGCCCTGGAAGCCGGTGACAATGACGATGGCCTTCTTGTCCAGCTCGGCCAGCACCCGCTCGGTGTCCACCCGCTTGATCCGGGCGTCGCCGTAGGAGGAGTTGGTGCGGAAGCCGGCCTGCCAGCCGGTGAGGGAGATCACGGGATAGCCCATGGCCTCGATGGCCATGGCGCACAGGGAACAGGAGATCTGCTCGCCGGTGGACAGGAGCATATCCATCTCCCGCTTGGAGCCGTTTGGATTGATCTCCGCGGCCTTGGCGATCAGATCATCGGTGGTGTCCCCCTGGGCGGAGAGCACCGCCACAACGCTGTGGCCCCGGCGATAGGTCTCGGTGATGATGCGGGCCACGTTGCGGATGCGGTCCGCGTCCGCAACGGAGCTGCCGCCGAATTTTTGTACAATGAGTCCCATTGGTGTTTGTACCCCCTAAATCAAGGAAAATCTATTGCTGCCGCCCGCTGTGGTATCCTATGCCGAGGCGGCGGGGCTGGTCAATCCAGCACCCGGAAGACCGAGCAGGTCTTCAGACCGGCCAGACGCTCCTCCAGGCGGGCGCGGGTCATGGCCACGCTCACCAGGGCGAACTCCCCCGCCGGCGCCCCGGCCCGGGCCAGCAGCGTCCGCTCCGGGAAGGCGGACTTGACCTGCTCCGCCGTCCCCTCCACCCGGACATACCAGGCGCTCTCCAGTCCGTCGGGCGAGACGGTCACATCCTCCCCGCCCTCGCTCCAGAACATCCGCTTCTTCTCGTCCCGGTGCTTGGCCGCGTCGATGACGTCGGCCACCACCGCTGAGGCGGTGGGCAGCTTGCCGGCCCCCCGGCCGTAGAACATCACGTCTCCGATGGCGTTGCCCTTCACGGTGATGGCGTTGAACACGTCCTCCACCCCCGCCAGGGGGTCCTCCCCATCCACCAGATGGGGGGCCACATAGGCGCACACCTTCCCGTCCGCCCGGTGGATGGCCCGGCCCAGCAGCTTGATCTTCTTCCCGCAGGACTCGGCGTAAGCCACGTCCGCCAGGGTCACGGCGGTGATGCCCTGGGTGGGTACCTGGCGGGGATAGACGTGGCGCCCGAAGGCCAGGGAGGCCAGGATGCAGATCTTCCGGCAGGCGTCGTGGCCCTCGATGTCGGCGGTGGGGTCCTGCTCGGCATAGCCGTTCTGCTGAGCCTCCTTCAGCGCCGCGTCGAAGCTCAGCCCGGCGCGGATCATCCGGGTGAGGATATAGTTGGTGGTGCCGTTGAGGATGCCGCACAGCTCCTCAATCTCATTGGCCGCCAGGCACTGGTTCAGGGGCCGGATGATGGGGATGCCGCCCCCCACGCTGGCCTCGAACAGATAGCTGACCCCGTGCTCCTGGGCCAGCCGCAGCAGCTCGCAGCCGTGCTCGGCCACCAGCTCCTTGTTGGAGGTGACCACGCTCTTGCCCGCCGCCAGCGCCCGGCGGGTAAAGTCCAGGGCCACCTTGGCCCCCCCGATGGTCTCCACCACAATGTTAACCTCCGGGTCGTTTTCAATGAGGCTGAAATCGTGTACCACCTTGTCCGCGAAAGGGCTGTCGGGAAAGTCCCGCACATCCAGAATATATTTCAGGCGGATCAGATCGTCCACCTTCCGGTCGATGTGGGGGCCGTTGGTGGCCAGTACCTCCGCCACGCCGGAACCCACCACGCCGAAGCCCAGGATCGCCACGTTCACCATGCTATGCTCTCCTTTCTCTTCACCGGGCTCCTCAGCCCGCCAATATCTCGCACCGCAGCACCGCCTGCTGCCCCAGCACCTGCTCCAGCAGCTCCTCCAGGGGAATCTGAAGTCCGGAGGTCTCCGCCCCAATGGTCACCGCCGCGCAGCCGTTGACCGGTATGGCCTGGTTGATGGTGAGAATATTCCCGCCGGTCTGGGCAAAAATACGCAGGACCGAGGACAATCCCCCCGGCTCATCCTTCAGCAGAATCTGAAAGGTGACGATACGGCCGTGGAGCATGTCGTTGAAGGGGCGCACCGCGTCCTTGTACTTGTAAAAGGCGCTGCGGCTGATGCCCACCTGCCGGGCCGCCAGATTCACCGTGTCCACCTCGCCGGTCTCCAGCAGGCGCTTGGCCTCCGCCACCTTCAAAAACACCTCCGGCAGCGCGCTTGCCTCCACAATAAAGTAGTTTGGTCTCTTTCCCATGGCAACCTCCCCGCCACTGTCCATATCAGAAAGCCATTTGTCTGTGTCATGTGGTCTATTGTAGCACATCACCGCCTCCGGCCGCAAGGGCAGGCGGACCCGCAGCCTGCCGATTTCCCGCCGGCCCCGCTCCCCGTTTTTCGTCATTTTATACATATCAGCCGAGGGAGGAACCGGTATGCCGGAGCGGAGACCTGTACACCTGCTGCTTCAGCTGGCATACGCCGCGCTGCTGGCGGGCGGGGTGTGGCTGGCGGCCTGGGCGGCGCTGACCTGGCTGCTGCCCTTTTTGGCGGCCCTGGGGCTGTCGGCCCTGCTGGAGCCGGCGGTGGGCCTGCTCACCCGCCGGTTGGGCCTGAGCCGCCGCTGGGCGGCGGGGCTGTGTACGGCGGGACTGGCGGGCGGTCTGCTGGCCGGGATGGGGGCGCTGGCCTGGCGGGTGGGGTACGAGCTTGCGGTGCTGCTCAACCGGCTGCCCCTGCTGATGGCCGGGCTGCCCGATCTGGCCGGGGAGCTGGAGGGGCGGCTCTACCGGTTTCTGGTGGCCCTTCCCCTCCCCCTCCAGGAGCCGGTGGGCGCCGCGCTGGACGCCCTGGCGGCCCAGGGGGCGGGCTGGCCGGCCAGGCTGTATGCGCAGCTGACCGCCCTGGCCGGGCGGATGGCCTCCGCCCTGCCCTCCCTCCTGCTCTCCCTCTTCACCGCGCTGCTGGCCACCTACCTGATGAGCGCCTGCCGGCCGGAGCTGGCCGGCTGGGCGGAGCGGCTGCTGCCGCCCCCCTGGCGGGACACCCTGGGGCGGCTGGGACGGGAGCTGAAGGGGGCGCTGGGCGGCTGGCTCAAGGCCCAGCTGCTGCTCATGCTCCTCACCTTCGGGGTGCTCACCGCCGGGCTGCTGCTGCTGCGGGTGGAACCGGCCCTGCTGTTGGCGGGGCTGATCGCCCTGCTGGACGCGCTGCCTCTCTTCGGCGCGGCGGTGATTCTGGTCCCCTGGGCCGCTGGCGCCCTGCTGGGGGGCTACCCTCTTCTGGGGGCGGGGCTGCTGGTGCTGTGCGGGGTGGTCATCCTGACCCGCGGCCTGCTGGAGCCCCGGCTGGTGGGCGGCCAGGTGGGACTCCACCCTCTGGCCGCCCTGGCGGGGCTGTATGTGGGCTTCCGGCTTCTGGGGGTGGCCGGCATGTTTCTGGCCCCCCTCTTTCTGGTGCTGGTCAAGGGACTGTGGACCTGCGGAATCCCGGGGCGGCATCCGCCCGCCCCGTAGCCCGGCGCGCAAACCGGGGGGCGCCGCTCGCGCAGCGCCCCCCGGAGCCTGTGAAATGCGTGGCATACCGCTTGTCCGGGCCGGCCGCCTCCGGAGGGGACCCGATGCCCCCGCGGGCGCGGCCCGCTACTCCCCCGCCCGGTAGACGCAGCGTCCCCCCACGTAGGTGGCCAGGACGGGAATCTCCCCGATGGCGTAAGGGTCCGTATCAAAGGGATTGTCCCCCAGCACCACAAAGTCCGCCAGGCAGCCCGGCGCGATGCGCCCCTTGCACCCCTCCTCAAAGGTGGCGTGGGCGCTGTGGATGGTGTAGCTGTCCACCGCCTGCTGCACGGTCAGGGCCTCTTCCGGCAGATAGGGTCCCGCCCGGTCCTTCAGGGTGCAGCGGGTGACCGCGCACTGGATGCAGGCCAGCGCCCGGGGCAGCTCCACCGGGCAGTCCGTGCCGGAGGAGGTCCAGACGCCGGAATCCATCAGGGTGCGGAAGGCATAGCTGGTGGAGGCCAGCTGGGGTCCCACCCGCTGCTCCACCATATGGATATCATAGTCCAGGAAAATGGGCTGGATATACGCGTGCAGCTCCAGGGCGGCAAAGTCCGCCAGCTGGTCGGGGCGGGTGATCTGGCAGTGGACCACGCCGTGGCGGTGGTCCGCCCGGGGGTTCTCCGCCAGGGCCTTCTTGTAGGCGCGCAGCACCCGATCCAGAATGCCGTCGCCGATGGCGTGTACCGCCACCTGCATGCCATGGCGGTTGGCGCAGCCGATGAGGGCGTCAAACTGCTGCTGGGTGTAGATGGGAATGCCCCGGTCGCCGGGCTTGTCGGCGTAGTCCCGGCTCAGGTAGGCGCTGCGGGCGCCCAGGGAGCCGTCCCCCAGGATCTTCAGCGGACCCACCTTCACCCACTCGTCCCCCCAGCCGGTGTTGTAGCCCTCGGCCAAAAAGGCTTCCAGCTCCTCCACCGTGGTGAGCTGGGCCTGCTGGGCCATGCGCACGGTCATCCTGCCCTCCGCCTCCAGCTGGCGGTAGGCCGCCATAATGTCGTGCCAGTCCACGTTGGCAAACACCGTAAAGTCGTCCGTCTGGCAGGAGGTGACGCCATAGGAATTGAGGTGAGCCTGGGCGTCCAGCAGCATGGCCTTCAGCTCCTCCACCCCGGGGCGGGGCAGCTTGGCGTAGACCAGCTCCATCCCGTTCTCCCGGAACACGCCATTGGGCTTGCCGTCCTCGCCCAGCTCAAAGCAGCCGCCCTCCGGCTGGGGGGTATCGGCCGTGACGCCGATCAGCTCCAACGCCTTGGTGTTCACCACGCAGGTGTGGCCGCAGGTGCGGATGATGCACACCGGGTGCCGGGTGCTCACCTGGTCCAGGTCGTGCCGGTTGGGGAAGCGGGACTCGTCGGTAAAATAGTCGTGGTTCCAGCCCCGGCCCCGCACCCACTGGCCGGGGGCAAACCCCTTCTCCTTCAAAAACGCCCGCATGGTCTCCAGCACCTGGGCCAGGGAGCCGGTGTTGGACGACAGGTCGGCCACCTGCAGGGCGTAGCCGTAGCTGAGCAGGTGCATGTGGGAGTCGTTGAACCCCGCACAGACAAAGCGGCCCTGCAAATCCACCAGCATTCCGCCCTCCTCCGCCAGGGTCAGCGCCTCCCGGCTGGTACCGGCAAAGACAAAGCGGCCGTCCTCCACGGCAAACGCCTCCGCCAGAGGCAGGCTGCCTGTATAGACCTGTCCGCCGTAATAGATGGTACGCATGGTCATGCTCCTTTCCGGACAGAGGGCGGCCGGGACATCGCTGCCCCGGCCGAACCGCTCCGCCGCTTATGTTCTTTTGCCCTGCTCCGCCGCCAGCGCGGCCTTCACCTCGGGCTTGTCCTCATAAAAGATTACCGCGTTGGGGTCCAACGTGCCGATGTGCATGTACCGGGCCTTGTAGTCCTTGAGCAGCTTGAAGTACTGGCCGGACAGGATGAGAATCACCGCCACATTGATGAAGGTGGGAATCCCGCTTGTGATGTCCACAAGGGTCCAGATGCTCAGATCGCCCACGTAGATGAGATACAGCGTGAGCACGAAGGGCGGCACGGCGTAAAAGTACTTGAACAGAATCAGCAGGTACTTTTTGATCTGGGGATGGTTCTTGGCCAGATGGCGCAGCACCGCCTCGTAGTAGACATACCAGCCGCCGGAGGTGGTGACGGAGAACACGATCATGATGAGGGTCAGCACCACCGTTCCAAAAAGGCCGAAGCTGTTTGTGAAGACGTTGAGGGCCAGGGTGGCGTTTGTGGCTCCGCTGGTCCACTCGCCGGAGACCAGCACGGTCAGCGCCGTGATGGAGCACACGATGAAGGTGTCCACAAAGACCTCAAAGGAGCCCCAGAGTCCCTGTTCAACCGGGTGGCGGGTCTTGCTGGAGGCGTGCACCATGGGGCTGGAGCCCCAGCCGGCCTCATTGGAGTACACACTGCGGGCCATGCCCGTGGAGATGACCTGGGAAACCGTGGCCCCCGCAAAGCCGCCCACCGCCGCGGTGCCGGAGAAGGCCTGGCTGAAAATGGCGCCCAGAGTGGGCAGGATGTTCTCATAGTGCATGGCGATGATAATCAGACCCAGGATGAGATAGGACAGGCTCATCACAGGGACCAGCTTGGTGAGGATCTGACCCAGCTTCTTCACGCCGCCCCAGATCATCAGATAGAGAATGGCCACAATAATCAGGGCCGCGATGGCCTGGGGAATCCCCAGGGACTGGGCCACCACCTCGGAGGTGGTGAAGGTGGAGGCGCTGATGAAGAAGGTGGAGAAAATGCCGATGCCGAACACAAAGGCCAGCGGCATCCACAGCTTGCCCCAGTGGCGCTCTTCCCCCAGGCCCCGCTCCATGTAGTAGGTGGGACCGCCGTAGGGTACGCCGTTTTCGTCGGTGCGCCGGTAGTAGACCGCCAGCGACACCTCCACCTGCTTGATGAGCATCCCCAGAAAGGCGGTCAGCCACATCCAAAACACGGCGCCCGGACCGCCGGCGGTGACGGCGGTGGCCACGCCGGCGATGTTGCCGAAGCCCACCGAGCCGCCTACCGCAGTGGCAATGGCTTCATAGGGCGTCAGAAGGCCCTTCTCCTCCCCCGGCTCGGCGTCCTGATGAAACAGCCGGCCCAGCGTGCGGCTGAAGATATACCCCAGATGGCGCACCTGGAAGAACCCGGAGCGCAGGGTAAAGTACGCCCCTGTGGCAATCATCAGCACAATGAGGGGCGGACCCCAGATAAAGTTGTTCAGCGCGTTCAGAAATTGACTCATGGTGAAACACCCTCCCTGTTCTCCCGAACACCTGCACAATGCCGCCCCTCCACACACAAAAAGGGACAGCAACGCCGGCTTTGCATTGCTGTCCCCTGGAAGCTCTCTCGCAAAAACCAATAGCGCCATCACTTTTCCATCAAAAGTGAGAGTGTGCAGCCTATTTGCCTGCACCCCAACAGCGCCCGCGCCGCCGCGCCGGGTCCTGTTTCGGCGGAATACCCTTTCCCGACGGGGTCTTCTGGCCGGCAGGCCTCACCCGGCGGTACTCTTGCAGTCCGCGCCTCTATTGTGCGGTATTCGATTTGTTCCATATCATAGCCCACCTGGAAAGCCCTGTCAACATATTTTGATAAATATGCAAAATTTTGTATCCTTTCCCCAGGCGGAGGCGGAGGTTTCAGCTTCGTTTTTTCCTGGGCCGGGCATTCTTTTTGGGCTTGGCCGCCGCCCAGCCCGGCTTTTTGGCCGGTTTGGGGGGGCGGGCCGGCTCCGCCGCCTGCCGGCTTGTTCCCGGCTTGCCCGCGGGGGGCTTCCGGTGCTCCGGCCGGAGCAGGCACTCCTTGCCGTAGCCGATCAGGTCCTCCCGGTGGGCCGCCTGGAGGGCCTCCCGCACCAAAGCCCGCTTTTCCGGCCGCTTCCACTGCATCAGCGCCCGCTGCATGGCCTTCTCATGGGGGTCTCTGGGGACATACACCGGCTCCATGGTCCGGGGGTCTATGCCGGTATAGTACATGCAGGTGGACAGGGTGCCGGGGGTGGGATAGAAGTCCTGCACCTGCTCCGGCTGGCGGCCGGACTTGTTCAGCCACTCCGCCAGACGCACCGCGTCGGCCAGGGTACAGCCCGGGTGGGAGGACATGAGATAGGGAACCAGATACTGCTCCTTGCCGTATTTCCGGTTGAGGCGCTCATACTTCTGCCGGAACCGCTCGTACACGGCGATGTGGGGCTTGCCCATGCAGTCCAGCACGCTGTCCACACAGTGCTCCGGCGCCACCTTCAGCTGGCCGGAGACGTGGTGCTTCACCAGCTCGGCAAAGAACTCCCCGCTCTTGTCCTGGAGCATATAGTCAAACCGGATGCCGGAGCGGATGAACACCTTCTTCACCCCCGGCACCGCCCGGATCTTCCGCAGCAGCAGCAGATAGTCGGTGTGGTCGGCGTCCAGATTGGGACAGGGCCGGGGGGCCAGGCAGGCCCGGTCCCGGCACAGGCCCGCCCTGCGCTGCTTGGCGCAGGCCGGGCGGCGGAAGTTGGCGGTGGGTCCCCCCACGTCGTGGATGTACCCCTTGAACCCGGGGTGACGGGTCAGCGCCTCCACCTCCCGCAGCACGCTCTCATGGCTGCGGGCGGAGATGATCCGTCCCTGGTGGAAGGCCAGGGAACAGAAGTTGCACGCCCCGAAGCAGCCCCGGTTGTGGGCCACTGAGAAGCGCACCTCCTCAATGGCCGGCACGCCCCCCATGCCGTCGTACATGGGATGGGGCTCCCGGACATAGGGCAGCTCCGCCACAAAGTCCAGCTCCGCCGTGGTCAGGGGCATGGCGGGGGGATTGACGATGAGCAGCTGCGCCCCGTGGCGCTGGAGAATGGCCCTCCCCCGCACCGGGTCGTGCTCCTCATACTGAATCCGGTTGGCCAGGGCGTACTGCCGCTTGTCGGCCCGCACCTGCTCAAAGGAGGGACACTCCACCATGGGATAGGCGCACTGGTCGGGACCGGCGCCAAGAAAGGCGGTCCCCCTTACATCCCTGATCTCTCCGATGGGGGTGCCGGCGGCCAGCCGGGCGGCAATCTCCCGGGTGGCGGTCTCCCCCATGCCGTAGACCAGCAGATCGGCCTGGCTGTCCAGCAGCACCGAGCGGCGCACCTTGTCCTCCCAGTAGTCGTAGTGGGCGAACCGCCGCAGGGAGGCCTCCAGCCCGCCGATCACCAGGGGGATGTCCCCAAAGGCCTCCCGCACCTTGTTGGCGTAGACGATGGACGCCCGGTCGGGCCGCAGGCCGGCCCTGTTTCCCGGGGAATAGGCGTCGTCATGCCGCCGCTTTCTGGCGGCGGTGTAGTGGGCCACCATGGAGTCCAGGTTGCCTGCGGAGAGCATGACCCCCAGCCTGGGGCGGCCCAGGGCTGTAAAGCTCTCCACCTTGCGCCAGTCCGGCTGGGCCAGGATGGCCACCCGGTAGCCCTCCGCCTCCAGCACCCGGGAGATGATGGCCGGGCCGAAGGAGGGGTGGTCCACATAGGCGTCCCCGGTGAGGAGGAGAAAGTCGTACCAGTACCAGCCCCGCTCCTCCATGTCCGCCCTGGAGACGGGCAGAAATCCGTTCATCTTATCTTGCCCCATCCGTTTCTTCAAAGCCGATGTCCTTCTCCAGCAGGTCCAGCGGCACGCCGCCGGCCCCCTGGGTCTCCCCCACCTTTACAAACCCGTACTTCTTATAAAACCGCTGGGCCACGCCGTTCTCCGGGGCGCAGCGCAGCCGCAGCCGGGTGCGCCCCAGGGGCCGGTAGGCGGAGACCGCCTGACCGATGAGCTGGACGCCCAGCCCCTTTTTCCGGTACTCCGGCGCCATGTACACAAAGGGAATGTAGCCGATCCCCTCCGACGCCCAGCGCTCCAGATCCAGCTGGAGCACGCCGCAGAAGGCATCCCCCATCATGGCGGCCACCACCGCCTTGTGCGGATCCTGACGCCAGCAGCGCAGGGCGTCCTGCTGGAAGCCCTCGCTGTCACAGGGGGCCTCCGGGCCGTGAATGTCCCGCCAGGCGTCGGCCCGGGCCGCCCGGTAGCGCGCCCCGCCCTCCCCCTCCATATCCAGGGGAGAAAACCACAGGTTGGCGTCGGCCAGGCTGCTCTCCCGGGACTTCCACCACTTCTGCCGGGCCAGGGTGGAGATCTCCTCCGGCAGGTGGGAATTGTCGTTTTCAAACACCAGCCGGCAGATGCCGTACTTGTCCACCGTCAGGCAGGTGACCCCGGTGTTGTCGCTGTGGCCCAGCCCGTCCATCTCCCCCGGACCCAGGCCCCGGATGGCAGCCTGGAGGCAGCGGATGGCGGTGCCGTGGGAGAAGACGGCCACCGTCTGGTCCGGGTGGCACTGGGCAATGTCCCGCACCGCCTCCAGCATTCGCTTCTGCACCTGGGCAAAGCTCTCGCCCCCCTCCACCTGGAACTTGGGGGAGCTGTGGTTGAACTCGTACAGCATCTCCCCCTCCCGGTGGGACAGCTCCCCCCAGGGGGTGTCCTCCCAGACCCCCACACCGATCTCCCGCAAATCAGGGCGGGTGCGCAGCTCCAGCCCGTGGGAGACATAGATGGCCCTGGCGGTGGTCCTGGTGCGGAACAGGTCGCTGGCGTATACCGCGTCAATGGGGATGTTGTCAAACCGCCCCCGCAGGGCGGAAATCTGCCGGTAGCCGTTGTCGGTCACCAGGCTGTCGTACCAGCCGTGGACCCGGCGGTACAGGTTGCCCTCCGCCTCCGCGTGGCGGATGAGATAGATTCTGGTCATGTCTGTCTTTCCCTGCTCTCTCTGCTAAGTAGTCGTATGCCCCATGCTCAGAGCATGTAGGGGGAAAGGGCGTCTTCCACCACGCCCTCAAAGGATTCCGCCGCCCCCCAGTCGAAGCGGAACAGCCCCTCGCCGCCCCCGCCGCCGATGGTGTGTACCCGGGTGCGGCCGCTGAGATTGTCGATGGTGACGGTGAGGGTCAGGCGGTTACCCGCCCGCCAGTAGTGCTTTTCATACACCATCACCGCGCACTTCAGGCCGTTGGGACCCTGTAGAACATAGTGGTCCAGCAGCTCCCCGGTGATGCTGCCGTCCACAATGGCGCTGTGGATCAGATCCCCGCACTGCTCCAGGGAGCAGGACACATGATAGGTATTCGCCATGGATACTCCTTCCTACCAGGGGCGCACTCCGCCCGTCAGGTCCGACACCTTGTCAAGCCCCTGGCTACAAGCAAGTTCGGCCAATTCGTCCCGCACCCTGAGGGGGGCGTAGGGGTCGGCGAAGCAGGCGGTCCCCACCGCCACGGCACTGGCCCCCGCCAGCATCAGCTGGGCCGCGTCCTCCCCGCAGGCCACGCCGCCCATGCCCAGGATGGGCAGGTCCACCGCATTGGCCACCTCCCACACCATCCGCACCGCCACCGGCAGCACAGCGGGGCCGGACAGGCCGCCGGTGTTCCTTTTCAAAATGGGCCGGCGGGTATTCACGTCGATGCGCATCCCCCGCAGGGTGTTGATGAGGGAGAGGGCGTCCGCCCCGGCGTCCGCCACCGCCTTGGCGATCTCGGTGATGTCGGTGACGTTGGGGGAGAGCTTCACCATCACGGGGACGCCGGCGTGGGCCTTGGCCACCCGGGTCACCTCGGCGGCCAGCGACCGCCTGGTGCCGTAGGCCAGGCCGCCGGCCTTCACGTTGGGACAGGAGATGTTCACCTCAATCATGTCCACCCCCGCCGCCGACAGCTTCTCGCACAGGATGCCGTACTCCTCGGGGGTGTCGCCGGAGATGTTGGCGATCACCGCCAGATCGTGGCGGCGCAGCTCGGGCAGCTCATGGGCGATAAAGGCGTCCACTCCCGGGTTCTGAAGGCCCACGGAGTTGAGGATGCCCATGGGGGTCTCGGCAATGCGGGGGGGCGGATTGCCCTCCCGCCGGTGGAGGGTCAGACCCTTGGCACAGATGCCGCCCAGCTGGCTCAGGTCATAAAACTGGCCGTACTCCCGGCCGAAGCCAAAGGTGCCGGAGGCCGTCACAATGGGGTTTTTCAGCCGCACCCCCGCCAGATCGACGGACAGATCCACCTTACACATTCCAGTCCACCTCCCCGGCGTCAAATACCGGCCCGTCCTTGCACACGTGCTTCATGGTGCCGTCGGCCATCTGAATGGCGCAGCCCAGGCAGGCCCCCACCCCGCAGGCCATCCGCTCCTCCATGGACACCTGGCAGGGTACCCCGTACGCAGCCGCCGCCTGTGCCACGCTTTTCAGCATGGGCCTGGGGCCGCAGGCCAAAATAGCTGTAAAGTTTTTATCCTTTGCAAGAATGTCCCGCACCTGGGCGTCCACAAAGCCGTGGCGGCCCATGCTCCCGTCATCGGTGCAAAGGTATATCTCTTTACAGCAGTTCCGGAAGCGGTCGGCCAGGATGACCCGGTCCGCCGACCGGAAGCCCAGCACGGCCACGGTATTTTTATGGAAGCCCTCGGCGTAGCCCAGCAGAGGGGGGACGCCGATGCCGCCCCCCACCAGCAGGTAACGGCCCCCCTCCTCCACGGCAAAGCCGTTGCCCAGGGGGCCCAGCACGTCCACAACGTCCCCCGCTCTCCGCCGGGAGAGCCAGCGGGTCCCCGCCCCCTTCACCTCGAAGATAAGGGTGGCGGTGTTCTCCGGCTCGTCCTCCAGAGCATAGGCCACGGAGATGGGGCGGCGGAGGAGGTTGCCCTCCCCGCAGGCCACGTGGAGAAACTGTCCAGCGCGGAGCCCCTGCTCCTCCACCAGCTTCCCCACTTCCAGGGTCATCCACCAGGTGCTGTCGTTGAGGGGAGTCATCTCCACCACGGTACAGCGCTGTACAATGGGCATGCTCGTCCCTCCTTACCCGATGGTGATAAACCGGCAGATGTCGTCCCGCATGGCGAGGGCGGCGTTGCGGGCGGCCTGCTGGTAGTCCTGGCCGTCCTGGCCGGTCTTCTGCCAGGCGCAGATGATACCCCGGGAGGAGTTGACAATGGCCCCCCGGCCCTGGGCCTGGAAGGCGTACTGCACATCCTCGGCGGTGCCGCCCTGGGCGCCGTAGCCCGGCACCAGCAGGAAGGTGTGGGGCATCCGGGCGCGGATCTGCCTGAGCTCGTCGGGGTGGGTGGCCCCCGCCACGGCGCCGGCCATGGTGTAGCCGTACTTCCCCTCGGTACCCGCCCCCCATTTCTCAATGAGGTCGGCCATCAGGCCGTAGACGGTGTCCCCGTCCCCGGCAGTCACGTTTTGCAGCTCGCCGGAGCCGGGATTGGAGGTCTTGACCAGGGAGAAGGTACACTTGTCCAGCTGCCTGCACACCTTCAGGAAGGGGTTGACGCTGTCCCCCCCCATGTAGCCGTTGAGGGTGACGCAGTCGGCGTCAAACACCTTCAGCTCCCGCTCCCCCACCTTGACGGCGCCCAGCCAGGCGTCGGCATAGGCCTCGGCGGTGGAGCCGATGTCTCCCCGCTTGATGTCGGCGATGACGAAAAAGCCCTTCTCCTTGGCGTAGCGGATGGTGCGCTCCAGCACCTCCATCCCCCGCCAGCCCAGCCGCTCATAGTAGGCCGACTGGGGCTTGACGGCGGGGACAAGGCCGCACAGGGCGTCCATCAGCCCGCAGTTGAAGCGGTAGAGGGCCTCCGCCGCCCCCTCCAGCGTCTCACCGTACTGGGCGTAGCAGGCCCGGCGGATGGACAGGGGGACATACTCCGGCTTGGGGTCCAGACCCACCACGGTGGGGTTCTGGCAGGCGATAATTTTCTCTTGCAGCGCATCAAAGGACATACTTCTCAAACTCCTCTATTTCTGTATTTCCCGCGGTCAGGGCTTGTCCTGATAGATAACCCGGCCGCCCACGATGGTATATTTCACCTTCCCCTTCAGCTTTCTGCCGGCATAGGGGGTGTTGCGGCCCTTGGAGGCAAAGCGGGCGGGGTCCACCGTCCACTCCTCCATGGGGTCGAAGATGACCATATCCCCGTCCCCCCCGATGGACAGCCGGCCCTTGGCGGGCAGGCGGAGGATGCAGGCGGGGTTGATGGTCATTTTCCGCAGGATGTCGGACAGGGGCAGCTCCTTGGTGTGGTACAGGTAGGTGAGGGTCACCCCCAGGGCGGTCTCCAGACCCACCATGCCGCTGGGCGCCTCGGTCAGGGGCCGGTCCTTCTCCTGGGCGGAGTGGGGCGCGTGGTCGGTGGCGATGGCGTCAATGGTGCCGTCCTTCAGTCCCTCGATAATGGCCTCCACATCCGTGCGGGTGCGCAGGGGCGGGTTGACCCGGGCCATGGTCCCCTGGGTGAGAATCTCATCCTCGGTGAGGGAGAAGTACTGGGGACAGGTCTCGCAGGTGATCTGCACCCCCTTGCGCTTGTACCGCCGGACAATGGCCACCGACTTGGCGGTGGAGATGTGGCAGATGTGGACCGCCGCCCCCGTCTCCTCCGCCAGCATGGCGTCCCGGGCCACCATCAGCTCCTCCGCAATGGCGGGCCGGCCGCTGATGCGCAGCTGCCGGGAGATCCGCCCCTCGTTCACGGCGTAGTTTTTCACCATGTCCGCGTCCTCGCAGTGGGAGAGGATGGTCAAGTTCTGGCGGTGGGCCAGGATCAGGCCGTCCCGCATCAGGTTGGCGTTCTGCACCGGCACCCCGTCGTCGGACAGGGCCACCGCCCCCGCGGCCTTCAGGGCCTCAAAATCGGTGAGCTCCTGCCCCTTCTGCCCCCGGGACACCGCCCCGATGGGCCAGACGTGGACCCCGCAGGCCGCGGCCGCCTTCTGCCTGACATAGTCAAGGACCTCCGGCGTGTCGGTGGCCGGCTTGGTGTTGGGCATGCAGGCGATGGAGGTAAACCCGCCCCGGGCCGCCGCCGCCGCCCCGGTCTCGATGGTCTCCTTATACTCAAAGCCCGGCTCCCGCAGATGTACATGCATGTCCACCAGGCCGGCGCACACCGTCAGGCCCCCGGCGTCGATCACCTCCGCGTCCGACTCCCTGATGTCGCTGCCGATGACGGCCACCTTGCCGTCCTCCAGCAGAATATCCATGACGCCGCCGATGCCCCCCACCGGGTCCACCAGACGGCCCTGGCGTATCAGCAGTTTCACGCAATCGCTCCTTTCTCACGCAAAAAAAGGGTCCAGGCGCCTTCCCCGACCCTCCGCACGCGTTCGTCCATTCCTGTGTCTCATTATAACTGGTATCGCATTTTTTAGCAACGGATTTTTCTGTATTTCGGGCAATAATAGGGACGGACACCTGTACAAGAAGGGAGGGTCACAGCATGACCAAGCACGCGTTTCTGGAGGGCATGGGCCTGGGCGTTCTGGCCGGCGCCGCCATCGGCATGGCGGTGGCGGCCAGGGGGATGCAAAGCCCCGACATGCGCCGCATGGCGAAGAAGGCGGTCCGGCGGATGGACCACATGAAGGACGATCTGGCGGACACCCTGGGTTTCTGACCCCGTCCCTCAAAAATGGCCGCCCCAGGGCGGCCATTTTTGCTACATCAGCCGGAGAATCTCCCGCTTCAGCCGGGCGATGATCCGCTTCTCCAGCCGGGAGATGTAGGACTGGGAGATGCCCAGGCTGTCCGCCACCTCCTTCTGGGTGCGGGAGCGCCGGCCATCCAGGCCGAAGCGCAGGGTGATGATCTGCCGCTCCCGGCCGTCCAGCTTCTCCAGGGCGTCCAGCAGCAGCTTCCGGTCCACATCCTCCTCGATGGGCTTCATCACCAGGTCGGTCTCGGTACCCAGGATGTCGGAGAGCAGCAGCTCGTTGCCGTCCCAGTCGGTGTTCAACGGCTCGTCAAAGGAGACCTCGCTTTTCAGGTTGGCTGTCTTGCGCAGGTGCATGAGGATCTCATTTTCAATGCACCGGGAGGCGTAGGTGGCCAGCTTGATGTTTTTGGACGGCTGGAAGGTATTGATGGCCTTGATCAGGCCGATGGTGCCGATGGAGATCAGATCCTCGATCCCCACCCCGGTGTTCTCAAACCGCCGGGCGATGTACACCACCAGGCGCAGGTTGCGCTCGATGAGTTTGGCCCGCACCCCCTCCTCCCCCCGGTCCAGGCAGGCGATCAGCTCCGCCTCCTCCTCCCGGGAGAGAGGGGGCGGCAGGGTGTCGCTGCCCCCGATGTACATAATTTTGCCCGGCAGGCGCAGGCCCAGCCGGGCCAGGAGCCGCTGCAGGCCCACGTAGCAGCGCGTTTTCCAGCCCATTCCAGTTCCCCCTTCTCAGCTCCGTCAGGTTCCAATCAGCGCGCAGTAGCCCCCGCCGTCGGTGAGACGGGTGGGGGACAGGGCCAGCAGCAGCCCGCTCCACTCCTCTCCCCCCACCCTGGCTCCGTCCAGCCGGAGGGCCAGCAGCATTCCGCACTCCACCCCCACCGCCTGGTAGGGCAGCAGCCGGCAGCGGCCCCGCCAGCCCTGGCGGTCCAGCCGCTCCAGCAGGGCCGCCGGGTCCCGCAGCTCCTCCGCCGTGGGCGCCCGGCCGGCGGGAAAGAGGGCGCCCACCTTTTCCCCCTCCGCCACCATCACCGGCCGGCCGGTGGCGGGATCGGTGAGGGTGTTGCCCGTATCCACCAGGGCGGTGAGGGCCACCCGCCGCCCCTCCAGCCGGAG